>NZ_JAEN01000012.1:0-151266 GCF_000518925.1 Paracoccus sp. J39 | reverse complement strand
GCAGATACCGGGTGCGGACCGCGGCCGCCATGCGACCGCAGCGGATGGCTCGTGCGAATCTGCACTCCCTCTGCCGACAGGTTCTAGCAGCTTTAAAAATACTTGGAATTTATATGTTTGTATGGCTATGATAATCTTTAGTTATGATCCTGCCCAAGGTGCTTCAGCCGTTCAGCCGTTCAGCCGTTCAGCCGTTCAGCCGTTCAGCCGTTCAGCCGTTCAGCCGTTCAGCCGTTCAGCCGCGCGGGCGGGCGCGGTCCATCAGGCCGCGGATCCAGCGCCCCGAGGCCCAGGCCGCCGGCACGCCCAGCACCAGCGCGGCCCCGGCCGCCCGCAGCGGTGCCAGCACCGGCAGGCCGGTCCAGCTGGCCAGCAGCGACAGCATGAACAGGTTGATCCAGACCGCCGCCGCCGCGAAGGGATAGAACAGCAGCGCCAGTTTCCAGGCGGGCCAGCCGTCAGTGGCTGGTTCCGTCCTCGAAGGTGATCTTGTTCCAGACATTGTATTTCCCCGAAGGCTTGCGCATCGGCAGCCGTTTCACCTCGTCCAGCGTCCTGGCATCATAGACCACGACCGCGCCCTCGTCCTCCCACAGCGAGACCAGCACATGGCTGCCGTCGCGGGTGAATTCGCTATGGGCGAAGGTCTGGCCCGGGAAGGGCGCGAGGGTCCTGACGATCTCCAGCGTCTGCTTGTCGATGATGTGCATCTCGTCCTTGTGCGGGCCGAAGAACACGTCCGCCCAGACATAGGGGCTGGTGGCATGGCCGCGCAGGAAGAAGCCGGGACCGTCGGTCTTGATCTGCTTGACCAGGCTCCAGTCCTGCATGTCGATGACCGAAAGCACGCCCTCGCCCAGATGCGGGGTAGCCATGACCCGGCGGCCGTCGCGTTCCCAGGTGATGCCCGAGCCCAGATGCGGCATCCCCGGCAGGGGCAGCTCCGCCACCTTGTGCCCGTCGTCCAGGTCGATCACCACGCCCTTGTCGCCGTCGCGGTTGGCGCCGATCAGCTGGCGATAGTCGGGCGAGAAGAAGAAATCGTCCAGCGGCTCGTCGATGGGGATGCGGCGGATGGACAGGTCGGCGGTCGCGACCTCCCAGATCTCGGGCGCGTCCTTCAGCGCCAGCACGAAGCTGTGGCGCTGCGGCGCCTGATAGACGGCGCTGACCCGGCTGGGGATGCCGTCGACCTGCGTGTCGATCAGCCGCAGCGGGTTCAGGTCCGAATCCAGGATGGTCAGGCTTTCCGGCAGGTAGTTCGCCACCGCGATGCGCCGGCCGTCCGGGCTGATGGCGATGTTGCGGCTGTTCAGCGCGGCGCGGATGCGGCCGACCTCGGCCAGCGACCAGATATCGTATTTCTGCACCCAGCCGTCGCGCGACATGATGTAGACGAAGCGCCCGTCCGGGCTGAATTTCGGCCCGCCATGCACGGCGAAGGGGGTGGCGAAGCGGTCCAGAACCTCGAACGTGTCGCCGTCCAGCACGCTGACGTGATGGTCGCCCGTCTCGACCACCAGCGTGATGTTCAGCGGATCGGCGGCAAAGACCGGCTTGTCCGCCGGCTGATAGTCGGCATTCATCTCGCGGCTGGCGGCGATCTGCTCGGCGCTCCAGTCCGGGCGCTGGTCCAGCGGCGCGGTGACATAGCCGACCAGCGCGGCGATGGCCTCGGGCGACAGCCGGTCGGCAAAGCCCTCCATCTGGGTCGAGACCCGGCCCTGGGCGATCACCGCGTCGATGCCGCGCACGCGGCCCAGCGTCTCGGGGATCAGCGCCGGGCCGGTGCCGCCCAGCCGATCCTCGCCATGGCAGGCGGCGCAATGCTCGGCATAGTCGGCGGCCGGGTCGGCCTGGGCCACCAGCGGCAGGGCGAGCAGCAGGCTAAAGAAAGCGATGGGCCGGATCATGGCTTTTTCCCCGGAAAGGCGTGACGGCAAGGCGGTCCAGGTCGGCGCCCTCTGCGCCGATCTCGGAGCCCGAGAGATAGCAGGCCGGATCCTCGGCCCAGGGGTCGCCGGTCAGTTGCAGCGCCCGGATGCGGGTATTGCCGCCGCAGACCGCCTGATAGGCGCAGGCGCCGCAGCGCCCCTTCAGCGGCCGCGGCCGGGTGCGCAGCGTGGCCAGGATCGGGTCGTCCCCGGTCCAGATCGCGGAAAACGGCCGTTCCTTGACCGAACCCAAGGTATAGTCCGACCAATAGGTGTCGGGATGGACGCGGCCCTGCGGGTCGATATTGCCGACGCCGAGGCCCGAGGAGTTGCCGCCCCAGGCCTCCAGATGCGCGCGCAGATGCGCGACGGCGGCGGGCGGAAAGCGCGTCTCGGCCCAACGCAGGAAATAGACCGCATCGGCATCGTTGTTGCCGGTGACCACCTCCAGCGGCTCGGCCCGCTCGACCGCCTCCCAGGCGCGGGCGATCAGCAGGTCCATGGCGCGGCGGGTGCGGGCATGTTCGGTATCCTCGCCCCGGTGCTTGTCGCCGCGGCCGGCATAGACCAGATGCGACAGGTAGAACTTGTCCACGCCCTCGTCGCGGCACAGGTCCAGCATGGCGGGCAGGTGATGGGCATTGCCCTCGGTGATGGTGAAGCGCAGGCCGACCTTGACGCCCTGCGCCTTGCAGGCCCGTACGCCGGCCAGCGCTTGGTCGAAGGCCCCCTCGACGCCGCGGAACCAGTCGTTCACCGCCCCGATCCCGTCCAGCGAGATGCCGACATAGTCGAAGCCCAGCCCGGCCAGCCGCTCCACGTTGCCGGCGTCGATCCTGGTGCCGTTGGTGGACAGCGACAGGTGGCGGAAGTCCAGCCGCCGCGCCTCCTCGGCCAGTTCCCAGAAGTCGAAGCGCGACATCGGCTCGCCCCCCGACAGGATCAGCGCCGGGATGCGGAAATCCGACAGGTCGCGCAGCACCGCCATGGCCTGCTCATGCGTCAGCTCGCCGGGAAAGGGCCGGTCGGCCGAGACGGTATAGCAATGGCGGCATTTCAGGTTGCAGCTGCGGGTCAGGTTCCAGATCACCACCGGGCGGACCGCATCCGGCCGGCTGCGGCGGCGCGGCGGCGAGGGGTCCAGAAGCTGGTGCATGTATTGGGTCAGGCGGAACATGGCTTTGCCTTTCTTAGCCGTCCTTCAGGCGCAGGCCGGTCTTTTTCAGGATGCGGGTGGAATAGAGGATGTCGTCGCCCCGGCAGGCGGTGCCCAGCAGGGCGCGGACCCGGGCGCGCTTGTCCTCGACCTCGGCGCGGCTCTGGCCGTGCAGCATGGCGAAGAGGTTGTAGCGCCAGACCGGCGCGCGCGGCCGCAGGTAGCAATGCGTCACGAAATCCAGCGCGCCCACCCTTTCGCCCAGGGCTTCCGCCCGCGCGTCGTCCACGTCCCAGACGCTCATGCCGTTGGCGGTCATTCCCAGCGCGTAATGGTTGGGCGCGATGGCGATGCGGCGGATCACGCCCTTGGCCTGCATGGCGGCCAGCCGGGCGATGACCTGCGCCTCGGTCAGGCCCAGATCGGCGGCGATCCGGGCATAGGGCGCTTCGACCAGCGGCAGCCCGGCCTGCGTGGCGGCGATCAGCCGGCGGTCGGTATCGTCCAGCGCCGTCATGCCGCCACCCGGAAGCCGATGAAGAATTCCCGCAGCTTGGGAAAGCGCCAGACGGTCAGCCCGGTCTCGGCCTCGATCCTTGCGCAGGTTTCTCCGATGCCCTCGGGCGTGGCGGTGGCCAGCACGAACCACATGTTCAGCGCATGGTCGCGGGCATAGTTATGCGCCACCTCGGGATGGGCGTTGACCAGCGCGGCGATGCGGTCGAAATCCGCCTCGGGCGCGGAGAGCGCGCAAAGGCAGAAGGCCCCGCCCATCGCCGCGGCATCGTAGAAGGGGCCGAAGCGGGTGATGGCGCCGATCTCGCGCAGCCGTTCCAGCCGCTCGATCAGCGCGGTCCCGGTCAGGCCAAGCGCCGCGCCGGCATCGTCGAAGGGCCGCGGAGTCAGGGGAAACCCCTCTTGCAGGCGGTTCAGGATGGCGCGGTCGGTATCGTCCAGCGCCTCGGGCGGCAGGGTCCGGCGTCTCATGCGGCGACCTCGATGGTGGCGCCGCGCTGGCGAAAGCAGCGGGTCGAGAACAGGATGCGATGCGGCACGCGGGCCAGTTCCGGCAGGGCGCGGGCCTCGGCCAGCACCGCCATCGCCTCGGCGCGGGAACGGGCGTGGATCATGCAGAACAGCGGCCAGTTCCACAGCCCGGGCACGCAGCGCCGCTGATAGCAAAGCGTCACCCCCGGCACCCCCGCCAGCGCGGTGCCGGCGGTTTCGACGGCCGTTTCGGGCAGGCGCCAGACCACCATGGCATTCTCGCACCAGCCAAGTGCGCGATGCTTCACGATCACCCCGACCCGGGTCAGGATGCGCGCCTCGGCCAGCGCGCGGATGCGCGAGATCACCTCGGCCTCGCTGCGGTGAAGCGCCTGTCCCAGCGCGACGAAGGGGCGCGGGATCAGCGCCAGCCCGGTCGAAAGCGCCTGCATCAGCGCGCGGTCGCGCGGGCGCAGGGCGTCCAGGTCGGCGGGCCGGTCCAGCGCCATGGCGCGGCGCGGGCCGATCAGCGGAAAGCCCAGGTCGATGTTGAAGGCGCGCACCAGCGGCAGGGACAGCACGGCAAGGCCCGTCGCCGCCTCGATCCGGGCGAGGCTTTCGGCCAGCGCCGCGGCATCGGGGGCGGTGGCGACGAACCACAGGTTCCATTCGCTGCCCTCGCGCAGATAGGCATGGTTGACGCCCGGCTCGGCCCCGACCAGCGCCGCGACCTCCTCCATGCGCCGGTCGGGCACCCGCAGCGCCGCCAGCGTCGAGGCGCCGGCGGTGTTCGGCCGGCAGGTGGCGCCGATGCGCGAGACGATGCCTTCGTCGCGCAGCCGGGTCAGGCGGGCGATGACCTCGGCCTGGCTGGTCCCGAGGCGGTGGGCCATGGCGGCAAAGGGCCGGGTCACCAGCGGCAGGTCGCGCTGGAAGCCGTCGAGCAGGCGCAGGTCCAGGTCGTCCATGGTCACAGCCCCGTCCGATGCGCGCGGTCGGTGAAGAAGATCCCCGAGGGCGCGCGCGCCTCGATCTCGCCCAGCACCGCGCGCGAGCGGGCGTCGCGGATCTCGACCCGGTTCTCGTCGCGGACCGACAGCCAGACCTCGCGCCCGCGCGGGGCGAACTCCATGTGCAGCACGCCCTTGCCGGGGGTCAGCGTGTCGATGACCTCATGGGTCAGCGCGTCCACCACCTGCAGCTTGTCATTGTCGGGCGGGGCGAAATTCACCCAGATCTCGCGCTTGTCGGGGCGGGCCAGCGCAAAGACCGGCTGCCCGGCCAGGTCGGTGCGGGCGATCTCGGCCAGCCCGTCGGCATCGACCCAAAGCAGCTGGTGCAGCCCCACGGCGGGCAGGGCAAAGACCCCCTCGGCCAGCGTCCAGCCCTGCAGATGCGGCATCTTGTAGACCGGCAGGTCCGGCTGGTCCTTGCCGTAATCGGGCAGGAAGCGCGTGACCTCGGGCGGGTCCTGCCACAGATCGACCTGCACCAGCCCCTTTTCGCCGAACAGCCCGACCATATAGCGCCGCCCGTCGCCGGTCAGCAGCGCGTCATAGGGATTGGCGCCGATGCCCTCCAGCTTCGTCACCCCAGGCTGTGCCGGATCGGCGGCATGGTCGAGGATCCAGACCTCGCCCGTGTCCCAGGTCGCGACGACGAAGCGCGAGCCCGGCGCATCGGCGATGCCCACGGTTTTCGAGCCCATCGGCACATCCGCCACCGGCTCCAGCGTCTCGGCGTCGAAGACCCGGACGCCGCCCGGCTCGTAATTCGCCACCGCGACCAGCCGGCCGTCGTCCGAAATGGCCCCGCCGATGGAATTGCCGGCCTGCACCACGCGGCGGACCACCTGACGGGTCAGGATATCGACCTTGGTCAGCCCGCCGTCGCGGCCGAAGACATAGGCGAAGCGTTCGTCGGGGGAATAGACCAGGCTGGCATGGGACAGGTCGCCCAGGCCCTCGATCCGGCCGAGCGCGGCGCGTTCGCTGCGGTCCACGACCAGCAGCGAGCCCGCCTCGCGCTCGACGATCAGGCCCAGATCGCCGGTGCCGCGCAACTCCCCGGCCAGCGCCGGGGCGGCGATCATCAGGGCGGCGAGAATTGCCTTGAGCATCATTGCGTCTCCGTCGTCAGAAGGTAATCGGCGATCCAGCGCGCCTCGTCCTCGGTCAGCAGCGGGCGCCAGCCCGGCATGGCGGTTCCGGGCATGCCGTCCAGGATCAGGCCGGCCAGATCCTCGGCATCGCGCCCAGCCAGCGCCCCGGCGGTGATCGGGCGGCCCAGCCCGCCGGTCAGCCGCAAGCCGTGGCACGAGCCGCAATCCTGCCGCACCAGATGGCGCAGCTGATCCTGCCGCGCGGCGTCGGGCGGTCCCGCGACCGCGGTCCCGGCCAGCAGCGCCAGCAGGAGCGCCAGCCTAGCCATGCGCCACCAGCCGCCATTCCGGGCGGCCGACCCCCTGGGGCAGGGCGCAATCCTCGGCCAGCGCCGCGACATGGCCGAGGATGAACAGCAACGGCGCCGGCAGCGGTCGGCGCGCGAGGGCGTCGGGGATATCCTGAAGCGTGGCGTGCAGCCGCTGCTCTTGCGGGGTGCTGGCCTGAGACACGGCCAGCACCGGCAGGTCGGAGGGCATGCCGTGGCGGATCAGCTCGGCCGCGATCTCGGCCATGTTGGCCGCGCCCATATAGACGGCCAGCGTGGTCTGCGGATCGGCCAGCGAGGCCCAGTCGAGATCCAGCGCCGCGTCCCGGGCCCGGTGGCCGGTGACATGGCGCAGCCCGGTCGCCAGCCCGCGATGCGTCAGCGGAAAGCGGGCCGAGGCCGCCGCCCCCTGCGCCGCGGTGATGCCGGGCACATAGTCGCAGGGGATGCCGGCGGCGGTCACGGCCTCGAACTCCTCGCCGCCGCGGCCGAAGATCGTCGGATCGCCGCCCTTGAGCCGCGCCACGGTCAGGCCGGAAAGGCCCAGCTCGACCAGCAGGGCGTTGATCTGCTCTTGCGGGACGGGATGGAAGCCCGCCGCCTTGCCCACCGGGATGCGCCGGACATGGGCGGGGATGCAGGCCATCACCTCGTCCGAGACCAGCCGGTCGTGCACCACCACGTCCGCCTGTTGCAAAAGCCGCAGGGCCCGCAGCGTCAGCAGCTCGGGATCGCCGGGACCGGCGCCGATCAGGTGGACGCGGCCCACCCCCCCGCCGGATGCCGCCGTCCGGGCCGCCGCCTCGTGCGCGGCCAGGCCCTGCACCGCCTCGCGCGCCGTCTTGCCGGGCGGTCGGGCCGCCGCCCCGCTTGTCGCCGCGCCGTTCGTCACCATCTTGCCGGCCATGTCGGACCCCCTCGGAAAATCTGCCTGGACGGGGGCGCGAACGCGCCCGCCTGGGTCGTGACCGCTCAGTAGGTGTCGGTCTTGGTGTTGTAGACGTTGAACTTGCCGGTGGGGGTCACCAGCCGCTCGTCCTTGATGACGTGCTTCAGCTCCAGCGTCTTGTCGTCCACCACGACCAGCGCCGATTGCTGGTCCTTGCCGTTCCAGACGCTGAACCAGACCTCGGTGCCCTCCTTGTTGAACTCGCCCTGCACGACGCGGGGCTGGCCCTCGGTGATGCCGGCCCATTCGGCGATGGGCAGGGTGACGAAGTCGGGGTCCGAGCCGTCGCCGGTCATCGCCTTGATGTCGAAGACCGCGACCGAGCCGGAAATCTCGGCCTCGGGGTTCAGGGTCGCATCGACATAGAGATACTGCGAATTCGGGTGCGTCTTGATGAACAGCGAACCGCCCCCCAGCGCCGGGAAGCTGTCCAGGATCTTCCAGGCATTGTCCGGATGGCCTTCGGGATCGGTGCCGATCAGCGCCACCGAATCGTCGCCCATATGCGAGGTCGCCCAGACCGGGCCGAAGGTCGGGTGGACGAAGTTCGCGCCGCGTCCCGGATGCGGGGTCTGGCCGCCGGTATCCTCGATCGCGACCAGCTTGCCTTCCTTGGTGTCGATCACCACCAGCTTGTTGCGGGCGTTGGCGGCGGTGATGAAGTAGCGGTGCGAGCCGTCCAGGCCGCCGTCATGCAGGAAGCGTTCCGCCTCGATCTCGGTGGTCTTGAGGTTCTTGAGGTCGGTATAGTCGACCAGCAGGATCTTGCCCGTCTCCTTGACGTTGACGATGAACTCGGGCCGGTAATGGCTGGCGAGGATCGCGGCGACGCGCGGCTCGGGGTGGTATTCCTGCTCGTCATAGATCATGCCGCGCGTGGACTGGATCTTCATCGGCTCCAGCGTCTCGCCGTCCATGATGACGTATTGCGGCGGCCAATAGGCCCCGGCGATGGCGTATTTGTCCTCCCAGCCCTCCATCTTCGAGGTCTCGATGGAACGCGCCTCCGAGCCGATCTTGATCTCGGCCACTGTGGCGGGTTCCTTCATCCACAGGTCGATCATGTTGACCTTGCCGTCGCGGCCGATGACGAACAGGTAGCGGCCCGAGGCCGAGAGGCGGCTGATATGGACCGCATAGCCGGTATCCAGCACCGACTTGATCTCGTAGGTCTGGCCGTCGATCAGCGCGATCTGGCCCACGTCGCGCAGGGTGACGCTGAACAGGTTGTCCAGATCCCAGTCGTTCTCCTGCGCCTGGGGCCGGTCCTCGGGGGCGATATGGACCTTCCAGGTCTCGCGCATCTCCTTCATGCCGAATTCCGGCGGCGCGGCCGGATCCAGAAGCAGGTAGTTCGCCATCAGGTCGACCTGTTCGGCCGAAAGCTCGCCCGAGGTGCCCCAGTTCGGCATGCCCGCCGGCGAGCCGTAGGTGATGAAGGTCTGCAGGTAGTCGAAGCCCAGCTCGCGCGTCAGGTCGGGGGTCAGCGCCTTGCCGGTCGCGCCCTTGCGCAGCACGCCGTGACAGCCGGCGCAGCGTTCGAAATAGATCTTGTTGGCCTCGTTATACTGGGCGTCCGACAGGGCCGGGATGCCCTCGGGCGCGCCGGGGGCGGCCACGTCCTGCTGCGCCAGATTGTCCAGCGAGGGTTCGTATCGGTTGTCGGTCTTGGTCTGGTGATCTTCCAGCGCGGCCTTGGGGTCCTTGGCGGCGGGGGCCTGTTCCTGTGCGATAGCCGCAAGCGGCCCAAGGACAAGGGCCAGGGCTGCCGAGGCCAGCAGGCCCGGTCTGGCGATTGGAGTCCTTTGTCTCATCTGGCTTTCCTATTTGCTGGCGCGCGTTCAAGCCGTTCCTGGGCGCATTTCGCGCGCGGGGCTTTGACCTTTGTTAAGGTCGGGGTGCGGCATTTGCGCGATCAGGGGCGGGCAACCACGGATGCGGATGGCGATGCCCGGCGATCTATCCCTTGCCCCCTGCCGCCTGCTGCTGGCGCTGCTGGCGCTGGTCTTGCTGGCGCTTCCGGCCCGGCCCGAGCCGCTTTCCGTTCCCGATGCGGCGCTGGCGCAGGCGCTGTTCGACGCGGACGGGCCGGTGATGCTGGACCGCCGCGAAACGCCGGTGCCGGGCTGGAACGTCAGCCGCGACGGCCGGGCGCTGGGCATGATCGGCTCGACCTGGGAGATCGCGGCGACCGCCGGCTATTCCGGCAAGCCGCTGGACGTGCTGGTCGCGGTGACGCCGCAGGGCGCCATTGCCGGCGCGAAACTGGTGCGCCAGACCGAGCCGGTGCTGAGCCTCGGCATTTCCGAGGCGCATATCGCCGCCTATGTGGACGGCTTCCGGGGCGTCGATCTGTCGCAGGGGCCGGGAGACGGCCAGGCGCTGCCCGAGGTGATCTCGCGCGCCACGGTCTCGACCGGGGTGATCCGCGACGGCATCCTGCGCAGCGCCCGGGTGCTGGCGCAGGCGCAGGGGCTGGGCGGCGGCGGCATCGACCGCGTCGGCTACCGCCCCGCGACCTGGGCCGACCTGCTGGCCGAGGGGGCGTTCGGCCATGTCACGGTCTCGATGGCCGAGGCGGCGCGCGCCTTTGCCGGTGCCAAGGTGCCGGTCGAGCCTTCGGACGCCCCCTTCCTGGAGCTTTATGCCGGGCTGATCGACCCGCCGACCGTCGGCCGCAACCTGCTGGGCGCGCAGGCGTTCACCGCCGCCGCGGGCGCGCTGCAACCCGGGCAGGCGCTGGTCGCGGTGCTGTCGCGCGGGCTTTACAGTCCGCGCGGCACGGAATGGCGCCGCTCGGGCCGGTTCGAGCGCATCGGTTTCGAACAGGGCGCGCTGCGGATCGAACCGGGCGACGGCGATTTCGTCATGGTCGAGAAGCTGGCGCTGCCCGACGCGCCCGCCTTCAAGGAAATCAGCCTGTTCCGGCTGAACATCGACCCCGCCGCCGGCGGCATCGACCCGCGCCGGCCCTTCGATCTGGTGGTGAGCGCGACCCGGCCGCTGGTGGCGGGAGGAGAGGCCGCGCTGCCCATCCGCGCCACCATCCGCCTGCCCGAAGCCTTCGCCGCAGCCGAGCCCGAGAGCGTCCCGCTGTGGCAGGAGTTCTGGCTGAAGAAGATCCCCGGCATCGCCGTGGTCGGGGCCATGCTATTCGTGCTGGCGCTGATCCTGTTCGGGCAAGAGGCGCTGGTGCGCCGGCCCGTGCTGTGGCGCCGGGTGCGGCTGGGCTTTCTGGCCACCACGCTTTTCGTGCTGGGCTGGGGGCTGAACGGCCAGCTTTCCGTGGTGCAGGTGGTGGCCTTCCTGAACGCGCTGCTCTCCGGCTTTCGCTGGGAGACCTTCCTGATCGAGCCGATCATCTTCCTGATCTGGTCCGCCGTGGCGCTGGGGCTGCTGTTCTGGGGCCGCGGTGTGTTTTGCGGCTGGCTCTGCCCCTTCGGCGCGCTGCAGGAACTGACCAATGCCGCCGCCCAGCGGCTGGGGGTGCGGCAGATCGCCGTGCCGCAGGCGCTGCACGAGCGGCTTTGGGTGATCAAATACACGCTGTTCGTCGCCATCGTCGCGCTGAGCTTCTACAGCATGGAGCAGGCGCTGATCCTGGCCGAGGTCGAGCCGTTCAAGACCGCGATCTCGATGCGCTTCCTGCGCGCCTGGCCCTTCGTGCTCTTCGCGCTTGCGGTGCTGGCCGGCGGGCTGTTCATCGAGCGGTTCTATTGCCGTTACCTTTGCCCCCTGGGGGCGGGGCTGGCGATCCCGGCCAAGCTGAAGATCTTCGACTGGCTCAAGCGCCGCCCGCAATGCGGCCGCGAATGCCGGCTGTGCGAGACGAAATGCACCGTCGGCGCCATCGATCCCCTGGGCCGGATCAATCCCAACGAATGCGTGCTGTGCCTGCGCTGCCAAGTGGTGATGAACAACCCCGGCACCTGCCCGGTGCTGAAACGCCGCGCCCGCAGCGCCGCCCCGGCCGGAGATGCGCCATGAACCGCCGCCGCTTCCTGCTGCTGACCGCCTGCGCCGCGCTGCCCGCCATGGCGAAGGCCGCGCCCGAGGAATGGCAGGGCCGCGCCATGGGCGCCGATGTCGCCCTGCGGCTGCACGGGGCAAGCCCGGCGCAGGCCCGCGGCTTCTT
Source organism: Paracoccus sp. J39 (assembly GCF_000518925.1). Classification (NCBI taxonomy): domain Bacteria; kingdom Pseudomonadati; phylum Pseudomonadota; class Alphaproteobacteria; order Rhodobacterales; family Paracoccaceae; genus Paracoccus; species Paracoccus sp. J39. The sequence goes on along the minus strand of NZ_JAEN01000012.1, from coordinate 139,675 downwards.
CGCCGAGGCGGCGCGGCTGCTGGCCCATGTCGAAAGCCTGTTCTCGCTGCATCGCGATTCCGATCTGGTGCGGCTGAACCGCGACGGGCGGCTGCGCTTTCCCGCGGCCGGAATGGTGGAACTTCTGGCCCTGTCCGACCGGCTGCACCGCGCCACCGGCGGCGCCTTCGACCCGACCGTGCAGCCGCTGTGGCTGGCGCGGGCCCGGGGCGGGGACGAGGCGGCGGCCCGCGCCTTGGCCGGCTGGGATGCGGTCGCCTGGTCGCGGTCCGAGGTGCGGCTGGCTCGCCCCGGCATGGCGCTGACCTTCAACGGCCTTGCCCAGGGCTGGGCCGCCGACCGGCTGGCCGAGGCCGCCGCGCGCCACGACCTGACCGACCTCCTGATCGACGCGGGCGAGATCCGGGCGCTGGGACCGCGGGGCTGGCGCGTGGGACTGGCCGATGCCGCGGGGCGCGAGCATCGCCGCATCCGGCTGACCGGGCGGGCGCTGGCCACCTCTTCCCCCGGCGGCACGCTGATCGGGCCGCGGGGCCTGCCGCATATCCTGGCGCCCGGCGGCGGGGCGCCGCTTTGGGACACGGTCTCGGTCAGCGCCGACAGCGCGGCGCTGGCGGACGGTCTTTCGACCGCGCTTTGCCTGATGCCCTCCGTGGCGGCCCGCGCGGCGCTGGCGCGGCTGCCGGGCTGCCGGATCGAGCTGGCGATCCCCGCGCCGGGCGGGATTTCTTCGGGAAAAGCCTAGGTTTTTCGCCGCTTGACTTCCGTCAATGAACGACTCGGCCCCCGGGTCCAGTGAGGCATTATCCGACAATAACAGATAGGGACCCGCGTCATGAGCGACATCATGACCAAGAACATGGCCCGGAACGTCTTCTACGGCGGGTCCATATTCTTCATTCTGATTTTTGGCGCCTTGACGGTGCACAGCCATATCTACGCCCGCACCAGGGCCGTGGACGAAAGCCAGCTCACGGCCTCGGTGGCCGAGGGCAAGCATATCTGGGAACGCAACGCCTGCATCGACTGCCACACGCTGCTGGGCGAGGGCGCCTATTTCGCGCCCGAACTGGGCAATGTCATGAAACGCTGGGGCGTGCAGGACGACCCCGAAACCGCCGTCGAGACGCTGAAGGGCTGGATGGAAGCCATGCCCACCGGCATCGAGGGCCGCCGCCAGATGCCCCGCTTCGAGCTGACGGACGAGGAATACCGGGCGCTGACCGACTTCCTGCTGTTTACCGGCACGATCAACACCCAGAACTGGCCGCCGAACGAGGCGGGCTGAGGGGGAAACACCGATGAGATACCAATCGCAACGCATCGCCTATGCCTATTTCCTTGTGGCCATGGTGCTTTTCGCCGTGCAGGTCACGATCGGCCTGATCATGGGCTGGATCTATGTCAGCCCGAACTTCCTGTCCGAGCTCTTGCCCTTCAACATCGCCCGGATGCTGCATACCAACAGCCTGGTGGTCTGGCTGCTCCTGGGCTTTTTCGGCGCCACCTATTACATCCTGCCCGAAGAGGCCGAGCGCGAGATCCATTCGCCGCTCTTGGCCTGGATCCAGCTGGGCATCTTCGTGCTCGGCACGGCGGGCGTGGTGGTGACCTATCTGTTCGACCTGTTCCACGGCCACTGGCTGCTGGGCAAGGAGGGGCGCGAGTTTCTGGAACAGCCGAAATGGGTCAAGCTCGGCATCGCCGTCGCCGCAGTGATCTTCATGTACAATGTCAGCATGACCGCGCTGAAGGGGCGGCGGACGGCGGTGACCAACGTGCTGCTGATGGGCCTGTGGGGGCTGGTGCTGCTGTGGCTCTTCGCCTTCTACAACCCGGCGAACCTGGTGCTGGACAAGCAATACTGGTGGTGGGTCATCCACCTGTGGGTCGAGGGCGTCTGGGAGCTGATCATGGCCGCCATCCTCGCCTTCCTGATGCTCAAGCTGACCGGCGTGGACCGCGAGGTGGTCGAGAAATGGCTTTACGTCATCGTCGCCACGGCGCTGTTCTCGGGCATCCTGGGCACCGGGCACCACTACTATTGGATCGGCCTGCCGGCTTACTGGCAGTGGATCGGCTCGATCTTCTCGAGCTTCGAGATCGTGCCCTTCTTCGCCATGATGTCCTTTGCCTTCGTCATGGTCTGGAAGGGCCGGCGCGACCATCCGAACAAGGCCGCGCTGGTCTGGAGCCTGGGCTGCACCGTGCTGGCCTTCTTCGGGGCCGGGGTCTGGGGCTTCCTGCACACGCTGCACGGGGTGAACTACTATACCCACGGCACGCAGATCACCGCCGCGCATGGCCACCTGGCCTTCTATGGCGCCTATGTCTGCCTGGTGCTGGCGCTTGTGACCTATTGCATGCCGCTGATGAAGAACCGCGACCCCTACAACCAGGTGCTGAACATGGCCTCGTTCTGGCTGATGTCCTCGGGCATGGTGTTCATGACGGTGACGCTGACCTTCGCCGGAACGGTGCAGACCCATCTGCAGCGCGTCGAGGGCGGGTTCTTCATGGACGTGCAGGACGGGCTGGCGCTGTTCTACTGGATGCGCTTCGGCTCGGGCGTCGCCGTGGTGCTGGGCGCGCTGCTGTTCATCTATGCGGTGCTGTTCCCGCGCCGCGAGGTCGTCGTGCCCGGCCCGGTGCAATCGCACAAGGACGGCCATCTGGAGGCCGCGGAGTAAGCCATGAACGCGCATGTGAAAACCGAACGGAACGGGGCGGCCGACGCCCCCTTCTACCTGCCGCAGGGCGACGAGGTCGCGGTCTTCGAGGCCGCCGCCGCCAACGACCTGCCGGTGCTGCTGAAAGGCCCGACGGGCTGCGGCAAGACCCGCTTCGTCGCCCATATGGCGGCGCGGCTGGGCCGGCCGCTTTATACCGTGGCCTGCCATGACGACCTGTCCGCCGCCGACCTGATCGGGCGCTACCTGCTCAAAGGCGGCGAGACGGTCTGGACCGACGGCCCGCTGACCCGCGCCGTGCGCGAGGGCGCGATCTGCTATCTCGACGAGGTGGTCGAGGCGCGCAAGGACGTGACGGTGGTGCTGCACCCGCTGACCGACGACCGCCGCATCCTGCCCATCGACCGCACCGGCGAAGAGATCGAGGCGGCGCCCGGCTTCATGCTGGTCGCCTCCTACAACCCCGGCTATCAGAACATCCTGAAAACGCTGAAACCCTCGACCCGGCAGCGTTTCGTGGCCATGGAGTTCGACTTTCCCGAACCGGCGCGCGAGGCCGAGATCGTCGCCCGGGAAAGCAGGCTCGACCGCGACCGCGTGACCGGGCTGGTGCGGCTGGCGGGCAAGATCCGCGGCCTCAAGGGCCAGGACCTGGAAGAGGGCGTCTCGACCCGGCTGGTGGTCTATGCCGCCAGCCTGATCGCCGGCGGCATGCCGATCGACCGCGCCATCGAGGCGGCGATGATCGAGCCCCTGACCGACGATGCCGAGGTCAAGCGCGGGTTGCGCGACCTGGTCGCGGCGATCTTCGGCTGAAAAGGAGAGCGTGCCATGGGTCTGGACCTTGAACCCTGGGAGCCCGAGGAAACCGTCGGCAAGCTCTGGCATGTCTGGGCCAGCGGCTTCGGCGCGCCGCAGGAATTCGAGGATCAGGCGGTGGCGCTTTCCGAGGTCTCGGGGCGGCTCGCGGTGCTGTTCCGGGGGCTGGGCGGCGGTGCGGCGGTCGAGATCCGGCCCGCCGCCGCCCAGGCGTCGCGGCATCGCATCGGCTGGCGCCGCCGGCTGGGCACGGTGGCGGAACTGACGCCGCATGCCAGCTTCGACGGCGAGATCCTGCGCCTGCCGGAGCGGCTGTCGGCGCTGCCATCGCGCCAGGCGAACGGCGCGCTTTTCCTGTGGCTCGCAGCTTGCGCGGCGCATGGCAGTATGGTGCCCGCGCAGGGCGATCCGCTGCGCCGCGACCTGGCACGGCTGGGCGCGGCGCAGCGGGCCGTCGCCGCCACGCTGGAGGATGCGCCGGGCCTGACCGGGCTTTACGACGACCTTGCCGAACTGGTGCTGTCCTTGCGCCCCCGCGCCGCGCTGCCGCCGGCCGAGGCGGCGGTCGAGGCGCTGGCCCGGCATCTGCTGGGCGATCCGGCGCCGCTGCCGCCGCTGGCCCGCGACTGGCTGGCGGCGCTGGACGATCCGCAGGCGCAGGCGCCGCGCGGCTATCGCCCGATGCGGCCGGTGCCGCTGTGGCCCGATCTGGCCCTGCCCGAGACGGCGCTCGCCGCCGTGCCGGGCGAGGCGCCCGACGGCATCGCCGCCGATCCGGCCAGCGCGCGCATGTTCCGCGCCCGCCGCCGTCGCAGCGATCAGCCGCAGCGCCGCGACAGCCTGATCCTGCACAAGTTCGAGGCCCTGCTGAGCTGGGCCGATCTGATGAACCTCAACCGGCATGTCGACGATGACGATCAGGACGATGCGAAGAAGGCGGCCGAGGATCAGGAGGAACTGGGCCTTGGCCAGGTGTCGAAGGCCCCGGCGACGCGCCTGCGGCTGCATCTCGATCTTGCGCCCGAGGACGCGGATCTTGAGGCTGTCGCCGGCATCCACACCTATCCCGAATGGGATGCGCGGCGCGGGCGCTACTTGGCCCATCATGTGCGCGTGCTGGAAAACCGCGCGCCCGAGCATGACGAGGCGCCGGCCCCCGATCCCGGCGCGCAGGCGCGCATCCGCGCCGTGCGCCGCCAGTTCGAGGCCCTGCGCCCCGGCCGCCTGACCTCGACCGGCCATCGCGACGGCGAGGAGCTGGATGCAGAGCTGACCGTGCGCGCCGCCGCCGACCTGCGCGCCACCGGCCAGGGCAGCGACCGGATCTGGCGCCAGTCCCGGCCCTTGGCGCGCAATCTTGCGGTGTCGATCCTGCTCGATGTGTCGCGCTCGACCGAAAGCGCGGTGACGGGCCGCGCGGTGATCGAGATCGAGCGCGAGGCGCTGGCGGCGCTGGCCTGGGGGCTGGATGCCTGCGGCGACCGCTTCGCGATCAACGCCTTTTCCTCGCTGAAACGCGACCGGGTGTTTCTGAGCGCCTGCAAGGCTTTCGACGAGCCGATGGGTGCGGCGGTCGAGCGGCGCATCGCCGGGCTGCGGCCGCGCTTCTACACAAGGCTGGGGGCCGGCATCCGCCATGTCTCGGCCGGGCTTTCGGCCCAGGCCGGCAGCCGGCGGCTGCTGCTGGTCATCACCGACGGCAAGCCCAACGACCTTGACCATTACGAGGGTCGCCACGGCATCGAGGACAGCGCCCGCGCCGTGCGCGAGGCGCGCATGGCCGGCCATGCCGTGCACGGGATCACCGTGGACCGCGACGGGAAAAGCTGGTTTCCCCGCATCTTCGGCCAGGGCGGCTTTTCGCTGATCCCGCATCCCGACCGGCTGCTGGCGGCGCTGCCGGTGATCTATCGGCAACTGGTGGCGTGATGCGCGTCCAGGACCTGCCGGGCGAGCCGATCATCTGGGTGCTTATCGCATCCGAGCTGCTGGTCTTTGCCGCCGGCATCACCGCCATGGCTGCGGTCCGGCTGACCGACCCGGCCGGCTTTGCCGCGGCGCAGGCGCAGCTGCATGGCTGGATGGCGGCGCTGAACACGGCGATCCTGGTCACCTCGGGCTTCTTTGCTGCCCGGGCCGAGCGCGCCTGCCGCCTGGGCGACCGGCGCCGGGCGCGCGTCGGGCTGGCGCTGGCGGCGCTGGGCGGCGCGGGCTTTCTGGCGGTGAAGGCGGTGGAATATGCCGGCGACCTGCGCGCCGGCCTGGGCATGGAGAGCCACCCGTTCTTCACCTTCTACTACCTCCTGACCGGCTTTCACGCCGCGCATGTGCTGTTCGGCATCGGCGTGCTGGCGCTGGTGGCGATCCGGCTGCGCGCCGAGGAGGTGCAGGCCGGCGCCGCCTTCTGGCACATGGTCGATCTGGTCTGGGTGCTGCTGCTGCCGCCCGTCTATCTGCTGGGGTAGGGGATGGGACTGACGCGCATCTGGCTGATGCTGCTGGCGCTGACCGCCGCGACCACGGCGCTGGCCTTCGTGCCCGGCCCCGCCGCCGCCGCGGCGCTGCTGGCGGTGGCGCTGCTCAAGGCCCGCACCATCCTTGCCGGTTTTCTGCATCTCGACCGGGCAACGGGCTGGCGCGCCGCCTTCACCGTGCCGCTGGCGATCTGGCTGGTGCTGATCTGGGGGCTGCATGTCATCTGAGGCGCGGGGGCCCGGCGCCTTCGCAGCTTGCGGCGCCCGCGGCCGTCAATCCATCGCCATCATGCGCAATTCGGCGATATCGGCGATGATGGCCTTGTCGGCCTCGATCTCGACCCCGTGCTGGCGCAGCCGGGCGAAGGCGCGCGACAGGCTTTCCGGCTGCATGCCCAGATGGCCGGCGATCAGCCGCTTGTTATAGGGCAGCCGCACCTCGGTCGGGCCGGCCTCGGCATCGGAAAGGTCGGCCAGGAACTGCGCCACGCGCTGCACCCCGGTATGGGCCTTGAGCCTTTCGATCTGGTCCACCAGCCCTTGCAGATGCACGAAGGTCGAGGCCAGCATCCTGATGGCGAATTCCTGGTTCTCCAGCAGGAACTGCCGCAGCCGGGCGCCGTCGATCTGCAGGAGCGTGCAGTCCGAGATCGCCTCGGCCGAGACCGGATAGGGTTCGCCGCGCAGCACCATCGCCTCGGCAAAGCTGCGGTTGCGGCCCAGGATCGCCACCACCGCCTCGGTTCCGTTCGGCGTCAGCCGCGACAGCTTGACGAATCCGTTCAGGACGATGAACACCGCCCGCGCCGGATCGCCTTGCAGAAAGATGGTCTCGCCCTCGCGATAGCTGCGGCGCTGGGCGTCCTTCAGCAGCTTGTCGCGCATGTCGGGGGCCAGCCCGTTCAGCAGAACGGACTTCTTTACCGCCTCGGGCAGGGGGGCGTTCATCGGATTCCTCATCCATGGTTTCGCGCCGCCCAAGTCTGGCACGCCCGGCCGGCGAGGGAAAGACCGCGCATTCCGCTTGGCCTTTCCCGGCGTTCAAGGCGACAACCAATGCTCGCGCAGGCCGAAATCCTCGTCCAGCAGCACCAGATCGGCCGCGCGGCCGGGGGCCAGGGCGCCGTAGCGGTCCTGCAGGCCCAGCAGCGCCGCCGGGATGGCCGAGGCCATGCGCAGCGCCCGTTCCGGCGCGATGCCGACCTGATGGACCAGCACGCCGATGGCCTGGGGCAGCGTCAGGTCGGCCCCGGCCAGCGTGCCGTCGGCCAGGGTCAGCCGCCCGTCGCGGCGCAGCACCTTGCGGCCGCCCAGCTCCATCTCGGCCAGGTCGGTGCCGGCGAAGGCCATGCAATCGCTGACCAGGAAGATGCCCTCGGGCCGCGCCCCCAGCGCCAGCCGCATCACCGCCGGATGCACATGGATGCCGTCGGCGATCAGGCCGGCACCCGCATCGCCGGCCAGCACCGCGCCGGCCAGTCCCGGCGCGCGGTTGCCGATCTGGCTCATGGCGTTGAAGAGATGTGTGGCGCAGCGGGCGCCGGCGGCAAAGGCGGCCTGCGCCTCGTCATGGCTGCAATCGCTGTGGCCCAGGCTGACCACCGCCCCGGCCCCGGCCAGCGCCGCGATCTGCTGCGGGCTTGCCGCCTCGGGCGCCAGCGTCACCATCAGCGCCGGCAGCCGCCGCGCGGCGTCGCAAAGCCGGGCCAGATCATCGTCGGTCATCGGCCGGATCAGCGCCGGGTCATGCGCGCCCTTGCGGCGCGGGTCGAGATGCGGCCCCTCCAGATGCAGGCCCAGGAAGCCCGGCACCCCTGCCTCGGCCGCCGCGATCCCCAGCGCGATGACATGGGCGGTGGCCTCGGGCGTGTCGGTGATCAGCGTCGGCAGCACGCCGGCGGTGCCAAGCGCGCGATGTGCGGCGCAGATGCGGTGCAGCCCCCCCAGATCGGTCGTACCGTCCAGCATCAGCCCCCCGCCGCCGTTCACCTGCAAATCCAGGAAAGCCGGGGCGAGGATGCCCGACACCGCCCGCCGCCCCTCGGCCGGCGCCTCGGCCTCGGGCAGGATGGCGGCGATCTTGCCCGCCTCGACCACCAGCGCATGGCCGTCGAGGAAACGCGCGCCGTCGAAGATCCGCGCGCCGGTCAGGACCTCGCGCGCCATCACACCGTCTCCGTCACCTTGCGCAGATGCGGCGGCGTGTCCGGGTCGAAGCCGCGCCGCCGCGCCAGCCCCTCGATGAAGGCGTAGAAGCCGGCGATGGTCACCAGCGGTGCCACCAGCGGATGCAGGCCGGGAACCGAGGGAAGGGTGATGGCGCCGCCGACCTCGGTGCCAGTCACGAACACATCCGCGCCCTGGGCCGCCAGCCGCTCGGCCGTGGCCTTGAGCTGGGGCAGGGCGGCATCCTCGATCCCCAGCGCCAGCACCGGGAAGCCGGCCTGCACGATGGCGGCCGGGCCGTGCAGAACCTCGGCGGCGGAATAGGCCTCGGCATGGATGCCCGAGGTCTCCTTGAACTTCAGCGCCGATTCGCAGGCGATGGCGAAGCTGGGACCGCGGCCCAGCACGAAGGCCGAGCTGGCCCGCGCCAGCCGCGCCGACAAGGGCGACCAGTCCAGCCCCACGGCCTGCCCGAACGCTTCGGGCAGGGCGGCGACGGCATCCTGCAGGGCGTGATCCTCGCGCCATTCCGCCAAGAGCGACAGCCCGGCCAGCACCGAACAGACGAAGGTCTTGGTGGCGGCGACGCTTTTCTCCTCGCCCGCCTGCAGGGGCAGGCAATGGGCCGAGACCTGCGCCATCGGGCTGTCCTCGACATTGGTGATGGCGATGGACAGCGCCCCCCCTTGCCCCGAGGCGCGCATCATCTCGACCCCGTCCGGGCTGCGGCCGGATTGCGAGATGCCGATGCAGGCCGCCTTGCCCAGCCGCAGGGGCCGGCGATAGATCGAGGCGATGGAGGGGCCGACCGAGGCGACCGGCACCCCGGCCTCCAGCTCGATGGCGTATTTCAGATAGGTCGCGGCATGGTCCGACGACCCGCGCGCCACCGTCACCACCAGGTCGGGGTCCTTGCGGCGCAGGGCGCTGGCCGCGTCCGCCACCGCATCGCGCGAGCGTTCCAGGAATCGGGCGGCGGCTTCGGGGATCTCGGCCACTTCGCGCGCCATATGGGTCTGGCTCATCACGGGTTCCTTTCGCCTTCCGGGGCAAGTTTCAGTTCCACGGCGAAGTCATAGGCATCGCCGCGATAGAGCGAGCGGGTGAACTCGACCACCTTGCCCGAGGGCAGGTAGGAGATGCGTTCGATGCGCAGCCCGGCCACGCCGGGGCTGACGCCCAGCAGATCGGCGTCCTTGGCGTTCAGGTTCGCGGCCGAGATGCGCTGCACCGCCCGCACCGGCCGCATGCCGCGCGCTTCCAGCACCGCGTAAAGCGAGGCATCGACGCCTTCGGGATCGGGCAGGATCGCCTGCGACAGCGAGGCGCGCTCGATGGCCAGCGGCACCCCGTCCGAGCTGCGCACCCGTTCCAGCCGTGCCACCTTCTCGCCGACGCCCAGTCCCAGCGCCATCACCTCTTCGGGCGCCGGGGCGTGCAACCCGCGGGCGATCCAGCGGCTTTCGACGCTGCGGCCGCGCCGGGCCATGTCCTCGGTGAAGGAGGTCAGCAGCGACAGCGCCTGCTCCAGCTTCTCGACTTTCGGCGCCACGAAGGTGCCCGAGCCGCGCTTCTGCACCAGCTGCCCCGAGGCGACCAGCTCTGCCACCCCCTTGCGTACGGTGACGCGCGACAGGCCGGTCATCGCTGCCAGCTCGCGCTCGGACGGCAGGCTGTCGCCGGGTTGCAGCCGCCCCGAGGCGATGGCCTCGGCGATCAGCCGGTGCAATTGCAGGTAAAGCGGCCCGCCGCCGGTTTCCTCGAAGGCCTCGGGGGTGAACAGCTCGCCCATCACGCCTCCTGCCGGGCCAGATGCAGCGCCCCGTCGACGCCCGAGCCCCTGGGCGGCTGGATGGGCCATAGCCCCTGCAGGCGGGCGGCGTAATGCGGGCCCAGTCCGCCCAGGAACACCACCGGCAGGCCGCGGCCGGCTTGCAGCCTGTCGATCATGGCGCGGATCTCGGCCACGGCGGCGGCAAAGATGCGTTCGCCCGCCGGGTCGGTGCCGGCAATGATGCGCGGCGCGAATTGCGCGAATTCGGCCGGCCGGGCGCGGAAGCCGAAGGAGATCACCCCCTCGATCCCGCCCAGCTCGTCCAGCACCGCCTGCAGCAGCGGGGTCATCGGCGCGAAGCCGTCCTCGGCGCGCAGGGCCTCGGCCAGCAGCGCCCGGCCCAGCACCGCGCCGCTGCCCTCGTCGCCCAGGACGAAGCCGCGGCCGCCATATTGCCGCATCTCGCCGCCGATCTGCACCGCGAAGACCGAGCCGGTGCCCATGGCGGCGACGATGCCGTCCCCGCCCCCCAGCGCGCCGGTGGCGGCGGTCACCGCATCGGTGACGATGCGGGTGCGGCGAAAGGGCAGCATGGCCCGAAGGCTGCGGGCGGCGGCGGTGACATTGGCCCCGGCCAGCCCCAGCACGGCGGTCAGTTCGTCCAGATGGCCCTGTCCGGCGTCCTGAAGCGCGGCGCGGGCGGCGGCGAGGATATTGGCGCAGGCCCCCTCGGTCTCGACCGAGATATTGGCCGGCCCGGCCGCGCCCTGGCCGATGATCCGGCCCGCGCCGTCCGCGATGGCTGCGCGGCAGCCGGTCCCCCCTCCGTCTATGCCCAGGAAATATGACATGGCGACTCCCTTTGACTGCACGATACCAAAACAATACCAAAAGGGAAGAGCTATTTTCGGAAGCGCCATGAAACGCCAATTTTGGCGGATATTGAAGAAGGGTCTTTACAAGTGGTATTGTTTTGGCATTATCAACGGAACAGGGGGAATCACATGACCGCATCCGGCACCGAGGCAAGGCATCCGGCATCCGCAGGGCTTCACGCCCGCCCGGGCGGCGAGGTGCTGCGTGTCCTGCTGGACGCGCAGGTCGCGGCGCTGGGCGCGCTGCAGCCCGCGCTGCCCGCGCTGGAACGCGCAGCCGAGGCCGCAGCAGAGGCGCTGCGCCGGGGCGGCAAGCTCGGCTATGCCGGGGCCGGCTCCTCGGGGCTGATGGCGCTGGCGGATTGCCTGGAACTGGCCGGCACCTTCGGCATCGCGCCCGAGCGCACGCCGATGATGTTCGCCGGCGGGGCCGAGGCGCTTTTGCACCTGCAAGGCAGCGTCGAGGACGACCCGCAACTCGCGCTGGCCGACCTGGATCGTGCCGGGCTGGCGGCGGGGGATGTGCTTCTGTGCCTCTCGGCCTCGGGGCGGACGCCCTATGCGCTGGCGATCTGCGCGGCGGCGCAGGAACGGGGGGTGACCGTCGCCGGCCTCGCCCATGTGGCGGGCTCGGCCCTGCTGCAACGCGCCGATATCCCGGTGCTGATCGAGACGGGGGCCGAGGTGGTTTCCGGCTCGACCCGCATGGGGGCGGCCACGGCGCAGAAGGTGGCGCTGAACATGCTCTCGGTGCTGGTGGCGATCCGGCTGGGCCATGTCCATGACGGCTACATGGTCAACCTGGTGGCCGACAACATCAAGCTGGTGGACCGCGCTGCCCGCATCGTCGCCGCCGTCGCGGGGGTCGGGCGCGAGGCGGCCGAGGCGGCGCTGTCGCACACCGGCGGCGCGGTCAAGCCCGCCATCCTGGTCGCGCGCGGCATGGCGCCCGACATGGCCCGGGCGCGGCTGGCCGAAACCGGGGGCCTGCTGGCCCCGCTGATCTGATTGCAACCAGAGGGTCCGCGAGAGACCCGATGCCGAAGGGAGAAGACCATGACCAAGACCATCCGCCTGGCGCTGCTGGCCAGCACATTGCTGGGCAGCGCCGCCTGGGCCCAGGACGTGACGCTGACCATCGAAAGCTGGCGCAACGACGACCTCGCCATCTGGCAGGAAAAGATCATCCCGGCCTTCGAGGCGGCCAATCCCGGCATCAAGATCAATTTCGCGCCCTCGGCGCCGCCGGAATACAACGCGGTGCTGAATTCCAAGCTGGATGCGGGCTCGGCCGGCGACCTGATCACCTGCCGGCCCTTCGATGCCTCGCTGGAGCTGTTCAAGAAGGGCAAGCTGGCCGATCTGAGCGACCTGGCGGCGATGGCGAATTTCTCGGACGTGGCGAAATCGGCCTGGCAGACCGATGACGGCGCCCAGACCTTCTGCGTGCCGATGGCCTCGGTGATCCATGGCTTCATCTACAACAAGACCGCCTTCGACGAGCTGGGCCTGACCCCGCCCAAGACCGAGGCGGAGTTCTTTGCCCTGCTCGACAAGATCAAGGAAGACGGCAGCTATATCCCGATGGCCATGGGCACCGCCGACCAGTGGGAGGCCGCGACCATGGGCTACCAGAACATCGGCCCGACCTACTGGAAAGGCGAGGAAGGCCGCAAGGCGCTGATCGAGGGCACGCAAAAGCTGACCGACGAGCCTTGGGTCGCGCCCTTCCGCCAGCTGGCGAAATGGAAGGACTATCTGGGCGACGGGTTCGAGGCGCAGACCTATCCCGACAGCCAGAACCTGTTCACCCTGGGCCGCGCCGCCATCTATCCGGCCGGGTCCTGGGAAATCGGCGTCTTCGGCCCGCAGATCGGCGGCGCCTTCGAGATGGGCGCGTTTCCGCCCCCCGTCCCGGCCGAGGGCGACACCTGCTATATCAGCGACCATACCGATATCGCGCTGGGGATGAATGCCGCGACGAAGCATCCGGAAGAGGCGCGGAAATTCCTGGAATGGGTCGGCTCGTCGGAATTCGCCGCGCTTTACGCCAATGCGCTGCCGGGCTTTTTCTCGCTGAATTCGGCCCCGGTCGAGATGGAAGATCCGCTGGCGAAGGAATTCGTCGGCTGGCGCGAAAGCTGCGAGCCGACCATCCGCTCGACCTACCAGATCCTGTCGCGCGGCACGCCGAACCTGGAGAACGAGACCTGGACCGCCTCGGCCAATGTCATCACCGGCGCCGAGACGCCCGAGGCCGCGGCCGAGCGGCTGCAGCAGGGCCTGGCCTCGTGGTACGCGCCGCAGCAGAAGTGACGGCCTGCCGGGCCTGACGGCCCGAAGTGAATGCTGGCCGGGCCTGACGGCCCGGCGGCGGGGGGCCTTCCGCCCCCCCCGAGGGTATTTTCAAACAGAGAAGGAGGGCGTCATGGCGCAGCGGAAAGCGTTTCGCTGGCATATCGCGGTGTTTCTTGCCCCCGCGGTACTGGTCTATACCGCCATCATGATCGTTCCGCTGTTCGGGACGCTGAACCTGTCGCTGTTCAACATCGGCGAGGAGGGGCGGGTCTTTGTGGGTCTGCGGAACTTCGCCACGCTGTTCGGCGATCCGCGCTGGTCTGCGAGCTTCTGGAACGCGCTCGGCAACAACGCCTGGTTCTTCCTGGTGCACATGCTGGTGCAGAACCCGGTCGGCGTGGCGCTGGCGGCGCTGCTGAGCTCGCCGCGGCTGCGGGGGGCGGCGTTCTATCGCACCGCCATCTTCATCCCGACCATCCTGAGCTTCGTGATCGTCGGCTTCGTCTGGAAGCTGATCCTGTCGCCGATCTGGGGCATCGCGCCGGGGATGCTGGACGCCGTCGGGCTGAAGTCGCTGTTCGCGCCCTGGCTGGGCCGCGAGGGCACGGCGCTGACCACGCTGGCGCTGATCTCGGTCTGGCAGTTCGTCGGCATCCCGATGATGCTGATCTATGCCGCGCTGCTGTCGATCCCCGACGAGGTGATCGAGGCGGCCGAGATCGACGGCGTCACCGGCTGGTCGCAGTTCTGGAAGATCAAGCTGCCGCTGATCCTGCCCTCGATCGGCATCATCTCGATCCTGACCTTCGTCGGCAATTTCAACGCCTTCGACCTGATCTATGTGACGCAAGGCGCGCTGGCCGGGCCGAATTTCTCGACCGACATTCTGGGGACGTTTCTTTACCGGACCTTCTTCGGCTTCCAGCTGCAGATCGGCGACCCGCATATGGGCGCGACCATCGCCACCGCCATGTTCGGCATCATCCTGCTGGGCGTCGGCTTCTACCTGTTCGCCATCCAGCGCCGGCTGCGCCGCTATCAGTTCTGAGGGGAGAGCCATGAGCCAAGCCCGCCATTCCACCGCCCGCAGCCTGGCCGCCCATGCCGTGCTGATCCTTTACACGGTGATCGCGCTGTTCCCGGTCTTCGTCGTGGTCATCAACAGCTTCAAGAACCGCCGGGCGATATTCGCCGATCCGCTGGCCGTGCCGACGCCGGAAAGCTTCGACCTGATCGGCTATCGCACGGTGCTGGCGCAGGGGGATTTCGTCCTTTATTTCCAGAACTCGCTGATCGTGACCGTGGCCAGCCTGTTCTTCGTGCTGCTGTTCGGCGCCATGGCGGCCTTCGCGCTGTCGGAATACCGCTTTCGCGGCAACATGCTGATGGGGTTGTACCTCGCGCTGGGGATCATGATCCCGATCCGGCTGGGCACCGTCGCCATCCTGCAGATGATGGTGGCCTCCGGGCTGGTGAACACGCTGACGGCGCTGGTGCTGGTCTATACCGCGCAGGGGCTGCCGCTGGCGGTGTTCATCCTGTCCGAGTTCATGCGCGGCGTCTCGGACGATCTGAAGAATGCCGGGCGCATCGACGGGCTGTCGGAATACACCATCTTCTTCCGGCTGGTGCTGCCGCTGGTGCGGCCGGCCATGGCCACCGTCGCCGTCTTCACCATGATCCCGATCTGGAACGACCTGTGGTTCCCGCTGATCCTGGCGCCCAGCGAGGCGACCAAGACCGTCACCCTGGGCAGCCAGGTCTTCATCGGCCAGTTCGTCACCAACTGGAACGCCGTGCTGGCGGCGCTGAGCCTCGCCATCCTGCCGGTGCTGGTGCTTTACCTGATCTTCTCGCGCCAGCTGATCCGCGGCATCACCGCCGGCGCCGTCAAATGATCCGTCTTGCAGCAAGGAGATCCCGATGGGAGCCCTGACCCTTACCCAAGTCACCAAGTCCTTCGGCGCCACCCAGGTCATCAAGGGCGTCGACCTGAATGTCGAGGATGGCGAGTTCTGCGTCTTCGTCGGCCCCTCGGGCTGCGGCAAGTCCACGCTTCTGCGCATGATCGCCGGGCTCGAGGATGTGACCTCGGGCGACGTGACCATCGACGGCGCGCGCGTGAACGACCTGGCCCCGGCCCGGCGCGAGATCGCCATGGTGTTCCAGAGCTATGCGCTTTATCCGCACCTGACCGTGCGCGACAACATGGGGCTGGCGCTGAAGCAGGCCGGCACGCCCCGCGCGCAGATCGAGGCGGCGACCGGGAAGGCGGCCGAGATGCTGGCGCTGGACCATCTGCTGGAGCGGCGTCCGGCCGAGCTGTCGGGCGGCCAGCGCCAGCGCGTCGCCATCGGCCGCGCCATCGTGCGGCGGCCCAAGCTGTTTTTGTTCGACGAGCCGCTGTCGAACCTCGACGCCGCGCTGCGCGTGCAGACCCGGATCGAGATCGCCCGGCTGCATCGCGAGCTGGGCGCGACGATGATCTATGTCACCCATGACCAGGTCGAGGCGATGACGCTCGCTGACAAGATCGTCGTCCTGCGCGGCGGCGTGGTCGAGCAGGTGGGCCGGCCGATGGACCTGTATAACGACCCCGACAACACCTTCGTCGCCGGCTTCATCGGCAGCCCGCAGATGAATTTCCTGGATGCCGGCAAGCTGGGCCTGCGCTCGGACAGGCTGGGCATCCGCCCCGAGCATCTGGTGCCCGGCGGCGGGCAGATCAGCGGCCGCGTCAGCCATGTCGAGAAGCTGGGCGGCGAGACGCTGGTCTATCTTTCCTCGGAGGACCACGGCCTCTTGACCGTGCGGCTGTTCGGCGAGCAGGACTATGCCGTGGACGAGGTGGTGGGCCTGGGCTTCGAGCCGAACCGCGCCTTTCATTTCGACGCCGAGGGCCGGCGGCTGCGCTAGATCACTGTGCTAGATCACCAGGACGCCGGAATGCTTGGCCTTGTGCTCCGGCTCGACATGGATGGTGATCAGCGCCTCGGGCAGCTTGCGCTTCAGCGCCTGCTCGATGCGGTCGCAGATGTCGTGGGCGGCATCGACGGTCGTCTGGCCGTCCACCACCAGGTGGAAGTCGATGAAGGTGCGCGGTCCGGCATGGCGGGTGCGCAGGTCATGCGCCTCGATGGCGCCGGTGGCGGCGTCCGAGATGGTGGCGCGGATATCGGCCAGCGTGTCCTCGGACACCGCCTCGTCCATCAGACCCGAGAGCGAGCTGGTCATCACCTTCCAGCCCGACCACAGGATGTTCAGCGCGACCAGCGCCGCCAGCGCCGGGTCCAGCACCGCCCAGCCGGTCACGACTGCCAGCGCCACCCCGGCCACCACGCCCACCGACGAGATCACGTCCGACAGCAGGTGACGCCCGTCCGCGACCAGCGCCGGCGATTTCAGCCGGCGCCCGCGGCTGACCAGCACCCAGCACCACAGCCCGTTCAGCACGCTGGCCAGGCCGTTGACCAGCAGCCCCTCCAGCGGCGCATCCAGCATGCGCGGGTTCTGGAAGCCGTGATACGCCTCGCGCAGGATCAGAAGCGCGGCGACGATGATCATCACCCCCTCCAGCACGGCGCTGAAGAATTCCGCCTTGTGATGGCCATAGGGGTGGTCCCGGTCGGCGGGCTTGGCGGCGACGCGGATGGCGATCAGCGCGGCGACGGCGGTGGCGACGTTCACCGTGCTTTCCAGCGCGTCCGAAAGCAGCGCGACCGAGCCGGTCAGCCACCAGGCGAAGCTCTTGAGCGCCAGCACGACCAGGCCGACAAGGATGCTGCCGAGGGCGATCTTTTCGGTCGCGGACATGGGCGCTTCCTTTTCCGAATCCGTCGCGCGGGGGTTTAGCCGCGATTGCGAGGCGGGCCAACCGCCATCGCGGAAAAAGGCCGCATCATGGCGGTGCGGGGCCGGTCCAGCGGCGCAGCCCGGCAATCGCCGCCGATCCCCCGCCGCAGGAGCCGCGATTCATCGTCCCGAAACGAAACGGGGGCCGAAAGGGCCCCCGCTGTCGTCATCCGCGCTGCGTTTACTCTGCCGGCACCGCCGCCAGATCCTCGACCGGGGCGATGGGATGCTTCAGATGCGGCAGCATCTCCTTGGGGCAGACCTGCAGGAAGTTCAGCTTCTCCTCCTCCCAGTTCTGCAGGATCTCCTCGGCCCGGCGCGAGCGGGTTTCCTGGTGGTGCCGCTCGATCAGGCCCTTGAGCTCCGCTTCCCAATGCGCCTGCGTCACCGGGCACAGGACCAGCGTTTCGGCATTGATGTAGTCGCGCGCCACGCCCTCGGGGTCGTAGAGATAGGCCATGCCCCCGGTCATGCCGGCGCCGAAATTGGCGCCGATCCGGCCCAGGATCACGGCGACGCCGCCGGTCATGTATTCGCAGCCGTTGCTGCCGCAGCCCTCGATCACCACCTTGGCGCCCGAGTTGCGGACGGCAAACCGCTCGCCCGCGCGGCCGGCCGCGAAAAGATGGCCGTCGGTGGCGCCGTAAAGCACGGTATTGCCGATGATGGTGTTCTCGGCCGCGTTCAGCGGGCTGCCCATCGGCGGCCGCACCACGATGGTGCCGCCCGAAAGCCCCTTGCCGACATAGTCGTTGGCATCGCCCGAGACCTCGATCTTCAGCCCGGGCGCGGCGAAGGCGCCCAGCGATTGCCCGGCCGAGCCGGTCAGGCGCACGGTCAGGTGATCGGGCTGCAGCGTGTTGCGCATGCCGAAAGTCTGCACGATCATCGAGCTCGTCCGCGTGCCCACCGTCCGCTGGGTGTTCCTGACCGCATAGGACAGCTGCATCTTCTCGCCATCCGAGAAGAAGCGGCCGGCATCGCGGATGATCTCGGCGTCCAGCGTGTCGGGCACGGCGTTGCGCGGCTTCGAGCGGTCGTAGACGATCTTGTCCGAACCATCGACGGTGATGAGCAGCGGGTTCAGGTCCAGGTCGTCCAGCGACTTGTCGCCCCGGCTGACCTGGGTCAGCAGATCGGCGCGGCCGATGATCTCGTCCAGCGAACGCGCGCCGATCAGGGCCAGGATCTCGCGCACCTCGGTGGCGTAGAAGGTGATCAGGTTCACCACCTTGTCGGCCGAGCCGTTGAACATCGCCCGCAGCTTCTCGTCCTGGGTGCAGACGCCGACCGGGCAGGTGTTCGACTGGCACTGGCGCACCATGATGCAGCCCATGGCGATCAGCGCGGCGGTGCCGATGCCGAATTCCTCGGCCCCCATCATCGCCGCCATGACGATGTCGCGGCCGGTCCGCAACCCGCCGTCGGTGCGCAGCGTGACGCGGTCGCGCAGCCGGTTCATCGCCAGCACCTGATGCGCCTCGGTCAGGCCCATCTCCCACGGCAGGCCGGCGAACTTGATCGAGGTCGCCGGGCTGGCCCCGGTGCCGCCATTGTGCCCCGAGATCAGGATCACGTCGGCCTTGGCCTTGGCCACGCCCGCCGCGATGGTGCCGACACCCGAGGAGGCCACCAGCTTCACGGTGATCTTGGCGCGCGGGTTGATCTGCTTGAGGTCATAGATCAGCTGCGCAAGGTCTTCGATCGAATAGATGTCGTGATGCGGCGGGGGCGAGATCAGCGTCACGCCCTTGGTCGAATGCCGCAGCCGGGCGATCAGGTCGGTGACCTTCATGCCCGGAAGCTGGCCGCCCTCGCCGGGCTTGGCCCCTTGCGCGACCTTGATCTCCAGCTCCTCGCAGGCGTTCAGGTATTCGGCGGTGACGCCGAAGCGGCCCGAGGCGACCTGCTTGATCTTGGCGCAGGGGTTGTCACCATTCGGCAGCGGGTGGCTGTGCGCCGGGTCCTCGCCGCCCTCGCCCGAGTCGGACTTGGCGCCGATGCGGTTCATGGCGATGTTCAGCGTCATATGCGCCTCGGGCGACAAGGCCCCCAGCGACATGCCCGGCGTCACGAAGCGCTTGCGGATCGAGGTGATCGATTCCACCTCCTCCAGCGGCACCGGCTTGCCCAGCGGCTTGATGTCCAGCAGGTCGCGGATATGGATCGGCGGGTTCGCCCGCATCGTGGCGGTGAACTGCTTCCAGATGTCGTAGGACGCCCTTTCGCAGGCCAGCTGCAACAGCCGCATGGTATTGGCTTCCCAGGCGTGCTTTTCGCCCGAGCGACGCGCCTTGTAGAAGCCGCCCACCGGCAGCAGATCGACCAGCGGCGCGCGGAAGCCCTTGGCATGGGCTTCCTCCAGCTTGGCCTGCAGCCCGTGCAGCCCGATGCCCGAGATGCGCGACTGCATGCCGGGGAAATATTCCGCCACCATGGCGCGGGAAAGCCCCACCGCCTCGAAGTTCAGCCCGCCGCGATAGGAGGACAGGACCGAAATCCCCATCTTGGCCATGATCTTCAGCAGCCCGGCGTCGATGGCCTCGCGGTAGCGGGTCATGATGTCGATCAGGTTGCCGTCCAGCAGCCCGCGCTCGATGCGCTCGGCCAGGGTGTCCTGCGCCAGATAGGGGTTCACCGTGGTCGCGCCGCAGCCGATCAGCACCGCGAAATCATGCGGGTCCACGCATTCCGAGGCCCGCACGTTCAGCGAGCAGAAGGTCCGCAGCCCCTTGCGGGTCAGCCAGCTGTGCACGGCGCTGGTCGCCAGGATCATCGGCACGCCGATGCGGTCGGCCGAGATGCCCTCGTCGGTCAGGATAATGTGGCCGTTGCCGGACCGCACGGCATCCTCGGCCTCGGCGCGGATGCGCGCCAGCGCCTCGGCCAGGGCGTCCGGCCCGCCATCGACGGCGAAGGTGCAATCGATCTGCGTCGCCTGGCCCTCGAACATGCGGGTCAGCTCCTCGAACTCGCCATTGGCGAGGAAGGGGCTTTCCAGCATGGTGATCTCGGCATGGGTCGAGCTTTCCTCAAGCACGTTCTTGAGGTTGCCGAAGCGGGTGCGCAGGCTCATCACCCGGCTTTCGCGCAAGGAGTCGATGGGCGGGTTCGTCACCTGGCTGAAGTTCTGCCGGAAGTAATGCGACAGCGGCCGGAACTGGCGCGACAGCACCGCGGGCGGCGTGTCGTCGCCCATCGAGGCCAGCGCCTCCTTGGCGTCCTCGGCCATCGGCACCAGCATCTGCTCGACCAGCTCGACGGTATAGCCGACCGCGATCTGGCGGCGGTGCAGTTCTTCGCCGGCGTAAAGCGCGGTCTCGGGCAGCTTCGCCATCAGTTCCGAGGGCTGCACCACCTTTTCCACCCAGTCGCCGAAGGGCTGGCTGGCGGCCAGATGGTCCTTGATCTCGCGGTCGTGGTAAAGCTTGCCCTCGGCCATATCGACGGCGATCATCTGGCCCGGACCCAGCGCGCCCTTTTCGCACACGGTGGTTTCGTCGACCGGGACCATGCCGGCCTCGGACCCGGCGATCAGCAGGTTGTCGCCGGTCACGACATAGCGCAGCGGCCGCAACCCGTTGCGGTCCAGCCCGCCGCAGACCCAGCGCCCGTCGGTCATCGCCAGCGCGGCGGGACCGTCCCAGGGCTCCATGATCGAGTTGCAATAGGCATACATGTCCGCCCAGGCCTTGGGCATGTCGGTGGTGGCCTTGGACCAGGCTTCCGGCACCAGGATGGTCTTGGTCATCGGCGCGTTGCGGCCAGAGCGCACCAGCACCTCGAACACCGCGTCCAGCGCCGCCGAGTCGGACGAGCCGCCGGGGATGATCGGCTTGATGTCTTCGGCCATCTCGCCGAAGGTCCGCGAGGCCATGCGGATCTCGTGGCTGCGCATCCAGTTCGAGTTGCCCTTGAGCGTGTTGATCTCGCCGTTATGGGCCAGCATGCGGAAGGGCTGCGCCAGCCACCATTGCGGGAAGGTGTTGGTCGAATAACGCTGGTGATAGATCGCGAAGGCGCTCTCGAAGCGTTCGTCCTTGAGGTCGGGATAGAATTCGGCCACCTGCTCGGCCAGCATCATGCCCTTGTAGATGATGCTGCGGCACGACAGCGTGCAGATATACATGCCGGCGATCTGCGCCGCCACCGCCGCCTTCTCGATCCGGCGGCGGATGATGTAGAGCTCGCGCTCGAACTGCTCGTCGTCGATGTCCTTGTCGCAGCGGATCAGGATCTGCTCGATTTCGGGGCGGGTGGCGTTGGCCTTTTCGCCCAGGACCGCGGTGTTCACCGGCACGTGCCGCCAGCCATAGATGTAATGGCCCATGCGCAGCACTTCGGATTCCACGATGGTCCGGCAGCGTTCCTGCGCGGCGAAATCGGTGCGCGGCAGGAACACCTGGCCCACGGCGATCAGCTTGTCATGGTCGGGCTCGTGCCCGGTGCGGCGGACCTGGTCGTAGAAGAAGGGCACCGGGATCTGCACGTGGATGCCGGCGCCGTCGCCGGTCTTGCCGTCCGCGTCCACGGCGCCGCGATGCCAGATCGCCTTCAGCGCGTTGATGCCGCTTTCCACCACCTTGCGGCTGGCCTTGCCGTCGATGCTGACGACCAGGCCGACGCCGCAGGACGAATGCTCGTCCTCGGCACGGTAGAGCGAATGTTCCGCCATCCAGTCGCGGCGGGCCTGTTCCTGCTGTTCCCAGCTCATCTGTTCACAGTCCATCACGTCCGTGCCTCCTTCATAAGCTGCCACAGGATGCCGGCGCCTTCGCCGCCCACCATCTGCAGGTCGCAATCATATTCCGGCGTGGTCGAGCCGAAGCCGGGCTGCCCCGGGAACGAGAACGTCACCGGGCTGTCGTTGGTCTGCTGCACGGCGCCGGTCCAGTCCTCGGAGGTCTCGACGCCGCCATAGAACCGCCCTTGCGCGCGGCTGACGAATTGCTGGCCCCGGCGCCGGATCAGCACCTGGCCGGATTCGCTGTAGGTGGTCAGCTCGAAGCGCGTGACCTCCAGCGACACGCCGCCGATCTGCACCGTCTCGCCGGTCAGCTCGTCCTGGCCGACATGGCGCAGCCGCTCGCCGCTGTTCGAGCGGGTCCAGAAGTCGAAATCGTCCCGGCCCGTGTCCAGCAGCGTGCTGAACGAGGCATGGTCCTCGGCCTCGTCCTCCAGCACGTCGGTCAGGCCGCTGCGCAGGTCGGTGCTTTCCATCCAGCGCGTCTCGCGGTCGATGCGCGACTGGAAGGTCGGGCCCTCGGCGGTGAAATAGGTCACCCACTGGTCGCCCGGCGCATCGGCGCTGCACCGATAATGCTGCGAGACGCTGCAGCCGCGGTTCTGCACCGTCACCTCGAGCTTGCAGCCCGAGGGCGGGGTGAAATTCGCCGCGGCGGCAGGCAGCGGCAGAAAGGTCAGCAAGGTTGCCATTCCTGCCGCCAGCGCCGCGCGGCGCGTTGTGGGATTGATGCTTGGTCCAGACGCCATGGCCACACCCCTATTCGGCGGCGACGCGGGCGGCGCCCGAAAGATAGCCGGCGATGCTGTCGGCAGCCTCGCGGCCGTCGCGGATCGCCCAGACCACCAGCGAGGCGCCGCGCACGATGTCGCCCACGGCAAAGACGCCGGGCAGGCTGGTCTGATGCGTCTGGTAATCGGCCTTGATCGTGCCCCAGCGCGTCACTTCCAGCCCCTCGACGCCCCAGAGCCGCGGCAGTTCCTCGGGCTCGAAGCCCAGGGCCTTGATGACCAGCTCGGCCGGCTCGTCGTAATCGGCGCCCTCGATCAGTTCGGGCGACTGCCGGCCCGAGACGTCCGGCGCGCCCAGCCGCATCTTCTGCACCCGCACGGCGCTGATGGTCGGGATGTCGCCGGTATCGTCCACGTCGCGTTCCTGCGCCACCATCGCCTCGCCGGTGACATGGCCGGTGAATGCGCCGGGGGCCGAGAGCCAGACGAATTCGACGCCCTCCTCCTCGGCGTTCTGCACCTCGCGCTGGCTGCCCGGCATGTTGGCGCGGTCGCGGCGATACAGGCATTTCACCGATTGCGCGCCCTGGCGGATGGCGGTGCGCACGCAATCCATGGCGGTGTCGCCGCCGCCGATGACCACGACGCGCTTGCCCTTGGCGTTCAGCTCGCCATCCTCGTAATCGGGGATCTCGTCGCCCAGATCGACCCGGTTCGAGGCGGTCAGGTAGTCCAGCGCCCGCACCACGCCCTTGGCGGCGGCATTGTCGATGTCCAGGTCGCGGGTCTTGTAGACGCCGGTCGCGATCAGCACCGCGTCATGCTTGCCGCGGATGGCGTCGAAGCTGATATCCTCGCCGACATTGATGTTCAGCACGAAATCCACGCCGCCCTCGGCCAGTTGCCGGGTGCGCCGCTCGACCACCTGCTTTTCCAGCTTGAAACCGGGAATGCCATAGATCAGCAGCCCGCCGGCGCGGTCGTGGCGGTCGTAGACCGTGACCTGGAAGCCCATGCGGCGCAGCCGGTCTGCGGCGGCAAGGCCGCCCGGGCCGGCGCCGATGATGCCGATGGATTCCGGGCGCTCCTGCATGGGGACGACGGGGGCGACCCAGCCCTCTTCCCAGGCGGTGTCGGTGATGTATTTCTCGATGGCGCCGATGGTGACGGTGCCGTGGCCGGACTGTTCGATGACGCAATTGCCTTCGCACAGCCGGTCCTGCGGGCAGATGCGGCCGCAGATCTCGGGGAAGGTGTTGGTTTCCTGGCTGCGCAGATAGGCCTCCTGCACGCGGCCCTCGGCGGTCAGGCGCAGCCAGTCGGGGATGTTGTTGTGCAGCGGGCAATGGCTCTGGCAATAGGGCACGCCGCATTGGCTGCAGCGGCTGGCCTGTTCCTTGGCCTTGGCCTCGGCGAATTCGCGATAGATCTCGTGAAAGTCTTCCGAGCGGGATGCCGCGTCACGTTTCTCGGGCATCTCGCGCCCGATGGTGACGAATTTGAGCATCTTCTGCGTGGCCATGGCTGCGCGTCCTTCGATGACGAGGGTGTTCACAGCCTGATAAGTCAGGCCGCCGCCAAAGAAAAGTCAGCAGAGTTGACCTAATTAACGATTTCCAGCTCTTGCGTTAAAAAATCCATGCTGCAAATGCGAAAAATAGGTCAGCATAGTTTACCAACCTGCCTGCAAAGCCAGCAGAACTGCGGCTCCGACCACGATTCGCCACCAGGCGAAGAAGCCGTAGCCATAGGTCGAGACATAGTTCAGCAGCCCGCGCACCACGACGACGGCGGCCAGAAAGGCGCAGAAGAAGCCGATCACGATGTTCCCGGTCGCTGTCGCGTCCAGGATGTCGCGGTTCTTGTAGAGGTCATAGACGAAGGCGCCCAGCATCGTCGGCATCGACAGGAAAAAGCTGAACTCGGCCGCGGAACGCTTGTCCGCGCCCAGAAGCAGGGCGCCCACGATGGTCGCGCCCGAACGCGAGACGCCGGGGATCATCGCCAGGCACTGGATGAAGCCGATCTTGACCGCCATGGGCAGCGGGAAGTCCTCGGCCGAGAAATAGCGCGGCCGGTTCGCCATCCGGTCCACGAACAGCAGCACCACGCCCCCGACGATCAGCATGACCGCGATCAGGCCGGGGGTCTCGAACAGGACCTCCTTGATGATGCGATGCGCCAGCACGCCGATCACCACGGCGGGCAGGAAGGCCAGCAGGACGGCCAGGATGAAGCGCCGCGCGCGCGGGTCCTGCGGCGCGCTGGTGAAGATCCGCCACAGCCGCCCGGCATAGACGCCCAGGATGGCCATGATCGCGCCCAGCTGGATCAGCACCTCGAAGGCGCGGCCGGGCGAATCGAAGCCGAGGAAATGCCCGGCCAGCAGCACGTGGCCGGTCGAGGACACGGGGATGAACTCCGTCAGCCCCTCCAGCAGACCCAGGGCGACGGCAACAAGGGTGTTGTGGTCCATCAGCTGTTGCGCAGGTTCTTCGCCGAGGCGGTGATCGCCTCATATTGTCCCGAGGGGCGGAAGCGCCACAGATAGCCCTCGATGACGGCGGGGGCGGCGGTCGGCTCGATGCCCAGGTCGGCGAAGGTCTTGACCTGGCCCGAGACCCGGTTCGGCAGGCGCAGCAGCCGCGCCTGGTCGCGGGTCATGATGCGGTTGGTCAGCAGCCCGCCGGTGACGGTCTGCACGCCGTCCAGCGCCGTTCCCATCACGCGGCTCAGCCAATGCGGCAGGCCGATGACGGCGCGGCGGCGCCCGATGGCGGTCAGCACCTGCTGCGCGATCTCGCGCATCGTCAGGACGTCCGGCCCGCCCAGTTCGTAGATGCCGGGCTGCGCCTCGCCCGCGGCGGCCACGGCGGCGGCGCGCGCCACATCATCGACATAGACCGGCTGCATCGGCGTATTCGCGCCCGGCACCAGCAGGATCGGGCCCAGCCGGGTCATCGCGGCGAGGCGGTTGTAGAAATGATCGTCCGGTCCGAACATGACCGAGGGCCGCAGGATCACCGCATCGGGGCGATGCGCCAGCACCGCGGCCTCGCCCCGGCCCTTGGAGGCGGCATAGCGGCTTTCCGAATCCGCATCCGCGCCGATGGCCGAGACATGCACGAACTGCTTCACCCCGGTCTCGGCGGCGATCCGGGCGACGCGGCCCGCCGCCTCCTCATGGATGGCGTCGAAGGTGTTCTTGCCCTCGCGCACCATGATGCCGACGCAGTTGATGACCGCATCCGCATCGGCCATGCAGGCGGTCACCGACAGGTCGTCGCGGATGTTGCAGGGCACCGGCTCGACCTGGCCGGGCGCGCCATAGGTGCGCACGACGCCGGCCTCGTTCGGGCGGCGGACGGCGACGCGGATGCGCCAGCCCTGCGCGGCCATGATCCGGGCGATCTGCCGGCCCAGGAATCCGGACCCGCCATAGATGGTGACCAGCTTGGCTGCGGACATGCGGCGCTCCCTTCGTGGCTTGCTTGATCGTTCAATACCCAAGGCTTCCGCCAGCGGCAAGCCGTGGCCGTAGCCCTGCGACGATCGCGTCCGCCACCCGCAGCGCATTGGCGGCGATGGTCAGGCTGGGATTGACCCCGTTCGAGGTCGGCATGAACGAGGAATCGGCCACGAAGAGATTGTCGACGCCATGCATCCGGCAATCGCGGTCCAGAACGCTGCTGGCGGGATCGTCGCCAAAGCGCAGCGTGCCGCAGGGATGGGCGAAGTTCAGCTGCGGCGCGCTGCCCATGAACATCGCCCGATGCGGGCGGAAGGCCGCGCGCATCGCCTTGCGGAAGGCGGCCCGCCGGCCGCGCAGCTCGTCCGAGATGTCGTAGCGGAAGCGCAGCCGGTCGGGGTCCTGCGGATCGGGCAGGACGCGGTTATGCGCATAGGGCAGGTCCTCGAGCACGCCCACGAACAGCTTGGCATTGCCCAGCATCCGCGCCGCGACCAGGGCGGGAAAGCGCAGCCCGTGCCGCAGCGGCCGGATGCGGCGCAGCGGCGACTGGTCGAAGCGGCCGTTCAGCGCGTGCAGGATCTCGCCATAGCCGGCCGTCAGCCCCATGGATTGCACGGTGCCGAACCGCTGGCCGTTGATGAAATACAGGTCGCGCATGCTGATCGAGCGCGAGGCGCCGGTCTCGTCCCGGCCCTGTCCGGCCCAGATGGCGATGATCTCGCTGAGGTGGAACATCAGGTTGCGGCCGACCAGGCCGTTGCGGTTGCCCAGCCCCCGGGGCCAGGCCTCGCCGGCCGAACGCAAGAGCAGCGAGGGCGAGCCCAGCCCGCCCGCCGCCAGCACATAGGTCCGGGCGCGCAGGGTGAATTCCTGCCCGTCGCGGCGGCAGGTGACGCCCTGGACCTGCTGGCCGTCGGCCTCGATCCGGGTCACCGAGCAGCGGTCGATCAGCGCGGCGCGGCCGGTCTCGATCGCCGGCAGCACCCCGGCCGAGCGGCCGTCCATCTTGCAGCGCCGCGGGCAGCGCCGGCCGAAGCAGCTCTCGCAGCCCGGCAGGAAGCGCGCCGCCATATGCGTGCGATAGGGATGCATGCCCGACCGGCGCAGCGCCGCCATCAGCGCCGCATCCGAGGCCGGCAGCGGCAGGATCGGCGGCAGCAGCTCGGCCCCCGCGGGGGCGAGCGGATCGACCTCGCCGTTGATATGGAAATATTTCTCGGCCAGCGAGAACCAGGGCAGCATCTCGTCATAGCCGACCGGCCAGCCGCCGGTCGGATGCGGCAGCGCCTCGGTCGTGTCCAGGTCGTGCCGCTCGGGACGCTCCAGCGTCGCCGCGTAATAGGCCGAGGTGCCACCCACCCCGGTGCCGATCATGCCGTCAAGCTCGCACCAGGCGCCGTCCAGCTTGGCCTCGAGCATGCAGGGCCAGGCGCCGTTGGCCATCCGCGCCTCGGGATCGCGGGTCTCGATCCCAAGCGCGGGCAGGGGGGCGTCGCCCAGGTCGGGCCCTTTTTCCAGGTAGAGCACGGAAAGCCCCGCCTCGGCCAGGCGCCGGCCCGCGGTTCCCCCGCCGATCCCCGTGCCGATCACGATGGCGTCCCATTCGCGGGTCTTGAGGTCGTCCATGGAAAAATTCCGTTTATCAGAGCACTGGCAACAAATGACTTCCTGTGAAGGGTTTCTAGTCCCGGGCGCTTCCCGGCAGCAACCTGACCGAAAGGATAGGATATCGCCCGCTGCGGTTGTGGACGGCGTTCGATGCGGCGCTGCGGGCCGCGGCTGGCGAAAGAATATCGCGACCCGCGCGGCGGCGCGGAAAAAAGATTCGGGTGGGCGAAGATTTTTGTTGCCCCCCCGTTGACACCCCCCGCGGCTGGGCTTAATCACCCGGCTCACGCGACCTGCCCAGGTGGCGGAATTGGTAGACGCGCACGGTTCAGGTCCGTGTGCCGCAAGGCGTGGAGGTTCGAGTCCTCTCCTGGGCACCATGATACAAAAGCCGCGCAAGCCCTTGGGTTTGCGCGGCTTTTGCTTTGACGACAGGGCCGGGCAGGCGGGCCTTGTTGCCTGCGGCGGCGTCGCATGGGTATTTGGGGAACGAAGAAGCCGCCGGCTTTCGGTGCTGGGGTCGCGGCAGCCGGCCCCGGCAGGCTTGCAGCATGGGGCGGGGAAGAAAAGGGGCCTGCATGATACCGCGTTTCGGACCGCCGCCCGGACGGCGCGCCTATCGGCTGCGTCCGGGCGCCTATGCGCTGCTGGTCCGCGACGGGGCGGCGCTGCTGACCTTCCAGCAGGCGCCCGCGCCGGAGTTCCAGCTGCCCGGCGGGGGCATCGATCCGGGCGAATCGCCGCTGGCCGCCCTGCATCGCGAGGTGCGCGAGGAGACCGGCTGGAGCATCGGCAATCCGCGCCGCTTCGGTGCCTATCGGCGCTTCTGCTATATGCCGGATTACGGGTTCTGGGCGGAAAAGCTCTGCACCGTCTGGCTGGCGCGGCCGGTCGCCCGCCTGGGCACGCCAGCCGAGCCGGGGCATGAGGCGCATTGGGTGCCCTTGCCGCGCGTCGCGGCCTTGCTGCCCGACCCGGGATCGCGCGCCGTGGTGCGGGCGGCGCTGCGCCGGCGCTGAGGCGGATCAGCCCCAAGGGTCTTGCCCGTCCGGACGCCGCTCGATCAGCACCGCCGAAATGTCGTCGCTGCGCTGGCCGCCGGCATAATGCGCCGCAGACCAGCAGATCGATTCCAGCAGCGCGTCGCCGCGCAGCATGGCATTGGTGCGCAGGATGGCGTGCAGCCCCTCTTCGCCCAGGGGCTCGCCGCGGGGATTCTCGCTTTCGGTCAGCCCGTCCGAGCTGATGAACAGCCGGTCGCCGGGGCTCAGGGTCAGCTGCACCTCTTCGTATTCGGCATGGGAAAAGACGCCTACGGGCAGGCCGCCGCCGCCGATGCGCTCGATCCGGCCATCGGCGCGTTGCAGCACGGGATGCGGGTGGCCCGCCTGCACCAGCCGCAGCCGGCCGGTCAGGAAGTCCAGGTCGGCATAGACCATGGTGAAATAGGATTCGGTGCGCAATTCCTCGAGCATCAGCATATTGAGCTGGCGCAGGATCTCGGCAGGCGGGCGGGCGTCGTAGAGCCCCAGCTCGGTGATGCGCAGCGCGATGTTGTGGTCGGTCGCGCCCGAGAGCAGCGCCGCCAGCCGGGCGCTGAGCAGGGCGGCCGCCACGCCATGCCCCGCCACGTCCAGCGCGAACAGCCCGACCCGGCGGGCATTGATCGGGAAGAACCCGACCAGGTCGCCGCCGATATGGCCGGCCGGGCGCATCAGCAGGGACAGGTCGAAATCGCCGTAGCGGCCATGACGTTCCCGCACCAGCCCCTGCTGCAGGCGCTGCGCCTCGCGCAGGTCGCGCTCGATCGCGGCCTGGGTGGCGCGCAATTCGGTCAGCGTGGCGCTGAGCTGGGCATTGGCGTTGCGCAGCCTTTCCTCCATGCGCAGGATGCGTTCGCTGGCGGACAGCCGGGCCAGCAGCTCGGCCCCCGAGACCGGCTTGGTCAGGAATTCGTCGGCGCCGGCGCGCAGCCCGTCGGCAATGTCCTTCTTGTCGTTGCGCGAGGTCAGCAGGATGAAATAGCCGTAGCGGTCCGACTGCATCTCGCGGAAGCGGCGGCAGAAATCCAGCCCGCTCTGCCCCGGCATCATCCAGTCCGAGATCACGATGTCGGGGCGCCGTTCCAGGCAGATGCGCATCGCCTCGTCGCCGCTGGCGGCCTCCACCACGTGATAGCCGGCGCGGGTCAGCTGGACCGCCAGGGTGCGCCTTTGCGCCCGGCTGTCATCGACAAGCAGCACCAGCCGCCAGTTATGCGGGATGGAGCTTATTGCATGGCCGTCCAGGATCATCATGCGGACGGTGTAAGCCCGGGCCGCTGAAGGTTCCGTTAATCCGGACAATTTTCGCGATTAACACGTTCTGGATGATTTCCCTGTTATGAATAAGGGGTGATTCTTCCAAGGGTTGTCCATGCTGGATTGGAACCGTATCAACGAGCTGCGCGGCGAAGTCGGCGATGACGAATTCCAGCTGATCCTGGAGCTGTTTCTGGACGAGGTCGAAGGCGTCATCATGCGCCTGTCGCGCCGCGACGCGCTGCGGCTGGAAACCGACCTGCATTTCCTGAAGGGCTGCGCCTGGAATCTGGGCTTCTCGGAATTCGGCAATCTCTGCGACGCGGGCGAGCGCAAGGCCGCCGCCGGCCGGCACGGCGAGGTCGATGTCGAATCGCTGCTGGCCAGCTATTCCGCCTCGAAACAGGCGCTGATGCGTCAGCTGGACGCGGCGTTGCATCCCGGCAAGCGGGCCCGCCATGCCTAGCGCCGTGCCGGGATCAGATCAGGAACTCGGCCAGGACCGGGTCGCGGGTGATGTCGCGATAGCCGATCCCCGCCGCGTCCAGCCTTTCGCAGATCCGTTCGAGATTGGCGGGGGCGGTGGTCTCGATGCCGATCAGGACCGAGCCGAAATTGCGCGCCGATTTCTTCAGGTATTCGAAGCGGGCGATATCGTCCTCGGGGCCGAGCAGCTGCAGGAAGTCGCGCAGCGCGCCGGGCCGCTGCGGCATGCGCAGGATGAAATAGCGCTTGAGGCCCGAGAAACGCTGGGCGCGCTCCTTGACCTCGGGCAGGCGCTCGAAATCGAAATTGCCGCCCGAGCAGATGCAGACCACGCGCTTGCCGGCCAGCCCGGGCATGTCGCGCAACACGTCCACCGCCAGCGCCCCGGCGGGTTCCAGCACGATGCCCTCGATGTTCAGCATCTCCAGCATGGTGGCGCAGATGCGGTCCTCGGGCGCGGTATGGACCCGGTCGGCGCCGAAGCCGGCGAGCGCGCGAAACGGCAGGTCGCCGATCCGCGCCACCGCGGCGCCGTCGACGAAATTGTCCACCGCCGGCAATGTCACCGGCGTCCCGGCCAGCAGCGCCTCACGCAGGCTGGCGCCGCCCTCGGGCTCGGCGAATTCGGCGCGCGTGCCGGGGGCCAGCACGGCCAGCAGTCGGGTGACGCCGGCGGCCAGCCCGCCGCCGCCGACCGGCAGCACCACGACATCCGGCGCCCCGCCCAACTGGTCGAGCAGCTCCAGCCCGACCGTGGCCTGTCCCTCGATGATGTCGGCATCGTCGAAGGGCGACAGGAAGGTCGCGCCCTGCGCCCGGGCGAAGTCCTGGGCCGCCGCCAGGGTCTGGTCGAAATAATCGCCGGTCAGCACGATCTCGATGGCGCCGTTGCCGAAGATGCGGGTCTTGTCGATCTTCTGCCTGGGCGTGGTGACGGGCATGAAGATCGTGCCGCGGGCGCCGAAATGCCGGCAGGCAAAGGCCATGCCCTGGGCATGGTTGCCGGCGCTGGCGCAGACGAAATGCCCTTGCGACCCGGCCCCGATCTTGCGCATGGCGTTGAAGGCGCCGCGCAGCTTGTAGCTGCGCACCGGCGTCAGGTCCTCGCGTTTCAGCCAGATCTCGGCGCCGTATTTCGCCGAGAGGTGGTCGTTCTTCTGCAGGGGCGTCGGCTCGAAGAGGTCGCGCAACGCGATCTCTGCCTGGCGGACAGAGGCGGCAAAGTTTTCCATATATCCGCGAATGGCGCGAAACGGGCGATTTGGCAAGGTGGCTCAGCGGAAAGATCTGTCGCGGGGGCAGGGCAACACGATGAAGCGGCCGCCGCAACCTCGCTCCCGGCAAGGCTCCCCTTGTGACGCCCGGCGAATGCGCCTATTCCCTGCCGAAATTTCACTGGGGGTCATCCGCATGTCCGACGCGCCGAAGAAAGTCGTCCTTGCCTATTCGGGCGGGCTCGACACCTCGATCATCCTGAAATGGCTGCAGACCGAATACGGCTGCGAGGTCATCACCTTCACCGCCGACCTGGGCCAGGGCGAGGAACTGGAACCGGCGCGCCAGAAGGCCGAGCTGCTGGGCATCAAGCCGGAAAACATCCATATCGTCGACGTGCGCGAGGAATTCGTGCGCGATTTCGTCTTCCCGATGTTCCGCGCCAATGCGGTCTACGAGGGGCTCTATCTGCTCGGCACCTCGATCGCCCGGCCGCTGATCTCCAAGCACCTGGTCGAGATCGCGCATCAGCACGGCGCCGATGCCGTCGCCCATGGCGCGACCGGCAAGGGCAACGACCAGGTGCGCTTCGAGTTGTCGGCCTATGCGCTCGACCCGTCGATCAAGGTGATCGCGCCGTGGCGGGAATGGGACCTGACCTCGCGCACCAGGCTGATCGAGTTCGCCGAACAGAACCAGATCCCGATCGCCAAGGACAAGCGCGGCGAGGCGCCGTTCAGCGTCGACGCCAACCTGCTGCACACCAGCAGCGAGGGCAAGGCGCTGGAGAACCCGGCCGAGGAAGCGCCCGAATACGTCTACCAGCGCACCGTCAGCCCCGAGGACGCCCCGGACCAGCCCGAATATGTCGAGATCGGCTTCGAGCGCGGCGACGCGGTGTCGATCAACGGCGAGGCGCTGTCGCCCGCCACCATCCTGACGGCGCTGAACGAATACGGGCGCAAGCATGGCATCGGTCGGCTGGACTTCGTGGAAAACCGCTTCGTCGGCATGAAGTCGCGCGGCATCTACGAGACCCCCGGCGGCACCATCCTGCTGGAAGCGCATCGCGGCATCGAGCAGATCACGCTGGACAGCGGCGCCGGCCATCTCAAGGATTCGATCATGCCGCGCTATGCCGAGCTGATCTATAACGGCTTCTGGTATTCGCCCGAGCGCGAGATGCTGCAGGCCCTGATCGACAAGAGCCAGGAGCACGTCACCGGCACCGTGCGGCTGAAACTCTACAAGGGCGGCGTCCATACCGTCGGCCGCTGGTCGGATCATTCGCTCTACAGCGAAAAGCACGTCACCTTCGAGGACGACGCCGGCGCCTATGACCAGAAGGACGCGGCGGGCTTCATCCGTCTGAACGCGCTGCGTCTGAAGCTGGTGGCGAACCGCAACGCCCGGTTCAAGTAACCGCACCCGCATTGCATGCAAAAGGCCGCGGGCAGGTTCCGCGGCCTTTTTGCTGGCCGATTCGTCCGATGACCCATCGTCCTGGCCGGCTTCTTCGTTCCCCAAAATACCCCCGCCGGAGGCGCCCGCCTCTCGTTCACTGCTCTCCGGCTCCCCCGCCTGGGGAACCGCGACCGCCATGGCGCGTTCGCCCGCAGGCAAGGCCCAGGGAGGAACCGGAAATGACCATGGCCAAGAACACCGTCTGCCTCTGGTATGACAAGGATGCCGAGGCGGCTGCCCGCTTCTATGCCGAGACCTTTCCCGACAGCGCCGTCACCGCGGTGCGCCACGCGCCCAGCGATTTTCCGTCAGGCAAGGCGGGCGATGTGCTGCTGGTCGAGTTCACCGTCGCAGGCATCCCCTGCGTCGGCCTGAACGGCGGCCCGACCTTCCGGCACAGCGAAGCGTTCTCGTTCCAGATCGCCACCGACGACCAGGAGGAGACCGACCGCTACTGGGATGCGATCGTCGGCAATGGCGGCCAGGAAAGCGCCTGCGGCTGGTGCAGGGACAGATGGGGCATTTCCTGGCAGATCACGCCGCGCGTGCTGACCGATGCGCTGGCCGCCGGCGGCGACGAGGCGAAACGCGCCTTCGAGGCGATTATGGAGATGACCCGGATCGACGTCGCGGCCATCGAGGCGGCGCGGCGCGGCTGAGCCGCGCTTCCCTTCGCGCGCCGCCTGCGGCAGGATGCGGGCATGACCCAGAACCCCGACCGCCCCGCCCATATCGCCATCGTCACCGTCTCGGACCGCGCCGCCCGCGGCGAATATCAGGACAAGGGCGGGCCGGGGGCCGAGGACTGGCTGCGCGCCACCGTCACCTCGCCCATGGACATCACGCGCCGCATCATTCCGGACGGGCGCGAGATCGTCGCCGATTGCCTGCGCGACCTGGCCGACGAACAGGGCGCCGACCTGATCCTGATCACCGGCGGCACCGGCCCGGCCCCGCGCGACCAGACGCCCGAGGCCATGGCCGAGGTGATCGAAAAGGAACTGCCCGGCTTCGGCGAGGAAATGCGCCGCGCCAGCCTGCGCGAGGTGCCGACCGCCATCCTGTCGCGGCAGAGCGCGGGCATCCGCGGCGCGACTCTGATGATCACCATCCCCGGCAAGCCCTCGGCCATCGCCACCTGCCTCGATGCGGTCTTCGCGGCGGTGCCCTATTGCCTCGACCTGATCGGGGCGGCCTATGTGGAAACCGACCCCGCCCGCATCAAGGCGTTCCGGCCGAAGACATAGCCGCCGGCCGGACCCGCAGATCGGCCGGCAACGATTCGCGCAGCACCAGCTCGGCATTGCCGAGATCGTTCTCCAGATGCGCCATCACCTCGGCCGGCGAACGGCCAAGACCCTGCCAGCGCGCGGTCAGGCGGCGGCGCAGCTCCTCCATCGGCACGTCCAGCATGACCGACAGGTCCCAAAGGCCCGCCAGCTTGCGCCAGGGCGCTCGGTCCAGCAGCAGGTAATTGCCCTCGACCAGCACCAGCCGATGGCCCGCCTCGACCCGGCCGGCCCCGGCGATGGAGAGGTCCAGCCCGCGGTCGAAGACCGGGTGGACCACCTCGCCCCCGGCCTTCAGCCGCTGCACCAGCGCGACGAAGCCCGCCGCGTCGAAGGTCTGGGGCGCGCCCTTGCAGCCGCGCAGCCCCTCCGCTTCCAGCAGCCGGTTGTCCAGATGGAACCCGTCCATCGGCACCAGCGCCGCATCCGCAAGCCCGGCCGCCAGCCGGGCGGCCAGGGTCGATTTCCCCGATCCTGGCGCCCCGACGATGGCGACGATCCGCCGTCCGGGTCCCAGCCCCGCAATCCGGTCCAGTATTTCTCTCATGCGCAAATATCCCGGGGGGAGTCCGAAGGACGGGGGGCAGAGCCCCCCGCAGCCGTGCCGTTCAGGCCGCCGTCGCCACCTCGTCCGGAACCTTGGCCCCGGTCATGAAGGCCACCGCGTCCGACATCGAATAATCCTGCGGCCGGATCACGCAGAGCCGCCGCCCCAGCCGGTGGATATGGATGCGGTCCGCCACCTCGAAGACATGCGGCATGTTGTGGGAAATCAGGATGATCGGAATGCCGCGCGAGCGGACATCGCGGATCAGCTCCAGCACGCGGCGGCTTTCCTTGACCCCCAGCGCCGCCGTCGGCTCGTCCAGGATCACCACCTTCGAGCCGAAGGCGGCGGCCCGGGCCACCGCCACACCCTGGCGCTGGCCGCCCGACAGCGTCTCGACCGCCTGGTTGATGTTCTGGATGGTCATCAGCCCCAGCTCGGTCAGCTTCTCGCGGGCGAATTTCTCCATCGCCGGGCGGTCGAGCTGGCGGAACCACCGGCCCATGATCCCCGGCTTGCGCAATTCGCGGCCCATGAACATGTTGTCGGCGATGGACAGGGCAGGGGACATGGCCAGCGTCTGATAGACGCATTCGATCCCGTATCCGCGCGCATCCAGCGGGCTGGCGAATTTCACCGGCTGGCCCTCCAGCGTGATCTCGCCCTCGTCGGGCTGGACCGCGCCCGACAGCGCCTTGATCAGGGAGGACTTGCCGGCGCCGTTGTCGCCGATGACCGCCAGGATCTCGCCCGGCATCAGGTCGAAGTCGCAATGGTCCAGCGCCGTGACCTTGCCATAGCGCTTGACCAGGCCGCGGGCCTTCAGAAGCGGTTCTGCGGAAGTGTTCGCGTTCATGCCGATGCCTTTCTGATCCATTGATCCACCGCCACGGCGAGGATGATGAGCAGGCCGATGAGGAAGAAGGTCCATTGCGGGTCTGTGCCGACCATCTTCAGCCCCATCTCGAACACGCCGACGATCAGCGCGCCGAAGAACATGCCGACGATCGAGCCCCGGCCGCCGAACAGGCTGATGCCCCCGATCACCACCGCGGTGATGGACTGGATGTTGCCCAGCTGCCCGGTCGAGGCCGAGGGCGAGACCGAGCCGAAGCGGCCGATCATCACCCAGCCCGCGATGGCGCAGAACAGGCCCGCCAGCGCATAGACCTGGATCAGCACCCGCCTGGTGCGCACCCCGGCCAGCTCTGCCGCCTCCGGGTCGTCGCCGACGGCATAGACATGCCGGCCCCAGGCGGTATGGCGCAGGACGTAGGCCAGGATCGCGACCAGCGCCACCATCAGGAACACGGCATAGAGGATCTTCACCCCGCCGGGCTGGATGGAATAGCCCCAGAATTGCAGCGCCGGCGCCTCGGCGGCGATGGCCGAGGAGCGGATCGTCTCGTTCGCGGAATAGATGTAGTTCGCCGCCAGGATGATCTGCCAGGTGCCCAGCGTCACGATGAAGGGCGGCAGCTTGATGCGGGCGACCAGCCAGCCATTGGCAAAGCCCATGGCCGTGCCCGCCGCCAGCCCCAGCGCGATGGCCAGCGGCGCCGGGATGCCGTAGCGGAAGGTGAACTGCCCCATCAGCACCGAGGAGAACACCGCGATGGCGCCGACCGACAGGTCGATCCCGGCGGTCAGCACCACCAGCGACTGCGCGCAGCCCAGGATGCCGACGATGGCGATCTGCTGCAGGATGGTGGACAGCGTGACCGCCTTGAAGAAGTTCGGCGACAGCAGGCCGAAGACGATGATCGCCGCGACCAGCACGATCATCGGCACTGCCGAGGGCGTCATGTGCAGCCAGTGCTGCAGGCGCTTCAGGGCGGTTTTCTGTTCCTGGAACTCGGCAACCTTGTCCGAGGCGCCTTGCAGGCCCTCCTCGTAGCCGGCGGCCGTCTTGGTGTCGGATGACATGGACGGTCTCCCCCTTTGCAAGGCGCCGCTCCGGACGCCGCTGCCTGTGGTCAGGGCGAGGCATCCCCCGCCCTGCGGTTCAATCGAGGCTCAGCCCCAGCAGAGCTCGGTCCCCTTGGTGCTGTCGATGGATTCGACGCCCTCGGCCGGCTTGTCGGTGACCAGCTGCACGCCGGTATCGACGAAGTCCTTGCCCTCGGTCGGCGCGGGCTTGGTGCCGTCCTTGGCGAAGGCGGCGATGGCCTCGATGCCTTGCGACGCCATGTCCAGCGGATATTGCTGCGAGGTGGCGCCGATCACGCCCTCCGCGACGTTCTGCACGCCCGGGCAGCCGCCATCGACCGAAACGATCAGAACGTCGTTCTCGCGCCCGACGGCCTTCAGCGCCTCATAGGCGCCGGCGGCGGCGGGTTCGTTGATGGTATAGACCAGGTTGATGTCGGGGTCCTTGGCCAGCAGGCTCTCCATGGCCTTCAGCCCGCCTTCCTCATTGCCCGAGGTGACCTCGTGGCCGACGATGCGCGGATCGGTCTCGTCGCCCCATTTCTCGGGGTCGCCCAGCTCGATGCTGAAGCCCTGCAGGAAGCCCTGGTCGCGCAGCACGTCGACCGAGGGCTGCGAGATCGCCAGGTCCAGAAGCGCGATCTTGGCCTCGGCCGCCGCGTCGCCCATGGTGGCCCTGGCCCATTGGCCGATCAGCTCGCCGGCCTTGAAATTGTCGGTGGCGAAGGTCGCGTCCGCCGCGTCGATCGGGTCCAGCGGCGTGTCCAGCGCGATGACCAGCAGCCCGGCATCCCGCGCCGCCTGCACGGAATCGACGATGGCCTTGGTGTCCGAGGCGGTGATCAGGATGCCCTTGGCGCCGTCCGCGATGCAGGCCTCGACCGCCGCGACCTGGCTTTCGTGGTCGCCGTCGATGCGGCCGGCATAGGATTTCAGCTCGATCCCCAGCTCGGCCGCCTTGGTCTGGGCGCCTTCCTTCATCTTCACGAAGAAGGGGTTGGTGTCGGTCTTGGTGATCAGACAGGCGCTGTCGGCCTGCGCCATGCCGGCGATCAGGGTCAGGGCCGTGCCCGCCAGCGCCGCGCGCAGCAGTGTCGTCTTGGTCATGATGTCCTTCCTCCTCTGGGCGGGTCTGACCGCCGCCTCCTCCAAAAGGCTGCCGAAGAAAGAGGGGCTTGTCAATAAATCAATTTCGTTGATTTATATAGGGGGGAGGATGGAACCATGCCGAACACCATGCCGGCGGCGGCGACGCCGCAGGGGGTCCGCAGCCAGAACGAGCGCCTGATCCTGTGGCTGATTCGCCGCAACGGGCCGATGCCGCGCGCCGCGCTGGCGCAGGCGACGGGCCTGTCGGCGCAGGCCGTCACCAACATCACGCGCGAGCTGATCGCCGCCGGCCTGCTGGATGCCGGGGGCGAGCGTCGGCGCGGCAAGGTCGGCCAGCCGCTGCTGCCGCTGGCCCTGGCGCCCGAGGGGGCGCTGTTCCTGGGGCTCAAGGTCGGGCGCCGGGTGGCCGAGCTGGTGCTGGTCGATTTCGCCGGCCGGATCCGGCAGATCCGGGTGCTGCCGCATGCCTATCCGCATCCCGACGCGATCCGCGATTTCGCCGTCGCCGGCACCGCGGCGATCCTGGCGGACCTGACCGAGGCGCAGCGTGCGCGGCTGTCGGGCATGGGCATCGCCAGCCCCTTCTACCTGTGGGACTGGGCCGAGGAGATGCAGCCCTGGCGCGGCCGCGACCTGCGCGCCGAGCTGGCCGCGGCGCTGGACCTGCCGGTCTGGCTGGAGAACGACGGCTCCTGCGCCTGCGGGGCCGAGATGATGTTCGGCACCGAGGATCTGCCCGAGGATTTCCTGTATTTCTACCTTGCGCATTTCGGCGGCGGCGGCGTGGTGCTGGACGGGCGGCTGCGGCTGGGACCGTCGCGCAATGCGGGGGCGATGGGCTCCTGCCCGGTGCCGGGCGGGCGACAGGTGCTGGACGTGGCTTCGGTTTCCGTGCTGGAGACGGCGCTGGGGCGCGACCTGCCGCTGGACGATGCCGACTGGCAGCTGCCGCCGGCCATCGCCCGGCAATGGCTGGACGAATCGGCGCGGGTGCTGTCCCATGCGGCGCTGGGGGCGGTCGCGGTGCTGGACCTGCCGCTGGTGGTGATCGACGGGGCCATGCCGGCCGCGCTGCGCGAGGCGCTGGTGCGGGCGACCGCCGACGGCCTGGCCGCGATGCGCCATCACGGCGTCACCTTGCCCGAGGTGCGCGCCGGAACCCTGGGGCGACAGGCGCGCACGCTGGGGGCGGCGGCGCTGCCGCTCAGCGCGGGCTTCATGCCGGGCGGCAGTTTCACCGCCCCGCGGCCGGGACGGAACGGGCAGGAAACCCAGGACGCGCCGATGCGTTCCGGGGAGGACAGGTGAGGAAAGGAAGCCGCGGCCATGGCCGACGATCCATACAAGGCGCTGGGACTGGACAAGAATGCCACGCAGGACGAGATCAAGAAGGCCTATCGCCGGATCGCCAAGACCGACCACCCGGACCTGAACCCGGACCCGGCGGCGCATGAACGCTTCAAGGCCGCCTCGACCGCCTATGATCTGCTCAAGGATCCCGAGCAGCGCGCCCGCTTCGACCGCGGCGAGATCGATGCCCAGGGACAGGAGCGGCCGCAGCGGCACTATTACCGCGAATATGCCGAATCGGGCGACAATCCCTATCGCCAGCATCACGGTTTCGACGATCTGTCGGACGTGTTTTCCGACCTGTTCGGGCGCGGCGCCGGCGGACGGCGCGGCGGCGGGGCGCGCAGCTTCGACATGCGCGGCCCCGACCAGCGATTCACGCTGGAGATCGATTTCATGACCGCGGCGCGCGGCGGCTCGACCCGGATCACCATGCCCGACGGCAGCGTGCTGGAGGTGAAGATCCCCGAGGGCGCCCATGACGGCCAGGTGATCCGGCTGCGCGGCAAGGGCGGGCCCGGCATCGGCGAGGGCGGGCCGGGCGACGCGCTCCTGACCCTGATCGTGGCCGAGGATCCCGACTGGAAGCGCGACGGCAACGATGTCGAGACCACGCTGCCCATCACCATCGACGAGGCCGTGCTGGGCGGCAAGGTCGAGGCGCAGACCATCGAGGGGCCGGTCATGCTGACCATCCCGCGCGGCGCCAGCTCGGGCCAGAAGCTGCGGCTGAAGGGGCGCGGCATCAAGGGCGAGGGCGGACGGCGCGGCGACCAGCATGTCATCCTGAAGATCGTCATGCCGCCCAAGGTCGATGACGAGCTGGCGCGCTTCATGGAGCAATGGCGGCAGACCCACGCCTATGACCCGAGGAGGGGAAAATGACCCAGCGCCATTATACCCTGACCGAGACGCTGGCGGCCGTCAGCGACCTGACGCCCGAACAGCTGGACCGCTATATCCGCGCCGGCGTCGTCATGCCGGTGCAATCCGAACAGGGGCCGCTGTTCCGCGAGCTGGACCTGGCGCGGCTGAGCCTGGTGGTCGACCTGGCCGAGGGCTATCACCTCGACGAGGAGGCGCTGGGCCTGGTGCTGTCGCTGGTCGACCAGCTGCACGGGCTGCGCGGCGACATGCGGGCGATCCTGGACGCCGTGGCGCGCGAGCCGGTGGAAACCCGGGTGCGGCTGAAGGCCGCGATCCGCGAGGTGCGGGTGGTGACGCGCTAATCCGCCGGCCGCCGGCGGGGCAGTTCGGCCATGACGGCCAGCCGCTCGGCCTCGGTCATGCGGCCCCAGCGGGTGATCTCGTCGATGCTGCGCAGGCAGCCGGTGCAAAGCCGGCTTGCCGGGTCGATCTTGCAGATGTCGATGCAGGGGGTCGAGGGCTTCATCCCGCCGCGCCCAGGAAGCGCAGCCGGTCCAGCGCGCCCTGCAGGATATAGCCGGCCGCGACCTGGTCGATCACCTCGGCCCGGCGCTTGCGCGAGGTGTCCCCCTCAAGCAGCGCCCGCTCGGCCGCGACGGTCGAGAGCCGCTCGTCCCAGAAGCCGATGGGCAGCGGCGTCAGCCGTTCCAGGTTGCGGGCGAAGGCGCGGGTGGATTGTGCGCGCGGCCCCTCGCTGCCGTCCATGTTGCGCGGCAGGCCCAGCACCAGCCCGACCAGCGCCCGGTCGGCGGCGATCTTCAGCAGCGCCTGGGCGTCCAAGGTGAACTTCTCGCGCCGGATCACCGTCAGGGGCGAGGCGACGCTGCGCAGCCCGTCGCTGACCGCGACGCCGATGGTCTTGGTGCCCAGGTCCAGCCCGGCCACCGCGCCGGTGCGGGGCAGGGCGGCGGCGAATGCCTCGATGCTCTCGCAGATCATTCCAGCCCCGCCTGTTCCGCCGCCGCCTCGATCAGGTCCAGCGCCGGCCGGTTGCCCGCGAAACGCTGCCGGGCCTCGCCCAGGATGGCGGCGGCGTGGTCCTTTTGCCCGATCACCGGCAGGGACGAGATCAGCCGCGCCCATTCCTCGGGCGTGCCGCCCTGGGTGGCAAGCCGGGTCTCCAGCCCCTTGACCATGCCCTCGACCATCTGCTGGCGTTCCTCGGGGCTCATGTCCCCCGCCGCTGCCACGGCCTCCGCATCCGGGCCGGGCAGGGCCGGCGAGCCGGGTGCGGAAGCGGGCGCGGAATCGGTCCGGGGCTCGGGCGGGGTATAGTCCGGGCGGCCGGCGAACCAGGCCAGATCGCCGATCGCGGCGCGGATCGGCTGGATCCAGGGCGCGCTTTCCGGCCCCTCGGCCAGCAGCCCGGCCCAGATCGGAAAGGCGCGGTCGGGGCGGCCGTTCTGCAGATGCAGCAGCCCGACCATGAAGCGCGCCTGCGGATTGTGCGGATCGCGGGCCAGCGCCCGGGCCACCGCATCCTCGCCTTCGGCGGTGATGATGCCGCCCGCCGCCTCGATGGTCAGCCCGGCCAGCCGCGCCAGCTCCTCGGCGCTGGCAGCCTCGCCGCGCAGCGCCACCAGCCGGCGCTGCGCGTCCTTGGCGGCGATCAGGTTGCCCAGCCTTTCCTCGTGCTCGGCCAGCAGTTCCAGCCCGCGCGGGTCGTTCGGGTTCTTCAGCACCGCCTCGCGCAGCCGTTCGATCAGCGCCGCATAGTCCGCATCGGGCTCGGGGCGCTGGGGCCGGGGGGTCTTGGCCTCTGCCTCGGCCTGGCTGGGGCGGCCGTCGTAAAGCGCCTGTGCCTCGGCGATGCGCTGCGCGATGGGGGCGTCGGGACGCTCGGGCTGGCCGATGCGCTGGTAAAGCAGGAAGGCCCCGGCCAGCAGCAGCGCCAGAACCGCCAGCGCCGCCCAGCCGCCCGGCGCGCGGCGGGCACTGCCGGCGCGTTCCAGCGCGCGGTCCGCGGCCAGCACCTTGCGGCCGATCTCGACCCGCAGCCGTTCGGCATCGGCCTCGTCGATCAGGCCGCGGTCCAGATCCCGCCCGACCTCGCGCAGCTGGTCGCGATAGACCCGCAGGTCATAGGCGGCGGTGGGCTCGGCGCCCTCGCCCTGCCGGCGCAGAAGCGGCGCGGCGATGGCCACCGCCACCACCCCCGCCAGCGCGGCGCAGATGATCCAGAACATCGGCTTCCCCTTTTGGCTGCTGCCGGTGATAGCGGCTTTCGCCGCGGCGAGAAAGTCAAAGCCCTGCGACAAATGCGCAAATCTCCTTCGGGACATCTGCGCCGTCCCCTGACGCAATTCGACAATCGCCCCGTCGCAACGCGGCTTGCCCGAACACCGCCCTCGCTTCACTCTGCACGGGTCGAGTCGCAAGAGGTTCCGCCATGCCCGCATCTGCAAGTTCCAGCACCGGCCGCTATTCGGTCTTTGCCATCGCTAAAGAGGCGATGCGGCTGCATACCGGCTGGAAACGCGCCTGGGCCAGTCCCGAGCCCAAGAAGAAATACCAGGTCGTCATCGTGGGCGCCGGCGGCCATGGCCTTGCCACCGCCTATTACCTGGGCAAGAATTTCGGCATCACCGATGTCGCCATCATCGAGAAGGGCTGGCTGGGCGGCGGCAATACCGGCCGCAACACCACCATCATCCGCTCGAACTACCTGCAGGACCCTTCGGCGGCGATCTACGACAAGGCGCTGAAGCTTTACGAGAACCTGTCGCAGGACCTGAACTACAACATCATGTTCAGCCCGCGCGGCCTTCTGATGCTGGCGCAGACCGAACACGAGGTGCGCGGCTACAAGCGCACCGTCTATGCCAACCAGCTGCAGGGCGTGGCGACCGAATGGGTCAGCCCCAAGCGCATCAAGGACATGCTGCCGATCATCAACATCGACGGGCCGCGCTATCCGGTCCTCGGCGGGCTCTACCAGGAGCGCGGCGGCACCGCCCGCCACGACGCCGTGGCCTGGGGCTATGCCCGCGCCTGCTCGGCCATGGGCATGCACATCATCCAGAACTGCGAAGTCACCGGCATCGAGACCGCGAACGGGCAGGTCAGGGCGGTGAACACCGGCAAGGGCCGCATCGAATGCGACAAGCTGGCGCTGATCGCCGCCGGCCACAGCTCGGTCCTGGCCGAGATGGCCGGCTTCCGCCTGCCCATCGAATCGCTGGCGCTGCAGGCGCTGGTCAGCGAGCCGATCAAGCCCTGCTGCGACATCGTCATCATGGCCAACACCGTCCACGGCTACCTGTCGCAATCCGACAAGGGCGAGATGGTGATCGGCGGCGGCACCGACGGCTTCAACAACTACACCCAGCGCGGCTCCTGGCACCATGTCGAGGAGACGGTGCGCGCGCTGATCGAGACCTTCCCGATGCTGTCGCGGCTGAAGATGTTGCGGCAATGGGGCGGCATCGTCGACATGACCGGCGACCGCTCGCCGATCCTGTCCACCACGCCGGTCGGCAACATCTTCGTCAACTGCGGCTGGGGCACCGGCGGCTTCAAGGCCATCCCCGGCTCGGGCTGGGCGATGGCCGAGCTGCTGGCCAAGGGCCAGCCCGGCCCGCTGGCCAAGGATTTCGGCCTGAACCGTTTCGTCGAGGGCCGCTTCATCGACGAGAGCGTCGCCGCGGGGGTGGCGCATTGATGCGCGGCGCGGGCGGGTTCCTGCCGGCCTGCGGGGCGGATTTTGGGCCGAATTTCGCCCATCTCCGCACCGTTGCGGAAAAAATCGTGCAAGTCATGGGAAACTCTTATTCATCTAATGAATTGTTAAGTTACGTCCCCATGACCAAGGAGTTTTCTTCATGGCCGAACAGAACAAGAGCAACCTCTGGCTCATCGTTGGCGTCGTCGTCGTCGTGCTGGTGGTCATCTATTGGTTCGTGTCCTCGGGCACCGAGCCGACCGCGACCGAGCCGCCGACCGATCCGGCCGTTTCGTCCGAACCCGCGCCCGTCGATGACGGCGCCATCTCCGTCGAACCGCCGGCCGAGCCTGCTGCTCCTGCCGATCCCGCTGCTCCGGTCCCGGCCGAGCCTGCGACTCCGGCTCCGGCCGAACCTGCGGCGCCTTCCACCAACTAAGGCGCCTGTCCCGGCGCCTTCGGGTGCCGGCCCTTCCGCGGGCCGGGGGGCATTGCGCTCCTCGGCTGATCTTCATGCGCAGCGCGGCGGGCCTGTCCCTGTCCACGCTGGCATGAGCGCGGCGTTGCGCGGGCCCTGCGGCCTGCCGCGCCGTCTTTGCCTTCGCTTTGAAACGCCCGTGATCCGGCCCCGCCAAGGGCGGGATGCGGTCGCCTGCGTTTCCGCCCCCGGCCGGGGCTTTCCGGCCCGTTCCCCGATTTCCACTGCTGTCCTGCGCATCCGGCCTGCCCACGGGCCGGTTCCCCCTGCGCGCGCCCTGCCGCCGAAGGAGTGATCCATGCTGACCCTGACCTGTCCCTATTGCGGCATCGCGGCCGAGGAAACCGAGCTGCAACCCGGCGGCGAGGCGCATCTGAAGCGTTTCGGCCCCGGTTCGACCGACGAGGAGTTCGAGGCCTATCTGTTCGCCCGCAAGAACCCCAAGGGCGTGCATTTCGAACGCTGGCGCCATGCCTATGGCTGCGGCAAGTGGTTCCTGGCGGCGCGCGACACCGCCACGCTGCAGGTCTTTGGCACCTACAGCGCCCAGACCCCGCATCCGACGCCCGAGATCGTCGCCGCCATCCGGGCGCAGCGTCCGGACTGGCAGCCCGACTGGAGC
This sequence comes from Paracoccus sp. J39, assembly GCF_000518925.1. NCBI lineage: Bacteria > Pseudomonadati > Pseudomonadota > Alphaproteobacteria > Rhodobacterales > Paracoccaceae > Paracoccus > Paracoccus sp. J39. The sequence goes on along the minus strand of NZ_JAEN01000012.1, from coordinate 94,794 downwards.
GAAACCCCTGCCGACACTTCCGCCGACACCCCCGCCGAAAGCCTGAACGCATGACCGAGACCGGACCCTTCCGCCTGCCGCGCGGCGGCCGCCTGATCGACCGCGCCTATCAACTGCCCTTCCGCTTCGACGGCCGCCAGATGCGCGGGGTCGCGGGCGACACGCTGGCTTCGGCCCTGCTGGCGAACGGCCAGCTGATGATGGGCCGCAGCTTCAAGTATCACCGGCCGCGCGGCCCCATCGCCTCGGGTGCCGAGGAACCGAACGCGCTGCTGGGCCTGGGTCAGGGCGGCCGGTTCGAGCCGAACCAGCGCGCCACCACCACGCCGCTGGTCGGCGGCATGGTTACCGCCAGCCAGAACTGCTGGCCCAGCCTGAACGCCGATATCGGCGCGATCAACAACTGGATGTATCGCTTTTTCCCGGCGGGCTTCTATTACAAGACCTTCATCCATCCGCGCCCGTTCTGGAAGCATGTGTTCGAGCCGATCATCCGCCGCTCGGCCGGGCTGGGCAAGGCCCCGACCGAGGCCGATCCGGACAAGTATGAACAGGCCTATGCCCATGTGGACGTGGTGGTGGTCGGAGGCGGCATCGCCGGCCTGACCGCGGCCCGCGACGCGGCCCGCGACGGCAAGTCGGTCTGGCTGGTCGAGCAGACGCCGCATTTCGGCGGCCGCACCCCCACCGACCACGCAGACGGCCAGTCCCGCGTCGATGCGCTGCTGGCGGAACTGCGCGGCATGGCCGGCGTCACCCTGCGCCGCTCGACCCAGGCGACCGGGCTTTACGACCATGGCTATCTGCTGGTGCGGGAATCGCTGGCCGATCACGACCCGAACGCGGGCATCCCGCGCCAGCGCCTGTGGCGCATCCGCGCGGGCCATGTGATCGTCGCCACCGGCGCGCTGGAGCGGCCGCTGAGCTTTGCCGGCAATGACGTGCCGGGCGTGATCCTGGCCTCGGCCGTGCGGGATTATATCGACAATTACGGCGTGGCGCCGGGCCGCAAGATCGTCGTGGTGACCAGCAACGACGACGCCTATCGCACCGCGCTGGTGGCGCTGGATGCGGGGCTGGAGGTGCCGGTGGTGATCGACGCCCGCAGCTCGGCCGGCGGCGCGCTGCCCGCGGCGGTGCGCGCCCGCGGCGTGCGCATCCTGACCGGCAGCGCCATCGCCGGCATCAAGGGCGGCCATGGCGTCGAGGCGGTCAAGATCTGCGCGCATTCCGGCTCGGGCGAGGTGACCGAGACCGTGGATGCCGATTGCGTCGCCATGTCCGGCGGCTGGTCTCCGGTGGTGCACCTGTGGAGCCATTGCGGCGGCAAGCTGACCTGGTCCGACGCGCAGTCGATGTTCGCCCCCGACCCGAACCGCCCGCCGACCGGCGCGGACGGCAAGGCGATGGCCAGCTGCGTCGGCGCGGCGGCGGGCGACCTGCTGGTCCCGGACCTGACCGGCGCGCAGGCGGAATCCGCGACCATGCCGGTCTGGGTCATGCCGGCCCACGCCACGCGCAAGATGAAGTTCAAGATGTGGCTCGACTTCCAGAACGACGTGAAGGTCTCGGATGTCGAACTGGCCGCGCAGGAAGGCTATCACAGCGTCGAGCATACCAAGCGTTACACGACCCTCGGCATGGCGACCGATCAGGGCAAGGTCAGCAACATCAACGGCCTCGCCGTGCTGTCCAATGCGCTGAACCAGCCGATCCCGGCCACCGGCACGACGACCTTCCGCCCGCCCTATACGCCGCTGACGCTGGGCACCATCGCCGGCGAGGCGCGGGGCGAGATCTTCCAGCCGCTGCGCAAGACGCCCATGCATGGCTGGCACGAAAGCCACGGCGCCTTCTTCGAGCCGGTCGGCCATTGGCGCCGCCCCTATTGCTACCCGAAGGCGGGCGAAAGCCATGGCGACGCGGTGGCGCGCGAGATCCGGGCGGTGCGGGCCTCGGTCGGCACGCTCGACGCCTCGACGCTGGGCAAGATCATCGTCAAGGGCCCGGATGCGGGCAAGTTCCTCGACATGATGTATACCGGCATGATGTCCAGCCTGCCCATCGGCAAGTGCCGCTATGGCCTGATCTGCAACGAGAACGGCTTCCTCGTGGATGACGGCGTGGCCGCGCGCCTCGGCGAGGATACCTGGCTGGTGCACACCACCACCGGCGGCGCCGACCGGATGCATGGCCATATGGAAGACTGGCTGCAATGCGAATGGTGGGACTGGAAGGTCTATACCGCCAACGTCACCGAGCAATGGGCGCAGGTCGCCGTGGTCGGTCCCAAGGCCCGCGTGCTGCTGGAGCGGCTGGGCGGCATGGACCTGTCGGCCGAGGCGCTGCCCTTCATGGGCTGGGCCGAGGGTGAGATCGCCGGCATCCCCGCCCGCGTCTATCGCATCAGCTTCTCGGGCGAGCTCAGCTTCGAGGTGGCGGTGCCGGCGAACCGCGGCCTGGAGCTGTGGGAAAAGCTGCATGAGGCCGGGCGCGACCTGAACGTCACCCCCTACGGCACCGAGGCCATGCACGTCATGCGCGCCGAAAAGGGCTTCATCATGATCGGCGACGAATCCGACGGCACGGTGATCCCGCAGGACCTGGGCCTGGGCTGGGCGATCAGCAAGAAGAAGGCCGACTATATCGGCAAGCGGGCGCAGGAGCGCAGCCACATGACCGATCCCCGGCGCTGGAAGCTGGTGGGGCTGGAAAGCGTCGACGGCCGGGTGCTGCCCGACGGCGTCTATGCGGTGGCCGATGGCGTGAACCCGAACGGCCAGCGCAACACCCAGGGCCGGGTGACCTCGACCTACATGTCGCCGACGCTCAACAAGCCCATCGCCATGGGTCTGGTGCTGAACGGCCCCGAGCGCATGGGCGAGGTTCTGGAATTCCCGGTCGCGGGTCAGGAAAGCTACAAGGCGCGGATCTGCGATCCGGTCTTCTATGACAAGGAAGGGAGCCGGGCGAATGGCTGAGGCACTGGCGAAGATCTCTCAGGTGCAGGACTGGGGCATGATCCAGATCCGCGCCGATCTGGCGCGCGCGGGCGAGGCCATCGCCGCGGCGGCCGGGGTGGCGCTGCCCGGACAGGGTCGCATCACCACCGACGGCAGCCGCTCTCTCGGCTGGATGTCGCCGGACGAGCTGCTGCTGGTCCTGCCGCGCGCCGAGGCGGCCGAGGCGCTGGCCGCCCTGCAGGACGCGCTGTCCACCGAACACGCGCTGGTGCTGGATGTCAGCGACATGCGGGCCGCCTTCCGCATCCAGGGCGCCAAGGCGCTGGACGTGCTGATGAAGCTCTGTCCCGCCGACCTGGCGGCCATGCCCGAGGACGGGCTGCGCCGCACCCGCGCCGCCCAGGTCGCCTGCGGCATCTGGCGCGAACCGGGCGGCTATGTGCTGATCGGCTTCCGCTCGGTCACCGACTACCTGCGCGGCATCCTGACCGGCGCCGCGGCGCCGGGCACGCAGCTCGACCCGCGCTAGTTCCGCGCTGCGGGGTCCGGACGGGGCTTGTGGCGGCGGCAGGGCGGCGTATGGATGGAAGGCGAAAGCCATCCGGTTGATTCCATGCGTCCCGCCCTGATCCTGCCCGCCCTTTCCCTTGCCGGCCTGCTGTCGCCGGCCCCGGCCCTGCGGGCCCAGGATCTCGCGCAGGAGCCGCCGGTGGTGATGATGTGCCAGATCCTTGACGAAAGCGGCACCGGCTGGGTGCCGGAATTCATCATGCTGACCCGCCAGACCTCCGGCCCGCGCCAGGGCCGGATCGAGGTCTTCGACCCGATCCTGCAAAACCTGCTCGGCCGCCCGATCGAGGCCCGGATCACCGCCGACGACCGCAGCAGCCGCAGCTACGGCTGGGCCTTGGCCGGGGTGCGCAACGCCTCCGGCCAGCGGACCGAGCGGCTGGACTACCGGCTGACCGTGCGGAAATCCGACGGCGCGGCCTCGGTCACTGCCGTCGCGCAGGGCTATGACAACGTCATGACCGGGACGGGCGTCTGCGGCTCGCCCGGCGGCGGCTAGGGCCGGAACCCGCGCCGCGTTGAAGGCGTTTAGCGGCCGACAGGGCTTTTCCCCGACTGGCTCCTGTGCCAGAACACAATCCGAAACCGTTGGAAAGGAAATCGAAAATGGCCTTCACGCTTCCCGATCTTCCCTATGCTCACGACGCGCTGGCCGCTGGCGGCATGTCCAAGGAGACGCTGGAATACCACCACGACAAGCACCACAAGGCCTATGTCGACAAGCTGAACGAGCTGGTGGCCGGCACCGAATGGGAAGGCAAGAGCCTCGAGGACATCGTCAAGGGCACCTACCAGTCGGGGGCCGTGGCGCAGAACGGCATCTTCAACAATGCCAGTCAGCACTGGAACCATGCGCAGTTCTGGGAAATGATGGGCCCGAACCCCGGCGCCATCCCGGGCGAGCTGGAAAAGGCCCTGACCGAAGCCTTCGGTTCGGTGGACGAGTTCAAGAAGAAATTCGCCGAGGCCGGCGTCGGCCAGTTCGGCTCGGGCTGGGCCTGGCTGGTCAAGGACAAGGACGGCAGCCTCAAGGTCACCAAGACCGAGAACGGCGTGAACCCGCTCTGCTTCGGCCAGACCGCGCTTCTGGGCTGCGACGTGTGGGAGCACAGCTACTATATCGACTTCCGCAACGCCCGGCCGAAATACCTGGAAAACTTCCTGAACAACCTGGTGAACTGGGAAAACGTGGCCTCGCGCCTCTGATCCTCGGCCCGGCTTCGCATCCCCGGCTTCGCATCAAGGCCCGCCGACCGGCGGGCCTTTTCTTTCTTGCCGAAATATCCCGGGGGAACGTCCGCCTGGCCCCGCCCCGGGGCCGGGCGGACGTGGGGGCAGAGCCCCCGGCCCCTTGCCTCCGTCGCGAATCGACCGCATGGCTGGGGCGGACGGAAAGGGAATGCGCATGAGCGAATGGACCAAGGGTTTCTGGGCGATGATCGGGGTCTGCGTGACCTGGGGCCTGTCGCCGATCTTCTACCGCGCACTCTCCGACGTCCCGGTGGTCGAGGTGCTGGCGCATCGCACCCTGTGGTCGCTGGTGCTGTTTCTGGTCGTGCTGGGCGCGCAGGGCCGGCTGGCCGAGCTGCGCGGGGCGCTGGCCGGCCGGCATGTGGGGCGGATCGTGCTGGCGGCGCTGACCATCTCGCTCAACTGGGGGCTGTTCATCTGGGCGGTGCAGGCCGGGCATGTCGTGCAGAGCTCGCTGGGCTATTACATCTTCCCGCTGACCGCGGTGGTGGCGGGGGTGCTGGTCTTCGGCGAAAGCCTGAGCCGGGCGCAGGGCATGGCCGTGCTGCTGGCCGCGCTGGCGGTGACGCTGCTGACCTGGGGCTTGGGGGTGGCGCCCTGGATCAGCCTGGGGCTCGCCCTGACCTTCGTGCTCTACGGCGCGCTCAAGAAATCGCTGCCGCTTGGCCCCGTCCTGTCCGTCGCCGCCGAAGTGGCGCTGCTGGCGCCGCTGGCGCTTGGCTGGCTGCTGCTGCAGGGGCTCGGGCTGATGCCCGCGCCCCTGGCCCAGCCCCTGGGCTTCGGCGGGAATCTGCCCGTCTCGCTGCTGCTGGCTGCCTCGGGGGTCATCACGGCGGTGCCGCTGATCCTGTTCAGCTATGCCGCGCGCCGGGTCGGGATGGCGACGCTGGGGCTGATGTTCTACCTGAACCCGACGCTGCAATTCCTTTGCGCGGTGCTGCTCTTCGGCGAGGCGTTCACGCGCTGGCACATGATCGCCTTCGCGATGATCTGGGCGGCGCTGGCAGTCTACAGCGCCTCGGCCTTCCGGCAGTCCCGGCGCGGCCCGCCATTGGCAAACGGGTGAAACCCCGTATAGAACAGCGCCAAAGAACTTCCGGGGGCGACATGGCCAATCAGAACGACAGCTTCATCGACGAGGTCACCGAGGATCTGCGCCGCGACCGGCTGTTCGGCCTGTTCCGCCGCTATGGCTGGGTTGCGCTTCTGGTCGTCCTGGGCATCGTGGGCGGTGCGGCCTGGCGCGAATATTCCCGCAACCAGGCCGAGACCCGGGCCCGGGCCTGGGGCGACGCGGTGCTCGCGGCGCAAGAGGGCCAGGACCCGATCGCCGCGCTTTCCGCCGTCGATCCGGCCGGGTCCGCCGGCCGCAAGGCGCTGTCCGAGATGCTGGCCGCCGGCGCCGAGGCCGAGGCCGGCCTGGCGCAGAAGGCGGCCGAGCGGCTCAAGGCCGCGGCGGCCACGCTGGAGGGCGACCCGCTGCTGCGCGACCTGGCGTTGCTCAAGGCGGTGATGGTCGCCGGTCCCGCCATGGACGCGGCCGAGCGCGACCGGCTGCTGGCCGAGCTGTCCAAGCCCGGCGCCCCCTTCGAGCTGCTGGCGCTGGAGCAGAAGGCCGTGGCCCTGATCGGCGCCGGCCGGCAGGAGGACGCGGTCATGCTGATCCGCCAGATCCAGCAAAAGGATGGCCTGTCCGAGCCCTTGCGCCGCCGCCTGTCCGAGATGATGATCACGCTGGGCGTCGAGCCCGAGCAGAGCGAGGGACCCGGGCCGCAGGCCGTCCCTCAGGCCATGCCGGCCCCCGCCGCGAACTGAACCCGGCCCCGCCGGCGAACCGAACCACTGCGCCCGCGGCCGTGCCCGTCCTCAGGCCCGGCCCGGATAGAGGAGAAAGCGATGACGAGGCTGCCCCTGATCGCCGCCCTGGCCGCCCTGACCGCCCTTTCGGCCTGCCAGCAGCGCGACACGATCCTGCCCGGAGAACGGCTGGACCCGCGCGCCGTGCTGTCGCCCGAGGGCCCCGCCGCCGAGGGCGCCCGGGCGCCGACCACCGCCGCCCTGTCGCTGCCGCCGCAGCGCGCCAATGCCGACTGGGCGCAGCGCGCCGGCAATGCCGCGCATGCGCCGGGCAACCTGGCCTTGGGCGCGGGAACCAGCCGGATCTGGGCGGCGCCCATCGGTGCGGGGTCGAACAAGCGCCACCGCGTCACCGCCGATCCCGTCGTCGCGGCGGGGCTGGTCTTTGCGCTGGACAGCCAGTCCACCGTCACCGCCACCACCACGGGCGGCGGCCGGGCCTGGAGCCGCGACCTGCGCCCGGCCGGCGAATCCGACCGCAGCGTCTCGGGCGGCGGGCTGGCCTTCGAGGGCAACCGGCTTTTCGCTTCCACCGGCTATGGCGAGCTGGTGGCGCTGGACGCCCGCACCGGCGGCATCGCCTGGCGGCAAAGGGTCGAGGCGCCGATCGGCGGCGCGCCCACGGTGGCGAACGGCGTGGTCTATGTGCTGGGCCGCGACCAGACCGGCTGGGCGGTGCGCGCCAGCGACGGCAAGGTGCTGTGGCGCAGCTTCGGCAACAAGGACATGGCCGGGGTGATGGGCGCGCCGGCGCCGGCGGTGTCGGGCAGCACGGTGGTGTTCCCCTCGAATACCGGCGCGCTGACCGGCGTCGACGCCTCGAACGGCGCCCAGCTCTGGAGCGCCAATGTCGGCGGCACGCGGCTGGGCCGTTCGGTCGCCTATTTCCGCGAGATGACCGGCGATCCGGTCATTTCCGGCGGCACGGTCTATGCCGGCACCAGCTCGGGCGGCGTCGGCGCCTATGACCTGGCCAGCGGCATGGTCAAGTGGCAGGCGCGCGAAGGCGCGTCCAGCCCGGTGCTGGCGGCCGGCAATTCGGTCTTTCTGGTCAACGACCAGGCGCAGCTGATCCGGCTGGATGCCGCGAACGGCGCCCGGGTCTGGGCGCAGAAACTGCCCTATTTCACCGAAACCGTCATCCGCAAGCAGGACAAGGTCTGGAACCATTACGGTCCGGTGCTGGCGGGATCGAAGCTTTACCTTGCCGGCTCGGACGGCTATCTGCGCGTCTTCGATCCCGCCTCGGGCGCGCTGATCGGCACCGCCCAGATCCCGGGCGGCGCCGCGGCGGCGCCGGCCGTGGCGGGGCAGACCCTTTACGTCGTCACCCATGACGGCCAGTTGATCGCATACAGATGAGCTTCACCCTCGCCATTGTCGGGCGCCCCAATGTCGGCAAGTCGACGCTGTTCAACCGTCTTGTCGGCAAGCGGCTGGCGCTGGTCGACGACCAGCCCGGCGTGACCCGCGACCTGCGCGAGGGGGCGGGGCGGCTGGGCGACCTGCGCTTCATCGTCGTCGATTCGGCCGGGCTCGAGATCGCCGAGGACGACAGCCTGCAAGGCCGCATGCGCCGCCTGACCGAGCGCGCGGTGGACGAGGCCGATGTCTGCCTGTTCGTGATCGACGCCCGCGTGGGCGTGACGGCGGCCGACGAATATTTCGCCGACATCCTGCGCAAGCGAGCCAGACACGTGATCCTGGCCGCCAACAAGGCCGAGGGCCGCGCCGGCGAGGCGGGGGCGATGGAGGCCTATGCGCTTGGCCTGGGCGAGCCCCTGCGCATCTCGGCCGAGCATGGCGAGGGCATGGACGACCTCTACCGCGCCCTCGTGCCGCTGGCCGAAGCCTTCGAGGCGCAGAACGTCCAGCAGGCACCGGAAACCGACGTCGCCGTCGAGGATGGCGACGAGGAAGCAGAGGATTGGCGCCCCTCGGCCGCGAAGCCCCTGCAGATCGCGGTGATCGGCCGGCCGAATGCCGGCAAGTCGACGCTCATCAACAAGATCCTGGGCGAGGACCGGCTGCTGACCGGGCCCGAGGCCGGCATCACCCGCGATTCGATCAGCGTCAGCACCGATTTCATGGGCACGCCGGTGCGCATCTTCGACACCGCCGGGATGCGCAAGAAGGCGCGCGTCACCGACAAGGTGGAAAAGCTTTCCGTCGCCGACGGGTTGCGCGCCGTGCGCTTCGCCGAGGTGGTGGTGGTGCTTCTGGACGTGGGCATCCCCTTCGAGCAGCAGGACCTGCGCATCGCCGATTTCGCCGAGACCGAGGGCCGCGCCGTGGTCGTCGCCGCGAACAAATGGGATCTGGAAGAGGACAAGCCCGAGAAGCTCAAGGAACTGCGCGAGGCTTTCGAGCGGCTCTTGCCGCAGCTGAAGGGCGCGCCGCTGGTCACGGTCTCGGCCCGAACCGGCAAGGGGCTGGACCGGCTGCACAACGCGATCCTCAAGGCGCATGAGGTCTGGAACCGCCGCATCCCGACCGCGCGGCTGAACCAGTGGCTGGGCGCGATGACCGAGGCGCATCCGCCCCCGGCGCCGGGCGGCCGCCGCATCCGGCTGCGCTATATCACCCAGGTCAAGACCCGCCCGCCGGCCTTCGTGGTCATGGCGACCCATACCGACAAGCTGCCCGACAGCTACCAGCGCTATCTGGTCAACGGGCTGCGGCAGGATTTCGACATGCCCGGCACGCCGATCCGACTGACTTTCCGCGACCAGGGCACCAAGAACCCCTACAGGGACAAGGCCGGCAAGATCAGCCAGTCCGGCGCGCTGTCCAAGCACAAGCACCGGCAGAAGCCGAAGGGCAGCTAGGCGGCGGAGGCTTAGGTCGTCACCTGCACCAGCGCCACGGCGATGATGGCGATGGCGATGACCGTCATGGTGGCGATGGCCGCGTCGGTGGTGACGGTGCCGGCGGCCAGGCCGATCAGCCCCCAGATCACCGCGATGCTGAATCCGATCCGCCGTCCCAGCCGCAGCTGCACGCTGACCGCGGCGACCGAGCCGATCAGCAGGGCGATCACCGCCGCCACCTCCTGCGGCACGTCAAGCCGGTCGCTCAGCAGCCCGGTGAAGACGGCAAAGCTGACCAGCAGCCCCCAGCCGGCGACGAAGCCCAGCGAGGAGCTGTGCTGCACCAGCCCGCCGATGCGGATGCCGCGCAAGGCCGCCGCCAAAAACCCCGCCAGCATCGCCGCAGACAGCAGAAAGGCGCCGAGCGGGTGGCTGTCCAGAAGCCAGGGCCAGACCGCCCCGGCCAGCAGCCCGACGATCAGCGGCGCATGTTCGCCCAAGGTGTCGTCCCGCTCGTGCAGCCGCAGCAGGTGGCCGGGCGTCGGCGGCCCGGCGCTTTGCGGCGGCAGCGCCCGTTCCGCGTCCCGGGCGGCCGCGCGCGCCAGCCGCATCCGCCGCCGCTCGATCCCTCGCCGGAAAGCGTGATAGGCGAGCGCCGCCCAGGTCATGCCCAGCAGCCCGGCCATGCCCAGCCCCTGGGGCCGCAGGAACAGGCCGGACAGATCGACCGGCTGCGGCCGGGCGCCGGGGAGACCCTGCCATGGCGACAGCGCCGGGGCCGGCTCGGCGATAGGGGCGGTCATGCCTTGGCTGGGCAGCAGCGCGTAAAGCAGCGTGCTGGCAATGAAGGCCAGCACCGCCAGGATCAGGAAGAATGCGCCCGCGCGAGACATGGGCAGAAAACGCCCCGCGCTCGCGGCGGGTTTCGCCCCGTCCCGCTTTTGTTAAGTCAGGTCAGGCCAGCACGCCGTCCGTGCCCAGCCGCGTCCTGCCGCCCAGATAGGGGTGCAGCGCCTCGGGCAGCAGGACCGAGCCGTCCGCCTGCTGGCCGTTCTCCAGCACCGCGATCAGCGTGCGCCCCACCGCCAGCCCCGAGCCGTTCAGCGTATGGAGGAATTCCGGCTTGCCGCCACCCGCCGGACGATAGCGGGCGTTCATCCGCCGCGCCTGGAAATCGCCGCAATAGCTGACCGAGGAGATCTCGCGATACTTGCCCTGCCCGGGCAGCCAGACTTCCAGGTCGTGGGTGATGCGGGCGCCGAAGCCCATGTCGCCGCCGCACAGCACGATGGTGCGATAGGGCAGGCCCAGCCGCTCCAGCACCGTCTCGGCGCAGCGGGTCATGCGGGCATGTTCCGCGACCCCCGATTCCGCATCGGTGATCGAGACCATCTCGACCTTCTCGAACTGGTGCTGGCGCAGCATCCCCGCCGTGTCGCGCCCGGCGCTGCCGGCTTCCGATCGGAAGCACTGGCTATGCGCCACCATGCGCCGCGGCAGGCTGGCATGATCGATCAGATCGCCGTGCACGGTGTTGGTCAGCGTGACCTCCGAGGTCGGGATCAGCCACCAGCCCTCTCGGGTCTGATAGCTGTCCTCGCCGAATTTCGGCAGCTGCCCGGTGCCCTCCATCATCTCCGAAAGCACGAGGACCGGAGCCCAGGTCTCTTCCAGCCCATGCTCGCCGCTATGCAGGTCCAGCATGAACTGCGCCAGCGCGCGGTGGATGCGGGCGACGCCGCCCTTCAGCACCACGAAACGCGAGCCGGAGAGCTTCGCGGCGGTCTCGAAATCCATGCCGGGCTTCACGCCCTCGATCTCGAAATGCTCGCGCGGGGCGAAGTCGAATGCGCGCGGCGCGCCCCAGCGCCGGATCTCGACATTGTCATCCTCGTCCTTGCCCGGCGGCACGCTGTCCAGCGGCAGGTTCGGAACGGTCAGCAGCAGCTCGCGCAGCTTGGCGTCCAAGGCCGTTGCCTCGGCCTGCAGCCGGGCGGTCTCGTCCTTCTTGGCGGTGACCAGGGCGCGCAGGCGCTGGAACTCGGCCTCGTCGCCGCGGCCCTTGGCGGCGCCGGCCTCCTTGCTGGCCTTGTTCTGCTCGGCCTGCGCGGCCTCGGCGGCCGCGATGCGGGAACGGCGGTCGGCATCCAGCGACAGGATCTCGGGCGAAACCGGCGGCAGGTTGCGCAATGCAAGCGCAGCGTCGAAAGCGGCGGGATTCTCGCGGATGGCGCGGATGTCGTGCATGGCTGTCCCAGGTTAAGTAAGTATTTACTGTAGTCCGGATAACCCAAAGCGGTGCAAGGCGAAAGCCTCAGCCCGCCATCTCAGCCCGCCGCCTGGGCCAGCATGTCGCGCAAGACGCCGAAGAACCGCTCGCGCCCCGGATAGCCCTCGAATCGCGCCAGTTCGACGCCGCCCTGCAGCAGGATGAAGCTCGGGGTCAGCCATGGCCGCCGCGCCAGCGCCAGCCCGTCGGGATAAGGGCCGTCCAGATCGACCATCAGCAGCGGCGCCGCGCGCCCCTCGGGATGCCGGCCATAGACCGGGGCGATCTCGCGATCCCATTGCGCGCAATAGACGCAGCCCTTGCGCCGCACCATCAGCAGCTGCAGCCCCGGGGCCGCCAGGACCGGCCCCGCCGCCGCCATCGCCGCCATCCCGGCCAGAATCGTCCGCCGCGTCAGCATTTCTCCGCTCCCTTTCCCGGCAGATTTAGCCCCCGCGCCGATCCGCCACAACTCCCCGGCGTTTACATGTCTTTCTTGTGGAAATATCCACGGGGGTGCGGGGGCAGTCGGCCCCCGCGTCGCAAGGATGCAGCCGGGATGGGCATGGACGAACTGACCGAACCCCTGACGCAGGGCAATCGCCGCGCGCTGTCCCGCGCGATCACGCTGATCGAAAGCACCCGCCCCGACCACCGCGCCCGCGCCGTGGCGCTGCTCGCGGAACTGCCCGAGCGGCAGGCGCTGCGCATCGGCCTGTCGGGCACGCCGGGGGTCGGCAAGTCGACCTTCATCGAGGCCTTCGGCAAGCTCCTGACCGCGCAGGGCCTCAAGGTCGCGGTGCTGGCCGTCGATCCCAGCTCGGCACGCTCGGGCGGCTCGATCCTGGGCGACAAGACCCGGATGGAGACGCTGTCGCGCGATCCCAACGCCTTCATCCGCCCCTCGCCCTCGCGCGCCGAACTCGGCGGCGTGGCGCGCCGCACCCGCGAAACCGTGCGGCTCTGCGAGGCGGCGGGCTTCGACGTGGTGCTGATCGAGACGGTGGGCGTCGGGCAAAGCGAAACCCTGGTGGCCGAGATGTCCGACCTGTTCATCCTGCTGCTCGCCCCGGCCGGCGGCGACGAGCTGCAGGGCGTCAAGCGCGGCATCATGGAGATCGCCGACATCATCCTGGTCAACAAGGCCGACGGCGATCTGCGCGACACCGCCATGCGCACCGTCGCCGATTATGCCGGCGCGCTGCGGCTCTTGCGCAAGCGCCCCTACGACCCCGAGGGCTACCCCAAGGCGCTGCCGGTCTCGGCCTATACCGGCGAGGGGCTGGACAAGGCCTGGACCAACATGACCTGGCTGGCCGACTGGCGGCGCGAGCACGGGCATTTCGAAACCCGCCGGGCCGAGCAGGCGCGGCACTGGTTCCTGTCGGAACTGCGCGCCGGGCTGCTGGCGCGGCTCGACCGCCCCGAGGTGCGCGCCCGGCTGCGCGAGATGGGCGATGCCGTGGCGCGCGGCGACAGCGATCCCGATTCGGCGGCGGCCCGGATGCTCGACTGGCTGGGCGCCGCCGAATGCGACTCGCTGATCGCCGGGCGACAGGCGCATGAGCGTCGGGCCTGATCCGCAGGCCGATCCCGGCGCCCTGCTGGCCGCGCTGCCGGGCCCGCCGCAGGGGCCGGCCGAGCTGCTGGCCGCATGGTTCGACACGCCCCTGGGCGGCATGATCGCGGTCGCCGACCAGGAGCGGCTGCACCTGCTGGAATTCCTCGAACGCGCGGCGCTGCCGGCCGAGTTGCGCCGCCTTGCCGCCAGGGGCCGCATCGGTCCGGGCCGCTCCGCCGTCACCGACCGGACCGAGGCGCAGATCGCCGGCTATTTCGCCGGCGAACGGGCGGCTTTCGACCTGCCGCTGGTCCTGCACGGCACCGGTTTCCAGCAGCAGGTCTGGCGGGAATTGCAGCGCCTGCCCGCGGGCACGACCACCAGCTATGCCGAACTGGCGCGGCGCATCGGCCGGCCTTCGGCGGTTCGCGCCGTGGCGCGGGCCAATGGCGCGAACCAGATCGCGGTGGTGATTCCCTGCCATCGGGTGATCGGTTCGGATGGCGGGCTGACCGGCTATGGCGGCGGGCTGTGGCGCAAGCAGGCGCTGATCCGCCACGAGGCCGAGGGGTTTCGCGTCGCGAAGGGCCGGGCGGGGTCGGAAAACCCGGGCGAAAAGGCTTGACGCGCCCGCCGTCTGGCTTTATCCCCCGCAAACGGATTTCCGGGCGCTGCCACGCGGCGCCCTTTCATATTGCGGGCCCAAGCCCGTGCAGGATCGAATCGAAGGAACAAGATCATGTCGCGCGTTTGCGAACTGACCGGCAAGGGCCCGATGAGCGGCAACAACGTCTCCCACGCCAACAACAAGACTCGTCGCCGGTTTCTGCCGAACCTGAACGAAGTCTCGCTGCTGTCGGAAAAGCTGGGCCGCAGCTACCAGCTGCGCATCTCGGCCGCGGCGCTGCGTTCGGTCGACCACCGCGGCGGCCTCGACGCCTTCCTGGCGAAAGCCAAGGATGCCGAGCTGTCGGATCGCGCCCTGAAGATCAAGCGCGAGCTGGCGAAAGCCTGATCCGCCGCTTTCGGGAAGGGGCCGGTCGATTCGAGGCCCCTTATCGAGAGCCCGTCGCGGATGCGATGCGCCCTGCCTTCACCGGCGGGGCTTTTGCATGAGCGCGTGCCGGTTGCGTCCTTGCGACGCGGGGGCCGACTGCCCCCGCACCCCCGTGGATATTTCCACAAGAGAGATATGCAAACCCGGGCCGCTGCGGCGGATCGGCGGGCGCTTCCGGCCGGGATGGCGGCCGGGCGGCGCCTGCGCTAGCCTTGCCCGGAACCGGAACGGAGCCGCCATGAAGCCCCTGCTGCCCGCCCTTTGCCTCGCGCTCCTGCCGCCTGCCGCCATGGCGCAGGATCTGGTGCTGCGCGACGGCTATGCCCGCGCCGCCAATCCCCGCTCGGCCGCCGCCTTCATGGTGATCCAGAATCGCGGCGCGGCGCCCTGCACGCTTTCGGCGGTCGCCTCGGACGCGGCCGAGCGGGTGGCGCTGCACACGCATCGCGAGGAGAGCGGGGTGATGCGGATGGCCGAGGCCGGGCCGATCGAGATTCCCGCCGGCGGCAGCCACCCGCTGGCGCGGGGCGGCGATCATGTCATGCTGATGGGGCTGAAGCGGCCCCTGCAAGACGGCGACACGCTGGTGCTCATGCTGGATTTCGGCGGGTGCGGCACAATCGATGCACGCTTGCCGGTGGACAACGGCCGCATGCCCGGGCACGGCGCGATGGCGCATTAGCGCCGGGTTGCGGCCTGGGCGATCAGTTCCTCGACCTTGGGCCCCAGCGCCTCGACGATCAGCCTGACCCCCTGGGCCGAGGCATGCAGCCCGTCGCTTTGCAGCAGCGACATATAGGCCTCGCCCGGCCCGTCGTAGAGCGGCTGATACAGGTTCTCCAGCACCAGCGCGCCGTGCCGGGCGCCGAGGCGCGGCCAGATCCCCGCCCATTCCTCGCGTTGCGGCGCGTCCTCGTCGGGCAGGGCGATGCCGACCAGCAGCAGCGGCTTGTCGCCCTTGCCGGCCTGTTTCAGGATCGAGTGCAGGTTGTCCTCGACCGTCTGCGGGGAAAAGCCCATCAGCAGGTCGTTGCCGCCCAGCTCGACGATCACCGCGTCGGGCTTGTGGCGGGCCAGCGAATAGCCGATCCGCACCCGCCCGCCGGCGGTGGTGTCGCCGGACAGCCCGCCGTTCAGCACCACCACGTCATGGCCCCGCGCCTTCAGCCAGGCCTGCAATTGCGGCACCAGCCCGTCGCGCGAGGGCAGGCCGTAGCCCTCGGTCAGGCTGTCGCCGAAGGCGAGGATGCGCAACGGCGCCGCGGCCGCCGGTGCGGCGGCGAGCGCCAGGATCAGGACAAGGGTTCGCAGCATCATCCGGCACGCCTCAATCGCAACGCGTTACTGACCACGAAGACCGAGGAGAGTGCCATCGCCCCGGCCCCCAGCATGGGTGACAATTGCGGCCCGCCGAAGGGCACCAGCGCCCCCATGGCCACGGGAATCAGGGCAACATTATAGCCGAAGGCCCAGAACAGATTCTGCCGGATATTGCGCATGACGCTGCGTGACAGGCGGATGGCCCGCGCCACGCCCGCCGGATCGCCGCCGATCAGCACCACCTCGGCCGATTCGATGGCGACGTCGGTGCCGGTGCCGATGGCGATGCCGGTCTCGGCCGCGGCCAGGGCCGGGGCGTCGTTGATGCCGTCGCCGACGAAGACCGTGCCCGGCCCCATCTCTCGGATGGCGGCCAGCTTGCCCTCGGGCAGCACGCCGGCGGTCACGCGGTCGATGCCCAGCTTGCGGCCCACCGCCTCGGCCGTGGCCTGCACGTCGCCCGAGATCATCGCGGTCTGCAGGCCCAGCCCGTGCAGCGCGGCGATGGCCTCGGCCGCCTCGGGGCGGATGGGATCGGCCAGCGCCATGGCGGCGGCGTGGCGGCCCTCCACCGCCAGATGCACCGGGGTCGCGCCTTGCGCCGCCCAGCCCTCGGCCGCGGCGATCAGCGCGGGCGAAGGGGTAACGCCGGCCTCGGCCAGCGCGGCGGCATTGCCGATCAGCAGCGCGCGCCCCTCGACCCGCGCCGAAAGCCCGCGCCCGGCGGCGGCTTGCACGGCCTCGGCCGCGGGCAGCTCCAGCCCCTTGTCGCGGGCGGCGGCGAGGATGGCGGCGGCCAGCGGATGTTCCGAGCGCGCCTCGGCCGCGGCGGCAAGGCGCAGCGCCTCAAGGGGCGCGATGTCCTCGGCCTCCAGCGCGGTCAGGGCGGGCGCGCCTTGCGTCAGCGTGCCGGTCTTGTCGAAGCCGACGATGCGGGCATCGGCCAGCCTTTGCAGCGCGTCGCCGCGCCGGAACAGCACGCCCAGCTCGGCCCCGCGCCCGGTGCCGACCATGATCGAGACCGGCACCGCCAGCCCCATGGCGCAGGGGCAGGCGATGATCAGGACCGAGATCGCCGCCACCAGCGCCTGGCCCGGCGAGCCGGTGAAGATCATCCACAGCGCGAAGCTCAGGGCCGCCAGCCCGATCACCACCGGCACGAAGACCGCGGTGATCCGGTCCACCAGCGCCTGCACCGGCAGCTTGGTGGCCTGCGCGTCCTCGACCATGCGGATGATGCGGGCCAGCACCGTGTCGCCGCCGGTCGCGGTGACGCGATAGGCCAGCGCCGCATTGCCGTTCACCGTGCCGCCCGTCACTGCATCGCCGGGGTTCTTGGCGACCGGCACCGGCTCGCCCGTCAGCATGGATTCGTCGATAGCGCCGCTGCCCTCGGTCAGCACGCCGTCCACGGCCACCCGCTCGCCCGGTTTCAGATGCACGATGTCGCCGGGGCGCAGCTCGGCCACCGGGATTTCGACGATGCGGCCGTCGCGCTCGACATGGGCGCTGTCGGGGGCCAGTTCGATCAGCCGGCGGATGGCGTCGCCGGCCCGGCCCTTGGCGCGGGCTTCCAGCCAGCGGCCCAGCAGGATCAGCGTGACGATGACGGCGGCGGCCTCGAAATAGACATGCACCGAATCCGCCGGCAACAGGCCCGGCGCGAAGGTCGCCACGGTCGAGTAGGCCCAGGCCGCCGAGGCCCCCAGCGCCACCAGGCTGTTCATCTCGGGCGCCCGGCGCATCAGCGCGGGGATGCCGATGCGGAAGAACATCCGCCCCGGCCCGGCCAGAACGGCGCTGGTCAGCAGGAATTCCAGCACCCAGAGCGTCTGCTGGCCAAGCGCCATGTGCAGCCAGTGATGGAAGGCCGGGAAGGCATGGCCGCCCATCTCGGCCACGAAGACCGGCAGGGTCAGGGCCAGGGCGATCAGGAAATTGCGCTTCAGTGCGGCCGCATCGTCGCCGTGGTCGTGCATGTGGTGGCCGGCCTCGGCCTGCACCTGCGCGGGGTAACCCTTGGCGGTCACCGCATCGGCCAGCGCCTGCGGCGCGACGGCGTGCGAATGCCGGATGGCGGCGCTGCCGGTGGCGAGGTTCACCTGAGCCGAACTCACGCCCGGCATGGCGGCCAGCGCCTTTTCGACCCGGCCCACGCAGGAGGCGCAGCTCATGCCCTCGATGCCCAGCCGGGTCAGCCGGGACTCGGCGGGGTAGCCGGCATGTGCCAGCGCCTCGACGGCGCGGGGCAGGGCCTCGGGCGCGGTCAGGCGGAAATGCGCCCGGCCGGTGGCCAGGTTGACCTGCGGGTTTTCGACGCCCGGCACGGCGGCCAGGGCCTTTTCGACGCGCCCCACGCAAGAGGCGCAGCTCATGCCGGTGACGGTCAGCTCGGCATCGTTCTGGAGATGTTTCATCGGATTGTCCTGTCGGAATGGCGGGAAGGGCGCGATTCAGACAGGATGCGGCGGAGCCTGCGGATGCTGGGGCAGGTGGTGCAGGACCTGATGGCGCGGCGGACCTTCGCCGGCATCGGGCCGCCAGCGCAAGGCGTGGCCGTTTCCGGCCAGAACCGGGCGGGCCAGTTGCGGACGGGCCGCGACATGGCAGCGGCAGCCGCGCCCGCCCCGGCCCCGGCACAGATGCGGGGCGCGCGCGGACGCGCGGCGCGGCGGGCGGAAAGCGGGGGCACAAGTCGCGCAGGTCATGGCGGACGGTCCTTTCCCGATGCAAGCTAGGCACGTTTGCCGCGCGTTTCAACCGCGTCACGGCGCTTTGAGTTGATCCCGGGCGCCCAAGCGGTTAGGCGCATGGTCAAGAAACGCAAGGATTCAGGACGGACAGATGAACCGCAGACAGATGCTGATGGCCGCCTTGCCGCTGGTGGCCGTGCCCTCGCTGGCCCTGGCACAGGCGCAGCCCGCGGCGCTGGCCACCCAGGCCGAGCCCCGGCGCGACCCCTATGCCCCGACCGAGGTCTCGATCCGCAACGATTTCGAGGTCGGCAGCATCGTCGTGGTCTCGAAGGACTTCTTCCTCTATCACGTCATCGCGCCGGGCCGGGCGGTCCGCTATGGCGTCGCCGTGGGCAAGGACGAGCTGGTCTGGAAGGGCCGCGCCACCGTCGGGCGCAAGACCGAATGGCCCAGCTGGACGCCCACGCCGGCGATGATCAAGCGCAATCCCGGGCAATATGCCAGATGGGCCGACGGCATGCCGGGCGGCCCGACCAACCCGCTGGGCGCGCGGGCGCTGTATCTTTATGATGCGCGGGGCAACGATACCTCGATCCGCATCCACGGCACGACCGAGCCGAACTCGATCGGCCGGGCCGTTTCGAACGGCTGCATCCGCATGCGCAACGAGGCGGTGATGGACCTGTTCGAGCAGGTGCCGATCGGAACCCCGGTCTACGTCTACTAAGTGGACATCCGCCTGACATCGCTGTCGGATCCGGCGCTGTCCGGGTTCGACACCGTCATCGATACGCGCTCGCCTTCGGAATATGCCGAGGATCACCTGCCGGGCGCGATCAACCTGCCGGTGCTGTCCGACGAGGAGCGCGCGCAGGTCGGCACGATCTACAAGCAGGTTTCCCCCTTCGATGCCCGCAAGCTGGGTGGCGCCATGGTCGCCGCCAATGCCGCGCGCCATATCGCCGGGCCGCTGTCCGGCTTCGGCGGCGGCTGGCGGCCACTGGTCTATTGCTGGCGCGGCGGCCAGCGCTCGGGCGCCTTCGCCACCATCCTGTCGCAGATCGGCTGGCGTGTCGGCCGCATCGAGGGCGGCTACAAGGCCTGGCGGGCGCTGGTGGTGGCGCGGGTCACGGCACCCGTGACCGCGCCGGTGGCGGTGCTGGACGGCAATACCGGCAGCGCCAAGACCGAAATCCTGGCGCGGCTTGCGGCGCGCGGCCATCAGGTCATCGACCTGGAGGGGCTGGCGAACCATCGCGGCAGCCTGTTCGGGGCGATGCCGGGCGGCCAGCCGTCGCAGAAGCTGTTCGAAAGCCGCCTCGCCCTGGCGCTGGAGGCGCTGGACCCCGCGCGCCCGCTGCTGGTCGAGGCGGAAAGCTCGCGCATCGGCGATCTGAACCTGCCGCGCGGCATCTGGCAGGCCATCATCGCCGCGCCGCGCATCCGCCTTGCCGTTCCGGTCGAGGCCCGCGCCGCCTATACCGCGCGAAGCTATGCCGAGACCTGCGCCGATCCCGAGGCCTTGGCGCGGATCGTGAACAGCCTGCGCCCGCTGCATCCGGCCGAGCGGATCGAGGACTGGCTGCGCATGATCGACGCGGCCGATTGGGCCGGCTTGGCGGCGGCGCTGATGCGCGACCATTACGACCCGCGCTATGAAAGGCACCGGGCGCGCCATGCCGACGGGCGCGGCCCGGTGGTGGCGCTGGACGGTCTTGACGATCTGGACGACGCTGCGGCCCGGGTCGAGGCGGCGCTGCCGGGCCTGCGCTTGCCGGGCTAGCGCCGGTGGCGAGGCCGGTGGCCTCCGGCGGGGGTATTTGAAAAACAGAGAAGCCGGGGGTCAGGCACCCCCGCCGAGGAAGCGGCGCAGGATGCGCTCCAGCTTGGCCGCGCCCAGGGGTGCCATGGCCTTGGTATGTTCGTGGCTGATCGCTTCGTCCGAGAGGCCGGCGCCCATATTGGTGATGACCGAGACGGCGGCGCAGTTCAGGCCCAGGAAGCGCGCCAGGATCACCTCGGGCACGGTGGACATGCCGACCGCATCGGCGCCGAGGATGCGGGCGGCGCGGATTTCGGCCGGGGTCTCGAAGGAAGGCCCCGAGAACCAGCAATAGACCCCCTCGGGCAGTGCGATCCCCTCGGCCTCGGCGGCGGCCCTGAGCCCGGCGCGGAGGGTTGGGTCATGGGCGTCGGTCATCGGCACGAAGCGCGCCTCGGAAGGTTCACCGATCAGCGGGTTGGTGCCGGCGAAGGCGATGTGGTCCGACAGCAGCATCAGGGATCCCGGCGGCATCTCGGCGCGCAGGCTGCCCGCCGCATTGGTCAGGATCAGCTGCCGGGTGCCGAGCGCCTTCAGCACCTCCAGCGGCAGTCGCATGATATCGGCGCGGCCGGATTCGTAGTAATGCGCCCGCCCGCCCAGGACCGCGACCCGCCGCCCCTCCAGCTGTCCGATCACCAGCTGCGGCACATGGCCCGACACCCCGGCATGGGGAAAGCCCGGCAGGTCGGAATAGGGGATCGCCACGCCCTCGACCGCCGCCGCCAGATGCCCGAGCCCCGAGCCGAGGATCAGCCCGTATTCCGGCGGCGCGTCCCCGGTGCGGTCGCGGATCAGGCGGGCAAGCTCAGCGTTCCTTGACATAGGGCTCTCCTCCGGCGCGGGGCGGGATGGCGCGGCCGACGAAGCCGGCCAGGATGATGACGGTCAGGATATAGGGCAGGGCGTTCATGAACATCGAGGGCACGGTGACCACCCCCAGGTCGAGATTCGGGAAGCGGTTCGCCACCGCCTCCATCAGCCCGAACAGGAAGGTGGCGAACAGCGCGCTCCACGGCCGCCATTTGGCGAAGATCAGCGCCGCCAGCGCGATGAAGCCGCGCCCGGCGGTCATCTCCTTGACGAAGCCGGCCGAGATGCCGGTGGCGAGGTAAGCCCCGGCGATGCCGCACAGCACCCCGCAGATCATCACCGCGGCATAGCGCAGCCGGGTGACCGAGACGCCGGCGGTATCGACCGAGGCCGGATTCTCGCCCACCGCGCGCAGCCGCAGGCCGAAGCGGGTGCGATAGAGCACCCACCAGGTCAGCGGCACCATGGCGAAGGCGACATAGACCAGGATGGTGTGGCCCGAGATCAGCTCGGCATAGACCGGCCCGATCACCGGCACCGGGCGCAGCGTGTCGGCGAAGGGCAGGGCGATCTCGCCGAACCGCGCCGCGCCGGAGAGCGAGGGCGTGCGGCCGCCCAGCCCGAAGATCTTCTGCCCCAGAAGCACCGTCAGCCCCGAGGCGAGGAAGTTGATCGCCACGCCCGAGATCAGCTGGTTGCCGCGGAAGCTGATCGAGGCGAGGCCATGCAGCCCGGCCATGGCCGCGGCGCCCGCGATCCCGGCCAGCAGCCCCAGCCAGGCGCTGCCGGTGGCATAGGCGACCGAGGCCGAGGTGAAGGCCGCCATCAGCATCTTGCCTTCCAGCCCGATGTCGAAGACCCCGGCGCGTTCCGAATAAAGCCCGGCCAGGCAGGCCAGCAGCAGGGGCGTCATCAGCCGCACCGCCGAATCGAGGATCTGGATCACGGTCGCGAAATCCATCACGCCCCCTTCCGGCGCAGCGCCGTGAACAGCCGTTCCAGCGGCATGCGCACCATGTTGTCCAGCGCCCCGGTGAACAGGATCACCAGCGCCTGGATGACCACGATCAGCTCGCGCGGGATCGAGGTCCACAGCGCCAGCTCGCCCCCGCCCTGGTAGAGGAAGCCGAAGAGCAGCGCCGCCAGGAATACCCCGAACGGGTGGTTGCGGCCCATCAGCGCCACGGCGATGCCGATGAAGCCGGCGCCCTCGACCGCGTTCAGCATCAGCCGCTCGGCCTCGCCCATGACGTTGTTGATCGCCATCAGCCCGGCCAGCGCCCCCGAGACCAGCATGGCCAGGACCGTGATCCGCACCGGCGAGATGCCGGCGTAAAGCGCCGCCGGCTCGGACTTGCCGAAGGCGCGGATCTCATAGCCCGGCCGCGTATGCCAGATCAGCAGCCAGACCAGCAGGCAGGCGGCGATGGCGACGAAGAAGGTGACATTGGCGGGCGTGTTCCGGCCCCATTCGAAGCCGAGCCCCAGCGCCATGTCGGAAAGCTTCGGCAGATGCGCTGCCGCGGGAAACCGGGCCGAGGCCGGATCCATGCTGCCCACGGGCCGCAGCAGGTTGACCAGGACATAGTTCAGCAGCGCCGCGGCGATGAAATTGAACATGATGGTGGTGATGACGATATGGCTGCCGCGCCGGGCCTGCAGCCAGGCCGGGATCAGCGCCCAAAGCGCCCCGAACAGCGCCGCCCCGACCGCCGCCGCCGGCAGCGCCAGCGCCCAATGCGGCCAGGGCAGGGCCAGCACCACCAGCGCGACGCCCAAGCCCCCCAGGGCGGCCTGCCCCTCGCCGCCGATATTGAACAGCCCGGCGTGATAGGCGACCATGACCGCCAGCCCGGTGAAGATGAAATTCGTGGTGTAATACAGGGTGAAGCCCCAGCCATAGCTGGACCCCAGCGCGCCTTCGACCATGACCTTCAGCGCCTCGGCCGGGCTTTCCCCGATCGCCAGGATCACCAGCGCCGAGATGGCAAAGGCCAGCGCCAGCGAAATCAGCGGCGTCAGGATCACATCCGCCCATTTCGGCATTCGCTCCATCAGTCCGCCTCCCCCGGCTTTCTCTGTTGTCCAAATACCCCCGCCGGAGGCATGCGGCGCCTCATCCCGCGCCCCCCTCGGCATCCGCCCCCGGCGCCGCTGCCGGCGGAATCGCCGCTTCGGGCGGGGTCACGGCGGGATCGACCCCGGCCATCAGGCAGCCCAGATCGCCGGTCGTCGCCTCCTCGGGCAGCCGCTCGCCCATGATGCGGCCGTCGAACATCACCGCGATCCGGTCCGACAGCGCCATGATCTCGTCCAGCTCGACCGAGACCAGCAGCACCGCCTTGCCGGCATCGCGCAGCGCGACGATGCGCTTGTGGATGAATTCGATGGCGCCGATATCCACCCCGCGCGTCGGCTGGCCGATCAGCAGCAGGTCGGGATTGCGCTCGACCTCGCGCGCCACCACGATCTTCTGCTGGTTGCCGCCCGAGAAGCTCTTCGCCGGCAGGTCCGCATCGGGCGGGCGGATGTCGAAACGCTCGATCTTGCCGGCCGCCTCGGCGCGCATGGCGGCATGGTCCATCAGCCAGCCGCTCCGGAACTCGGGCGCGTCCTGATAGCCGAAGGCGACATTCTCCCAGGCGGCGAAATCCATGATCAGCCCTTCGGCCTGGCGGTCCTCGGGGACATGGCCGATGCCGGCCCCGCGCCGGGCGCGGCCATCCGATCCGGAGAGCGGCAGCGGCCGGCCCCCGAGCAGGATCTCGCCCGAGAGCCGGGCGCCCGCCTCGGGATAGCCGCCCAGGATCTCCAGAAGCTGGGTCTGGCCGTTGCCGGCGACGCCGGCGATGCCCAGGATCTCGCCGGCGCGGATGGTCAGGTCGATGCCGCGCAGCCGCTCGACGCCCTCGGCATCGACCATGCGCAGCCCGCGCAGTTCCAGCACCGGCGGGCCGGGCCGGGCCGGGACCTTGTCCACCCGCAGCAGCACCTTGCGCCCCACCATCAGCTCGGCCAGCTGCGGCGGGCTGGTCTCGGCCGTGCGGACCGAGGCCACCATCTCGCCCCGGCGCATGACCGAGACATTGTCGGTGATCTCCATGATCTCGCGCAGCTTGTGGGTGATCAGGATGACGGTCTTGCCCTCGTCCCGAAGGCCGCGCAGGATGCGGAACAGGTGGTCGGCCTCGGCCGGCGTCAGCACGCCCGTCGGCTCGTCCAGGATCAGGATGTCGGCCTGGCGATACAGCGCCTTCAGGATCTCGACCCGCTGCTGGTGGCCGACCGACAGTTCCTCGACCAGCGCGTCGGGATCGACCTGCAGCTCGTATTCCGCCGCCAGCCGCTTCAGCTCGCCGCGCGCCCGTGCCAGCGAGGGGCGCAGCAGGCGGCCGTCCTCGGCGCCCAGGATCACGTTTTCCAGCACGGTGAAGTTCTGCACCAGCTTGAAATGCTGGAACACCATGCCGATGCCGGCGCGGATCGCGGCCTGGCTGTCGGCGATGGCGACGGGCTTGCCGCCGACCAGGATCTCGCCGGCATCGGGGCGATAGAAGCCGTAAAGGATCGACATCAGCGTCGATTTCCCGGCGCCGTTCTCGCCGATGATGCCGTGGATGGTGCCGCGCGGCACCACCAGGTCGATGTCCTTGTTGGCCTGCACCGGCCCGAAGGCCTTGGAGATCCCGCGCAGTTCGATCGCCGGGGCCTCGGGCAGCGCGCCGGCCGCGGCCATTACTGCACCGGGCAGCTGTTGTCGGTCATGTAGTCGTGCACCTTGATCTCGCCCGATTCGATGCCCGTGGCGGCGGCGTCGATGGCGGCGGCGATCTCGTCGGTGATCAGCGGCTGGTTGTTCTCGTCCATGGCCAGCGACACCCCGCCCGAGGCCAGATCCATGACCTTCACGCCCGGCTCGACCTCGGTCCCGGCCTTGAAGGCTTCGTAGACCGAATTGTCCACGCCCTTGACCATCGAGGTCAGCACCTTGCCCGGATGCAGGTGGTTCTGGTTGCTGTCCACGCCGATCGACAGCACGCCGGCATCCGCGGCCGCCTGCAGCACCCCGATGCCGGTTCCGCCCGCCGCGGCATAGACCACATCCGCGCCCTGCGAGACCTGCGCCTTGAGCAGCTCGCCCCCCTTTACCGGGTCGTTCCAGGCGGCGGGCGTGGTGCCGGTATAGTTGATGATCAGCCTGCCGTCCGGATTGGTCGCCTTGAAGCCCTGGGCATAGCCGCATTCGAACTTGTGGATCAGCGGGATGTCCATGCCGCCGATGAAGCCCACCGTGCCGGATTTCGAGGCCTTGGCGGCGGCCACCCCGGCCAGATACGAGCCCTGCTCTTCGGTGAAGACGATGGACTGCACGTTCGGCTGCTCGACCACCATGTCGATGATGACGAATTTCGTGTCGGGATAGTCCGGCGCGATCTTGCCCAGCACCTCGCCGAAGGCGAAGCCGGTCATCACGATGGGATTGGCGCCCGATTGCGCCAGCCGGCGCAGCGCCTGCTCGCGCATGGCCTCGGACTGCATCTCCAGCTCCTTGTAGGTGCCCCCGGTCTCGGCCTTCCAGCGTTCGGCGCCGTTATAGGCGGCCTCGTTGAAGGATTTGTCGAATTTCCCGCCCAGGTCGAAGATCAGCGCCGGATCGGCCAGCGCCGCGACCGGCAGCAGGGACAGGCAGGCGCCGGCGAGCAGGGATTTCATCAGGGACATGTCGGACCTCAAGACGGTTTGCGGGCGAGTCAGCCCGAGATTTCCGGATTAGGGCGCATGGGCCGGAATCCGTCAACAGCCTTGTCCGCGGTCAGAGCGTGCGCCGCATCAGCAGCGCGTCCACGCCGGGCGCGTAGTAATTCCGCCGGTTTCCGGCGATTTCCCAGCCCGCGCCGGCATAAAGCGCCGTGGCTGCCGCGTTGTCCGAGGCGACCTCCAGAAAGGCCTCGTGCGCGCCCCGCATCCGTGACGTGGCGGCGAATTCGGCCAGCAGCGCCGAGGCCAGCCCCCGGCGCCGCGCCTCGGGGGCGACGGCCAGCGTCAGCAGCTCGGCCTCGTCCGCGACGCTGCGGCCCAGCAGGAAGCATTGCGGCCCGACCAGAAGGAAATTCAGCGGGTTGGCCAGCAGGTCGGCGAATTCCGCCGCCGCCCATGGCCGGGGATGGGTGGCAAAGCAGCGGCCGTGCAGCGCCGCCAGTTCCTCGGGCGTCATGACAGGATCAGCGGGCCGCGGTCGCGCGCCGGCGCGGCATCGGCCGGGCGCAGATAGATCGGCGCCGGGCGCGGCAGGTCCGGTTGGTCGCGGCGCGCGGCGGCGATGCGGGCGATGGCCTCGGCCAGCGGTATGGCGCGCGGCAGAAGGGGCGGGCCCGGCGGCAGGTCCTGCGGCGCGGCCTGCTGCGGCAGGCTGGGATGCCCGGTGCCGAAATCCTGCCAGATCACCTCGCCATGGCGGGCGGGGATGGCGACGCGGCAGGGGCGGGGCAGGCCATGCGCGGCGGCCTCGGTCGCGCCGACGCCGACGGCGGGAATGCCCAGCGACAGCGCCAGCCCCCGCGCCGCCGCGACTGAGATGCGGATGCCGGTGAAATTGCCCGGCCCGATGCCGCAGCCGATGACGGAAAGGTCGCGCCAGCCCGCGCCCGCCTCGGCCAGCACTTCGCCAAGCAGCGGGAACAGCCGTTCGGCCTGGCCGCGGGCCATGTCTTCGTGGCGCTGGACCAGCACCCGGTCGCCCTGCAGCAAAGCGGCCGCGCAATGCGCGGCCGATGTGTCGAAGCCCAGCGAAAGCGCCTCAGCCAACGGGCCGCACCTCGGTGACTTCGGGGATGTAATGGCGCAGCAGGTTCTCGATGCCCATCTTCAGCGTCAGCGTGGAGGAGGGGCAGCCGGCGCAGGCACCCTGCATGTGCAGATAGACCACGCCGCGGTCGAAGCCGTGGAAGGTGATGTCGCCGCCGTCCTGCGCCACGGCCGGGCGCACGCGGGTGTCCAGCAATTCCTTGATCTGGTTCACGATTTCTGCGTCTGGCCCGTCCTGGTCGTTATGGCCGCTGGCGGCCGCGCCCTCGATCGCCGGGGCGCCGGACTGGTAATGTTCCATGATCGCGCCCAGGACCGAGGGCTTCAGATGGTCCCAGACCGCCTCGTCGGCCTTGGTCACGGTCACGAAATCCGAACCGAGGAACACCCCGGTCACGCCCGGCACGGCAAAGATGCGTCGGGCCAGCGGGCTGGTCGCGGCGGCCTCGGGCGCGGGGAAGTCGGCGGTGCCGCTGCCCAGCACGGTTTCGCCCGGCAGGAATTTCAGCGTCGCGGGGTTGGGAGTGGTCTCGGTCTGGATGAACATGGCGGCGGGCTCCTTTGTCCCGGGATATGGGGATCGAAGGGCGGGCAAGTCAAGTCAGACCGGCATGCCGTTATCGGCGGCGATGCGGGCGAAGACGAGGAAATTCGCCAGCACATGCGCCAGCGCCCCCGCCCCCGCCGTGCCCGAGGACAGCCGCGCCGCCATCATCAGGGGCGCGATCAGCGCCGCGCCGGCCAGGATTCCGCCCGCGCCGCCCGGCATGTCCAGCCCCGCCGCGCCGACCGCCGGCGCCAGGTGCCACAGCACGAACAGCGCCGCGGCAAGGGCTTGCGCGCCCGGTCCGGGACGGGGGATCAGCGCGCCGCGCCAGAACGCCTCCTCGAGCGTGCCGTTGATCAGCGCCGCCAGCGCCACGGCGGCGAGCACCGGCCAGGACAGCCGGGCCGGCGCGGTTCCGGCCCAGAGCGCGCAGGCCAGCACCAGCGCGGCCAGCGCCAGCAGCACCGCCGCCGAGGGCGGCCGCAGCCGCAGCGACCATCCGCCGCAGCGGGCCACCGCCAGCGCCAGCAGCGTCCAGTAAAGCGCCAGCCCCGCCAGATGGCCGCTCAGCGGCCGCAGCGGGCTTGCCCGAAACCCGTGGAACAGCGCCGCCAGGACCGGGATGGCCAGCAACGCGGCCAGCGCCAGCGGGCGGTGCATCAGGTGATCTGCTCCAGCCGCTCGCGCGAGATGTCGCCGGGCACGATGGTGACCGGGCAGGGCAGGTTGGCCACTTCGCGCGTCAGCCGGGTGACCAGCGGTCCCGGCCCCGCGCTTTCGGTCGAGGCGGCCAGCACCACCACGCCGATCTCGGGGTCGTCATGGATCTGGGCCAGAAGCTCGGCGCCCGGCTCGCCCTCGCGCACCACCAGTTCCGGCTCGATGCCGGGGCGGTCGCGCATCCATTTGGCAAAGACCTCGTAATGCGCCTCGATCCGCTCATAGGCCTCGGCGCGCATGACGTCGGCGACGCCCATGCCGTGCTGGATGGCGGTGGCCGGAATCACCGCCAGCACCTGCACGCCGCCGCCGGTCTTGGCCGCGCGCAGGGCGGCGTAGCGGATGGCGTTCAGGCACTCGCGTGAATCGTCCAGAACCACCAGAAATTTCCGCATTTATCCCGCCCCGGTTGTCCCAGAATGAGCAAAGACTGGCCGAAAGGACACGCTTGCGCAAGTCTCGTGCAGTTTCCCTCTTGCGGTAGTTTTAAATTAAGAGGTGCTATGTTAGGCGGGAAAAGTTAGCCAAAGCGCCGAACGCAGGACGGAATTGTGACGATTCACCACGATTGGGACAAAGCCGACTGCCGCAACCTGCATTCGCTGGGCAGCGTCGATCTGACCTGGATCGCGCGCGAGCAGGTGCAGGGCCGGATCGGCATGACGCCGGGCAAGCGGTGTTTCGACATCGTGCTGGCCCTGGTGCTGCTGATCCCGCTTTCCGTGGTCATGGCCGGGGTCGCGATGATCCTGCTGCTGACCCAGGGCCGGCCGCTGTTCTACGTCGCGCCGCGCATGCGCGCCCCGGGCGAGCCGTTCAACCTGCTCAAGTTCCGCACCATGCTGCTGGAAGACGGGGATTTCGGCGCCACCGGCGCGCACAAGCATTGGCGCATCACCCGCGTCGGCCGCATCCTGCGCCGCACCCGCATCGACGAATTGCCGCAACTGTTCAACATCCTGCGCGGCGACATGAGCTTCGTCGGCCCCCGCCCGCCGCTGCGCGAATATGTCGAGCGTTTTCCGGCGCTTTACGCCCAGGTGCTGAAGAACCGCCCCGGCGTCACCGGGCTGGCCACGATGATCTATCACGCGCATGAGGACCGGATCATGGCGCGCTGCAAGACCGCCGCGGCGACCGAGGCCGCCTATTACCGCCGCTGCCTGCCGACCAAGCTGCGGCTGGACCTGATCTATCAGCGCCGGCGCAGCCTGCGGCTGGACCTGTGGATCATCTGGCATACGGTGATGACCGTGGTGATTCCGCATTGGCAGGGCCGCCGCGCTCGCCGGGTGCCCAGCATGCCGCAGGCGGCTGCTCCGGTCAGGCCCCAGCCCGTGTTGCCGGCGGTGCACCCGCAGCCAAGCGTTCCCGCCGAGTAAGCCGCCGGGAGTCGCCGCAGCCTGCCGGCGCCGCGTCCTGTGGTCTGCCAGCCTTGTCGTCGCTGTCCTCCTCTCGACATCTTCAAGCCCGCCGCTTTGGCGCGGGCCGGGCCGCGGGTGCAGCCTGTTGCCCGCGGGGTGCCGCCGGGTCCTAGCTGCCCACGCCTGCCCTGCACCCGGTCGTCGCCAAAAGGGCGGGCCGCGTCCCGGCATGTGCCGGGGCCGCCGCGTCAGCGCGCGACAGGGGCAAAGGGGTCCTGCGGATAGCCCACCCCGGTCAGGTAAAGCCCCTGCGGCGGGCAGACCGGGCCGCAGGCGGCGCGGTCGCGGGCGGCGAGCGCCTCGGCCACGCGCCCCGGCGGCCAGGCCCCTGCGCCGACCCGCTCCAGCGTGCCGACGATCGAGCGCACCTGGTTGTGCAGGAAGGACCGGGCGCGCAGGACAAAGCGGTATTCGCGGCCCTGCGGGACCTCGACCTCGTCGATGCTCAGCTCGTCCAGCGTCTTGACCGGGCTGTTCGACTGGCACATGGTCGAGCGGAAGGTGGTGAAATCGTGCCGGCCCAGGAGATGCGCCGCGCCTGCGCGCATCGCGGCAAGGTCCAGCCGGTTCTGCACCTGCCAGGCCCGGCCGCGATCATGGGTCAGCGGCGCGCGGCGCGCGATCAGCCGGAACATATAGCGCCGCTCATGCGCCGAAAACCGGGCGTGGAAGTCATCCGCCACCCGTGCGGCGGCCAGGACGGCCACCGGGGCGGGCTTCAGGTGCCAGTTCAGCGCCTCGGACAGGCGAAACGGGTCCCAGTCGCGGTCCAGATCGGCATGGGCGACCTGCCCGGTGGCATGCACCCCGGCGTCGGTGCGGCCCGCCGCGGCGATGCGCGCGCCGGCCGCGAAGCCGGGGTCGAGCCGGCCGAGCGCGGCCTCGATGGCGCCCTGCACGCTGGGCCGGTCAGCCTGGGCCTGCCAGCCCGCGAAGGGGCCGCCGTCATATTCGATCAGCAGGGCGAAACGCGGCATGGCTAGCGGCGCGGCTTTTCGGAATCGCGCGGGATCAGCAGGTCGTCCAGCGTCATCGGCCGCGACAGGTCCGCCGGCTCGTCCGGCTGGGCGGGGATGGCGGGGGGCCGCACCCCTTCGCGCGCCAGCCGGTCGCGCAGCACGCTGATCTCGATGTCCAGGTCGGCGCGGCCGCCTTCCAGCACCCGGGCGCTGCGGGCTGCGAATTCGGTTTCCAGATCGTTCAGGAGCGTCTCGTAATCCTGGCGCGCGCGGGGGTCGCGGGTCTGGGCGTAGAGGTCGGCGAATTTCACCGTCGCGTCCCGCGCGCCCTGCAGATAGACGCTGAGATAGCGGCGCAGGGCCGAGATCGTGTCGGGATTGTCCTCGACATGGCCGAAAAGCGTGCGCGCCGCGGCGGCGAACATGCCGACGCGGGCCTCCAGCCGGCGGTCGCCGGTGCGCAGGATGGCCTGCTGCATGGCCTGCAGATGCGCCTCGCCCTCGGCGACGATGCGCTGGGCGCGGTCCTGCCGGACGCCGTCGATGCCCTCCATGCCCTTGTCGCGCATCGGGTCGGTGCCGAAGGCCAGCCAGTGCAGCATGGCGCCGGCGATGCCGATCACCCCCGCACCGGCCTCGGCGCCCGGGACATACGAGCCGAGGGCGAGGCCGAGCCCGGTCAGGATGCCGCCGAAGAGCTTGCGCGGAATCGCCGGCCGGCGCGCGACGCGGCGGGCGTCATAGGCGGCCTCGGCCTGCAGCCCCTCGCGCGTCATCCACATGCCCGAGGCGAGGCTGCCGAAGGCGATCAGATGCAGGGCAAGCCCGGCCGGGTCCTGCCAGAAGGCGCTGATCAGGAAGGGGACGGCCATGATCGTGACCCAGCGCGTGCGCGATTCCAGCGGATGCCGGACCTCGCCGGGCGCCGGGCGCGCGGGCGGGCGCGGATCGGTTCCGTCCAGCCGGGGCTGCGGCGAGAAGCGGCCGCCGAAACGCTTTGCCATCGCCGCCTCCCTCAGCCCGCGCCCACGAAGGAGGCGTAGAGCGTCAGGCCCATCAGCAGGAAGAAGGACAGGCGCTGCATGGCTTTCCGGGACATGGGCTTCCTTTCGGCGCGTCGGGCGAGTCGCCCGCGGGATGGTCGGGCGAGATGCCCGCGTCTTGCGGATTGCCCGCAGGATATAGGGCGCATCCGGCGGGAACGGAAGGGCTGGGGGCTCTGCCCCCCACGCCTCCCGCGCCCTGTGGGGCGCAGGAGGCGCTCCCCCCGGGATATTTGGGCAAGAAAGAAGCCGGGTGCCGGGCGGGAGGGTGAGCGGAAGGGGAAAGTGGAGCGGGTGATGGGAATCGAACCCACGTATTCAGCTTGGAAGGCTGCTGCTCTACCATTGAGCTACACCCGCATCGCCTTGGCTTGTATCCTGTCCCGAGATGCTTCGCAAGCCAACGGCGGGGGCTCTGGTCCTGATGGCTTCTCTTTGGTCGGCGGGGCGGGCCGGCTTGTGGAGCTGCGGTCCGATCCGTTCGGCTGGGCCGTGATCTTGGGCCAGCGGGGGGCCCGCTTTCCGCGACCAGCGGGAGGCGATGGGTAGCGGTAAAGGCAGCGTCCGCCCACGACCTTCGCGGTGGCGTGCCCGGGGGCGGTAGCATCGCGTCCCGCCTGTCCCGGGCGCGGCGGAGCGTTGCAGAGATGGAACGGCGCCGACCGCACCTTGTCTGGCTGCGGATCGGCCCCGTGGCAGGTCGTTTGCAGGGATTCGCCCGGAAGCCCCGCGCCGCATCCGCTCCATTGCTTCGAATGATCGATCCCCGCGCTTCCGGCCTTCGGGGTGCGGTCGGTCGCAGCCTGTTGCGGGCGGATGGAGATCGGCGGGGCGAAGCGTCGCCACGTCCAAGGGGGCGGGCGCCGTATCGATGCCCTGGACGCGATCACGCCCCGGCTGGGGACCGTGCCGAGGGTGCATGATCCTGGCGGCAGCCAGCCGGGCATCGGGTCGCGAGGCCGTCCGTGGCGGTTGCGGCTGGCGGGCCGGCCGGCCATGGCTCAAGCGGGTTGCCGCCCTTGGAAACGGCCGGGCCTCAGCTTGCGCCCTTGCTTGCCGGCAGGTGGTGCAGCAGGGACGAACAGGCGCCCATGATATGGGCATAGACCAGCGCGCCGGCCTTTTCCGCATCGCCCGCCCGGCAAGCGGCCAGGATCTCGCGATGCTCGCGATCGGCCGTGCCCTGGCCGTGCGACAGGGCCAGCTGGATGCGCAGGTAGCGTTCCAGCCGGTCGTTCACCGAGCGGATGGTGCTGACCAGGAACGGCCGCTGCGCATCCAGATACAACCGGCTGTGGAACTGCCAGTTCAGCGCCGACCATTGCGCGACATCGGTTTCCCGCGCGAAGGCGTCGCAGAACGCCTCGGCATCGGTGAAGGTCTCCGGCGTCATATGTGGCACCGAAAGCTTGATGGCGGCCGATTCCAGGATGGCCCGGGTTTCGAAGATCTGGGCGATCTCGGGCTCGGAAACCGCGGTGACGATGGCGCCCTTGTTGCGCTGGAACTCGACCAGACCCTCGGCCTCCAGCCGCTTCAGCGCCTCGCGGACCGGGATCTTGCTGACGTTGAACATCCTTGCGACATCGTCCTGGCGGATCGGCTCGCCCTCGTCCAGTGTGCCGTCGGCGATGGAATCGCGGATGAATTTCAGGATGATGTCCGAGGCGGTGGGGGCTTTCCCGAGATTGGGGACCTCTGCATCCTTGAATGGCATTCTGCTTCCCCCAACTGCGCGGCTGCACGGGCAGGAAGATATGGTAGCCGATATTCCGCCGCAAGAGGATGCCGCGCCCGGAGAAGGTGCGGGCTGTGAGGACTCGCGAAGCGCGCTTGACGGGGCAGGGCGAAACCGGCAATGTGGTGATGAAAATATCGTATACGAAATACCAACCTGCGGCCAGCCCTGCCTGTCCGCAATGATCGAGGAAAACCAATGCGCACATCCAGGGTCGTGCATGTCGTGTCCTGCCATGCCGAAGGCGAGGTCGGCGATGTCATCGTCGGCGGCGTGGCCCCGCCGCCGGGCGAGACGGTCTGGGACCAGTCGCGCTGGATCGCCGAGGACGAGACCCTGCGCAGCTTCGTGCTGAAC
This sequence comes from Paracoccus sp. J39, assembly GCF_000518925.1. Classification (NCBI taxonomy): domain Bacteria; kingdom Pseudomonadati; phylum Pseudomonadota; class Alphaproteobacteria; order Rhodobacterales; family Paracoccaceae; genus Paracoccus; species Paracoccus sp. J39. Next base: position 61,212 of record NZ_JAEN01000012.1, on the reverse strand, counting down.
GAGCCGCGCGGCGGCGTGTTCCGCCATGTCAACCTGCTGGTGCCGCCCAAGGACCCGCGCGCCCAGATGGGCTGGATCATCATGGAGCCGGCCGATACGCCGCCCATGTCGGGCTCGAACTCGATGTGTGTGGCGACGGTGCTGCTCGATACCGGGATCATTCCCATGCAGGAGCCCGTCACCCGCATGATCCTCGAACCGCCGGGCGGGCTGATTGAGGTCGAGGCCGAATGCCGGAACGGCAAGGCCGAGCGCATCCGGGTCCGCAACGTGCCCTCTTTCGCCGACAAGCTGGACGTGCGGATCGAGGTCGAGGGCCTGGGCACGATCACCGTGGACACCGCCTATGGCGGCGACAGTTTCGTGCTGGTCGATGCGGCTGCGCTGGGGCTGGAACTGCGTCCCGACCAGGCCCGCGACATCGCGCAGATGGGCGTGAAGGTGACCGAGGCCGCCAATGAACAGCTGGGCTTCAAGCATCCCGCCAATGATTGGGACCATATCTCGTTCTGCCAGATCACCGACCCTGTGCAGATGAAGGACGGGGTGCTGTGGGGCAAGAACGCCGTGGCGATCCGTCCCGGCAAGCTGGACCGTTCGCCTTGCGGCACGGGCTGCTCGGCGCGGATGGCGGTGTTGCATGCCAAGGGGCAGATGAAGGCCGGAGATCGCTTCGTCGGCACCTCGCTTCTGGAGACCGAGTTCCATTGCCGGATCGACAGCGAGATCGACCTGAACGGCAAGCCGGCGATCCGTCCGATCATCTCGGGCCGGGCCTGGATCATCGGCACCAAGCAGCTGATGGTCGATCCGGCGGATCCGTTCCCGGGGGGCTATCGCCTGTCGGATACCTGGCCGATGGATCGATAGGGGGCATCGCCATCCCGCTTGCCGGCGGGCTGGATGCGCCGCACCACCCGACGGGGGACGGGCATGGCCGGCCGGCAGGAAACACCGGAGGCCCCGGCTCTTGCCAGGCCAGCTCGTCTCTGGCTCTGTAGCGGCATTTCAGGCCGGCCCGGCGGGCGCCGACCCGTGCAGAAGAAGGGAACGCATTTCCATGACAAGCAAAAACGCCCCGCAATTCCTGTCCTATGAGGATGCGATCGGCCGGCTGAACTGGCCCGATGCCGTCGAGGCGTTGCGGCAGGGCCACGGGCTGCCCCCGGCCGAGATCAGGGATGTGTTCCTGGGCCCGCCCACCGGCACGATGATGAGCCGCTCGGCTTGGATCGAGGGGCTGGGCTACGGCGCCAAGACCTTCACCGTCTTCGACGGCAATGCGGCGCGGGGGTTGCCCACGGTCCAGGGGGCGATGCTGGTCTTTGACGGCGAAACCGGCACGCTGCAGGCCATCGTGGACAGCCCGCTGGTCACCGAGATCAAGACCGCCGCCGATTCCGTGCTGGCTGCCAGCCTGCTGGCGCGCCCGGACAGCCGGCACCTGCTGATTGTCGGCGCCGGGACGGTCGCGACCAGTCTGGTCAAGGCCTATACCGCGGTGCTGCCGGGGATCGAGCGCGTCTCGGTCTGGTCGCGCCGCCCGGAACAGGCGCGGGAACTGGTCGCCGGCCTGGACGGAATCGAGGCCGAACTGGTGGCGGTGCCCGACCTGCAAGACGCGGTCGGAGAGGCCGACATCGTCTCTTCGGCCACCATGGCGCGCCAGCCGGTCATCCTGGGCGATTGGGTCCGGGCCGGCACCCATGTCGACCTGATCGGCGCCTTCAAGGCCGACATGCGCGAGGCCGACGATGCCCTGATGGCCAAGGCGGCGCTGTTCGTGGACAGCCGGGCGACCACGCTCGGCCATATCGGCGAGCTGATGCTGCCCATCGCCTCGGGCGCGATCACCGCCGAGAGCGTGCTGGGCGATCTTTACGACCTCGTGCGGCCGGATGCCCGCCGGCGGCAATCGGATGACGAGATCACCCTGTTCAAGAATGGCGGGGGTGCGCATCTGGACCTGATGATCGCGTCCTGGATCGCCCGCGTCATGGCGGACTGAGCGATGGGCCGGGCGGACGTTCTGCCCGACCTCCGGCTTCAGGGAGATGTTGCGACCCCGCCGCGCGGGCTCGGCATCGCGATTCGCCTGTCCAGATCCGGGCGAGGTCTGAAAATGGCCTCGAATTTGTTCCATCTGGCTGGCTGATGGGCAATATTCAGGCGCACCGCCTGGCGATCCTCTGGTATCCCTCTCGCATCGAATGAGGAGATCGGCATGATGCGTATCTGCCCCACCGCCGCGGGGGCACCGCCGCGCTGCTGGCCGGCTGACATTCCGCAGGGGGCCGCGGCCCCCTGTTTTCCAGAAAGAGCCCGGAGGAGGGGTTCATGAGCAATCAGTCATTCCTGGCCGATGTGAACGAGATGTTCGACGTCGCGGCCTCGCGCTGCGACCTGCCCGAGGGGCTGGCCGAGAAGATCAAGGTCTGCAACGCGACCTATGTGACCCGCTTCGGCGTGCGGCTGCGCGGGCGCATGCATACCTTTACCGGCTGGCGGGCGGTGCATTCGACGCATAGCCGCCCGGCCAAGGGCGGCATCCGCTTCGCCCCCAATGCCGACCAGGACGAGGTCGAGGCGCTGGCGGCGCTGATGACCTATAAATGCGCGCTGGTGCGGCTGCCCTTCGGCGGATCCAAGGGGGCGCTGCGGATCGATCCCGCCGACTGGACCGAGACCGAGCTGGAAAAGATCACCCGCCGCTTCGCGCAGGAGCTGATGGCGCATGAATTCCTCAGCTCGGCCGCCAATGTGCCGGCGCCGGACATGGGCACGGGCGAGCTGAACATGATGTGGATCGCCGACGAATACCGCCGCGCCCGGCCGCAGGACATCAACGCGCTGGGTTGCGTCACCGGCAAGCCGGTCGGCGGCGGCGGCATCGAGGGCCGCACCGAGGCCACCGGACGCGGCGTGCAATATGCGATCCGCGAATTCTTTCGCCATCCCGCCGACCGCGCCCGCGCCGGGTTCCTGTCCGAGAGCCTGTCCGGCCTGACCTGCGTGGTGCAGGGTCTTGGCAATGTCGGCTTCCACGCCGCCAAGTTCCTGTCGCAGGAGGACGGCGTGTGCATCGTCACGGTGATCGAACGCACGGGCGTGGTGCGCAATCCCGACGGCATCGACATCGACGCGTTGAAGGCGCATCTGGTGCAGACCGGCTCGGTCGAGGGCTTTGCCGGCGGCGCGGTGAGCCGGCCCGACATGGGCGCGCTGGCCGACGAATGCGACATCCTGATCCCCGCCGCCGCCGAGGGCGCGATCACCGCCGAGAATGCCGCCTCGATCAAGGCGGCGCTGATCGTCGAGGCCGCGAACGGCCCCACGACCAACGCGGCCGACGCCATCCTGCGCCAGGCCGGCAAGATCATCCTGCCCGACCTGTTCGCCAATGCCGGCGGCGTGGTGGTGTCCTATTTCGAATGGGTGAAGAACCTCAGCCACATCCCCTTCGGCCTGATGGAGCGGCGGCTGGAGGAGGACGAGCACCGGCTGCTGGCGCGTTCGCTGGAGCAGATGACCGGCCGGGACTTTCCCAGCGAGCATGCCCGCTTCCTGGAGGCGCGCAGCGAGATCGCGCTGGTCCGCTCGGGCCTCGACGACATCATGCGCGCCGCCTATCGCCGGATGAGCGCGCTGTGGAACCGCCCCGACGGCAGCTACCCGGACCTGCGCACCGCCGCCTATGTGCTGGCCATCGACGAGGTCGCCCAGGCCTACAAGGCCATCGGGCTGTAGCACTTCGGTCCGGCGGGTCCTGCCTCATCCCGCGTGGCGCGCCCTCCGGCTCGGATAAGCTTGCGACCCGCCCGGTGACGCCCGCCAGCCGGGTCGGGGTTTCCCCTTGGGGTGGCTGTTCGCGGATTGGCTGGTCTGGGGATAGATCCTTACAGCTGGCGATAGACCCGTGCGGTGTCGGCCTCGAAATGCTGCAGTTCGTCCTGCCGGCGGGCCTCGGACCAGCCGAGGCTGGCGGCGGCGATGCGCGACAGCGCCTCGGCCCGACCCCGGCCCAGATCGGGCTCCAGCCCGTCCGGCAGGCGGCGGCGGATGAGGTCGGAGAGGCGCACGACATGTTCGCGGGCTGCCATCTGGCCGATGCCGTCGTCATGGGTTTCAGGCGCCGGAATGGCGCCGGTGGGTTCCGGACGGCGCCTTCCCAGCCGCTTTTCGACCGCCCGCGCCACCTTCCGCGCCGCGTGGCGGTGCAGCATGATGGTCGAGCCGGTGACGGCCAGCAGGCCGGGCATCGCGGGATCCTCGGCCACCTCGACCGGCAGGCTGGTCGTCCGGCCGTCGCGCGACGAGGTCGGCCGCACGCCGCACCAGCAATGCAGCACATCCGCCCGCGTCAGCCGCAGGTCGGGGAACAGGTGGTTGGCCTCGGCCAGGATATAGTCGATCTCGGCGTCCTCGACGCGGATGTCGTCGGGATTGGCGGTGACCTCGGTCTCGGTCGGGCCGATGAAATGGAAATCGCGCCAGGGAAAGACGTAATAGGGCTCACCCTTGCGGGAAAAGGCCTCCAGCCCCTGGCCGCGGAACGCCTCGGGCAGGCGCACCATGACGTTGACGCCCTTGATGCCGATCACCCGGCGCCGGCCCGCACCGCCGCCCGGCACGCGGTCGATCCAGGGGCCGGCGGCGTTCACCACCATGCGAGCGCGGACCTGCGCCCGGCCCTGCATGTCGGGCGCGCGTTCGTCCAGCGTGACCAGCCAGCCCTCGCCCTCGCGCGCGATGGCCGTCACCTCGGCATAGGTGCGGAGGGTGGCGCCGCGCCGCTCGGCATCCAGCGCAGTATCGACGCAGATGCGCTCGGGCCAGGCATACATGTATTCCTCGAACACGCCCACGCCGCGCAGCGGGCCACCCAGGGCCGCGGCCATGGCGCTTTCGCGCGCCGCCTGCGCGGGCGCAAGCCGGCGATAGGACAAGGGCACCCGCCAGCCGTCCAGCGCCTCGACCAGCCGGAAGCCCAGATCGACCAGCCAGGGCGGATAGCGGTCGCCCTTGCGGAACGGATAGTGGAAGCGGTGTTTCGTCAGATGCCCAGGCATGTCGTGCACCAGTTCGGCCCGGCAGCGCATGACGTCGCGGGTGTAGAGCAGCCGCCGGATCATGTCGGCGGGCCGAAAGGGCATCTGCCACAGCGGATAGCGCGCGGCGAGATAGCCGAGACCGGAATAGAGCATGCGGCTGGAGCGCGACGAGGTGCCGGCGCCGATATCGCCACGGTCGACCAGCAGGGTGCGAAAGCCGCGCCCGGCCAGTTGCCGGGCGCTGGCGCAGCCGACCGCTCCGGCGCCGATGACGATGACGTCGCAATCCGTCCCGTCGAGGCTGGTAAGGGCAGGCCGCGTCACGCCGGATCCTTCGCCATGCGCCGCGCCTTGTCGGTCGCCGCCTCCAGCGCCGCCACGACGGCGCGGCTGAAACCTGCCGCCTCGGCGGCCTCGATGCCGGCGGCGGTGGTGCCGCGATAGTCGCGATAGGCGGCGAGCATGGCGGGCGCCTCGGTGATCCGGCCTTCCAGCAGCCGCGCGCCGCCGATGACGGCGGCCTCGGCGGCGCGCCAGGCGATGGCCTCCGAGATGCCCTGCGCCCGCAGGAACCCGGCCATCGCCACGGCCATCAGCGCCGGATAGGCCGCGCCCGAGCCGGGCAGGGCGGTCATCAGGTCGATCTCGGCCTCGCTTGCCAGTTCGTCGGTGGTGCCGATGGCGGAAAGCAGGCGCCGCACCGTGTCGCGGTCGGAATCCGTCACGCCCTCGGCGGCCCAGAAGGGCGAATAGGAGGCGCCGATCTCGGCCGCGGCATTCGGCATGACCCGCACGATCCGGCCGCCGCAGCGGGCCAGTTCGCGGGCATCCACCCCGGCCATGAAGGACAGGACCAGCCGCCCCTCGGCCCGCAGGTCCAGCCCCGGCCAGTCCTCGGGCCGCACCGAGACCACGACCACGTCGCTTTGCGCCGCCAGATCGGCCACGTCCCGGGCCCAGACCACATCGGCATGGCCGTGATAATCGGGACGCGGCCCGCTGCGGTTCAAGAGCACCAGATCGCCCGGCTGGACGATGCCGCGCGACAAGAGCCCCGCGCCAAGCGCCGAGCCCAGCCAGCCGGTGGCGCCGATGATGCCGATCCTCATGCGCTCGCCGCGACGTTGCCCGTATAGGCGTTGATGGCGTTCTGGAACGGGATGACGCCGAGGGTCTGGCCTTCCGGGTTCTTGACGCTCAGCGCCTGGAGGCGGTTTGCCGCCATGTGCTGGAGCGCCTCGGCGACCGTGGCCTCGGGGGCGATGGCGGCCTCGGGCAGGCTGTCGAAGCCGTGCTCGGCCACCATGACCGCGCCGACCTTGAGCACCCGGCCGCGGTCGACATGCTGCACGAAATTCGCCACGTAATCGTCGGCAGGACGCAGCACGATGTCCTGCGCCGTGCCCTGCTGGATGACGCAGCCGTCGCGCAAAAGCGCGATACGGTCGCCGATGCGCAGCGCCTCGTCGAGGTCGTGGGTGATGAAGACGATGGTCTTCCTGACCTCCTGCTGCAGGTCCAGCAGGACCGTCTGCATGTCGTAGCGGATCAGCGGATCCAGCGCCGAATAGGCCTCGTCCATCAGCAGGATCGGCGCGTCGTTGACCAGGGCGCGCGCCAGGCCCACCCGCTGCTGCATGCCGCCCGAAAGCTGGCTGGGATAGCTCTTCTCGAAGCCGGAAAGCCCGACGCGCTCGATCCAGCGCATGGCGGTGCGATAGCGTTCGGCCTCGGGCACGCCCTGCACCTCCAGCCCGTAGGCGGCGTTGTCCAGCACGGTGCGATGCGGCAGCAGCGCGAATTTCTGGAACACCATCGCGGTCTTGTGGCGGCGGAAGGCGCGCAGCGCCTCGGGCGGCATGGCGACGACGTTCTGCCCCTCGATGACGATCTCGCCCGCCGTGGGCTCGATCAGCCGGTTGATGTGGCGGATCAGCGTCGACTTGCCGGAACCCGACAGGCCCATGATCACCTGGATGCTGCCCGGCGCGATGGAGATGTTGATGTCGCGCAGGCCCAGCACATGGCCGTGGCGGGCCTGCAGCTCGGCCTTGGTCATGCCGGCGCGCACCGCCTCGACATGCGCCTCGGGCGCGGGGCCGAAGATCTTGTAGAGATTGCGGATCTCGATGCCGATCGGATCAGCCATGACCCACCTCGCGATGTTTCTGCAGCCGCTTGCCCCAGGCCTGGCTGATGCGGTCGAACAGGATGGCGATGCCGACGATGGCGAAGCCGTTGAACAGGCCCAGGGTGAAATACTGGTTGTTGATGGCGCGCAGCACCGGCTGGCCCAGCCCCTGCACCCCGATCATCGAGGCGATCACCACCATGGCCAGCGCCATCATGATGGTCTGGTTGATGCCGGCCATGATGGTGGGCAGCGCCAGCGGCAGCTCGGCCTTGATGAGCTTCTGCCAGGCCGAGGAGCCGAAGGCGTCGGCCGCCTCCAGCACCTCGCGGTCGACCTGGCGGATGCCCAGGTTGGTCAGCCGGATCATCGGCGGCAGGGCATAGATCACCACGGCGATCAGCCCCGGCACCCGGCCGATGCCCAGAAGCATCACCACCGGGATCAGGTAGACGAAGCTGGGCATGGTCTGCATCACGTCCAGCACCGGGTTCAGCACCGCCTGCACCCGCTGCGAGCGCGACATCAGGATGCCCAGCGGCAGGCCGATGGCGATCGACAGCAGCGTCGCGGCGAAGATCATCGACACGGTCTTCATCGTGTCGTCCCACATGCCGAACAGCCCGATCAGCACCAGGGTCAGCAGGCTGCCGATCACCACGCGCAGGCTGCGGCTGGCGCCCCAGGCCAGCGCCCCGACCACCAGCAGGACAAGCGGCCAGGGCGCATTGGTCAGCAGCCGCTCGGACCAGATGAGGAAACTTTGCAGCGGGCTGAAAAAGCCCTCGATGCTGTCACCGTAGTTGCGGGTGAACTGGCGGAAACCCTCGTCGATGACCCGCTTGAGGTCGCGAAGATAGCCGTCGTCTAGCTGGGGGAAGGAAGTTAACCATGCCATGGTGATTTCGTCCGCGCTGGTTCGGAGGGGAAGGGAGAGAGGGCGGCGTCGCGCCGCCCCCCGCCGGACGGGCCGCGCCTAGAGCGCGGCCTTGATGCGTTCCGCCGCCTCGGGCGTCACCCATTGGGTCCAGAGCTCTTCGTTCTCGCGCAGGAATTCCCGCGCCCCGTCCTCGCCCGTGGCCTGGTTGTCGGTCATCCAGGCCATCAGCTTGTTGACGGTCTCGTTGCTCCAGCTGCGCTTGGACAGATAGTCGACGACGCCGGGATCGGCCGCCTCGGCGAAGGATTTCGACACCAGGGTGAAGACATTGTCGATCGGGAAGGCGTTCGGCTTGGGATCGGGGCAATCCGCGACCGAGGTGCAGCGCCGCCATTCCTCGACATCGTGCTCCATGCCGAAATCGACCGCGACCATGTCGTATTTGCCCAGAAGCGAGGTCGGTTCCCAGTAGAAGCCCAGCCAGGGCGCCTGCTGCTCGTAGGCGCGGGCGATCGAGCCGTCGAGCCCGGCGGCCGAGCCGGTATCGACCAGGGCGAAGCCCTTGCCCTCGATGTCGAAGGCCTTGGCGAGCTGCGTGGTGACCACGGTGCCGCCCCAGCCCGCCGGGCCATTGTAGACCGCGCCCTTCGAGGCATCCTCGGGGGCCGGGAACAGTTCGGGATGGGCCAGGATCTCCTCGATCTTGTTCAGGTTCGGATGCTCGTCCAGCATGTAGCGCGGGATGAACCAGCCCTGCTTGCCGCCATCCGACAGCGAGCGGCTGAGCGAGACGATCTTTTCGTCCCGCAGCCCGGCCTCGACGATCTCGGGCATCAGGTCGACCCAGGCCTCGGGGACGATCTCGGGCTTGCCCTTTTCCACCAGCGAGGTGATCGAGGGCACGGTGTCGCCGGCGACGATCTCGGCGCTGCAGCCATAGCCTTCGTTCAGGATGAATTGGTCAAGGCTTGCCAGCACCTCGGCGCTTTGCCAGTTCATGCTGGCGATGGTCAGGCTGCCGCAATCGGCCGAGGCGGCCCCGGCCAGCGCAGCGAACGGCAGGGCGAGGACGGTGCCAAAGAGATAGGATCGTTTCATGGTTTTCGCTTCCCTGTCGCGACATTGGTCATGCCTGCCCGGCCCGTCGCGGAAGGCCGGGGGCTGATTTGGGTCAGGATGGGGTTCCTGCCGGCTTGCGCCCCGGTCCGCGACGGTTCACCGCCGCCTCTGCCGGGGCAATTCGGATCGCGCCCGCCGGACCGGCCGGACCACCGGCGGCACCCTCTGCCGGGCCCCTGGCGGGGCTGGGCCCGGCCGCGTTCGGCAGGGCGCGGGCGCATCGGAGGCCGGTGGGAACGGTTTCGGGCAAGGGGATGCCTGTCATGAGGGGAACCAGCAGGCGGCCGGCGGCCGCCGATGCGGTATCTTCCCCGTCCGGCCGCGGCCCGGATGCAACAATAGCGGCATGTCGTGCGACGATATCGTCAGCATCGCCGGCCGGACCGGCCCCGCCGCGGCCCGGCGCCGGACGCAGCCGGGAATCGGGCGGGGGGAAATCCGGCAGATTCCGGCCCGGGCTGTCGATGCGGCCGACCCTCATGGCGCGGAGCCGGGACGGGGCCCGGGCTGGGACATGAAACGCGCATTGAAGCGCGCCAGCTCGCGCGGCTCGGGGCGCTGGCCGGTATAGATCTCGACATAGGTGGGAATGCGGGCCAGCCGCGTCTCCAGCTCCTCCCGGGCGCGCATCGAGATATAGCCGATCTGCGTCAGGTAGATGGTGCGGGCGCGGACATCGGCCTCCTGCTCTCCATGTCCCCAGCGCACCAGCATGTCGCGCAGCGCCCCCAGCCGCGTCTCGTCCGCCGCCTCGATTCGCGCCGCCACCTTGCCGTCCTGCAGGGCCCAGCTGCGCACCGCGAATTCCAGCCGCGCATCGAAGGCCCCGGACAGGAAACAGGCCAGCACGTTCAGCATCGCCTCGGCCTGGCTGTCGGCATATTCCCGCGTGGCGGCGACGAAGGGCCGGGTGGTCCGCGCCTCCCAGCCGTCGATCAGCGCGGTCAGCAGCGCCTCGCGATCCTCGAAGAACCAATAGAAGCTGGTGCGCGACAGGTTCAGCTGCCGGGCCAGCGGCAAGATCTTCACCGCGTCGATGCCGCTGTCGATCAGCGCCTGGTAGCCGGCTTCCAGCCAGCCCTCGCGCGACCCGCGCCAGCCGGTTTCGGGGGCAATATGGGTTTCCATGCCCCTGCATAGCCCGCGCGCCGATTCGCCTCAAGCGAATTGTCCAGAGATGCATACTAAAGGATCACATATGATTTTTATATTGACACATGTGAACATTTCTTGCCTTCTTGGGGCAACGACTCCCACCCTTCACAGGCAGAGCCATGTCGAACGATCCCCTTCTGCAGCCCTATCAGCTGAAGCACCTGACGCTGCGCAACCGCATCATGATCACCAGCCACGAGCCGGCCTATCCCGAGGACGGCATGCCCAAGGACCGCTACCGCGCCTATCACGTCGAGCGGGCGAAGGCCGGGGTGGCGCTGACCATGACCGCCGGCTCGGCCTCGGTCTCGCGCGACAGCCCGCCGGTTTTCAACAACATCCTGGCCTGGAAGGACGAGGTGGTCGGCTGGATGAAGAAGCTGACCGACGAATGCCACGACCATGGCTGTGCGGTGATGATCCAGCTGACCCATCTGGGCCGGCGCACGCGCTGGGACAAGGCCGACTGGCTGCCCGTCGTCTCGCCCAGCCATGAGCGCGAGGCGGCGCATCGCTCGTTCCCGAAGAAGATGGAGGACTGGGACATCGACCGGATCATCGACGACTATGTCGATGCGGCCGAGCGCATGAAGGCGGCGGGGCTGGACGGGCTTGAGATCCAGGCCTACGGCCATCTGATGGACCAGTTCTGGTCGCCGCTGACCAACGACCTGGACGGGCCCTATGGCGGCAGCCTCGACAACCGGCTGCGCTTCACCTTCGACGTGCTGCGCGGCATCCGCGAACGCTGCGGCGAGGATTTCATCCTGGGCGTGCGCTATACCGGCGACGAGGACCTGCCGGGCGGGCTGACGGCCGAGGACGGGCTGGCGATCTCGCGCAAGCTGAAGGACAGCGGGCTGGTCGATTTCCTGAACGTGGTCAAGGGCCATATCGACACCGATGCCGGGCTGACCGACGTGATCCCGGTGCAGGGGATGAGGAACGCCCCGCACCTGGAATTCGCCGGGCAGATCAGGAAGGCCACGGGCTTTCCGACCTTCCACGCCGCCAAGATCCCGGACGTGCCGACCGCCCGCCATGCCATCGCCTCGGGGTTGCTGGACATGGTCGGCATGACGCGGGCGCACATGGCCGACCCGCATCTGGTCCGCAAGGTCGTCGAGGGGCGCGAGGACGACATCCGCCCCTGCGTCGGCGCGAACTATTGCCTCGACCGCATCTATCAGGGCGGCATGGCCTTCTGCCTGCACAATGCCGCCACCGGGCGCGAGGAGACCATGCCGCACACCATCCCGCCCGCCCCGGCGAAAAAGCGCATCACCGTGGTCGGCGCCGGTCCGGCCGGCATGGAGGCCGCCCGCGTCGCCGCCGAGCGCGGCCATGCCGTCACCGTCTTCGAGGCCGCCGACCAGCCCGGCGGCCAGATCCGCCTGACCGCGCTGGACGAGCGGCGCCGCGAGATGATCTCGATCATCGCCTGGCGCATGGCGCAATGCGAGAAGCATGGTGTGAAGTTCAACTTCAACACTTTCGCCGACGCGGGTGACGTGCTGGCCACCGAGCCCGACGAGGTGATCGTCGCCACCGGCGGGTTGCCCCATGTCGAGGTGCTGGAGACGGGCAACGATCTCGTCTGCTCGGCCTGGGACATCCTTGCGGGCGACGTGAGGCCGGGCCGCAACGTGCTGATCTTCGACGATGCGGGCGACCATGCGGCGCTGCAGGCGGCCGACCTGATCTCGGCCACGGGTGCGGCGGTCGAGATCGTGACGCCGGATCGCAGCTTCTCGCCCGAGGTGATGGCGATGAACCTGGTGCCCTACATGCGCAACCTGCAAAAGCGCGACACCACCTTCACCGTCACCTGGCGCCTCCGCTCGGTGACGCGCGAGGGCAACCAGCTGCGCGCCACGCTCGGCAGCGATTACGGCGATTTCACCCGCGAGCGCATCGTCGACCAGGTGGTGGTCAACCACGGCACGCGGCCGCTGGACGAGCTCTATTTCGATCTCAAGCCGCTGTCTTCGAACCTGGGCGAGGTCGATTACGAGGCCCTGACCACCGGCGGGTTGCAGGAGGTCCGCAAAAACCCCGAAGGCCGCTTCCGCCTCTACCGCATCGGCGATGCCGTCGCCGCCCGCAACACCCATGCCGCGATCTACGACGCGCTGCGGTTGGTCAAGGACTTGTAACGCACCCCGGCGCGCGGCGATGATCCGCGCGCCGGCCGGATCCCGGGAGGTAAACCGAAATGCCGCGACTGCAACCCCTGCAGGATTTCCTTGATATCGCCTTGCCCGCCATGCGGGCGCGCGCCCATGACGGCAATTCGCCGGCCTCGCTTCAGGGCATTTCCGAGGCAATCCTTTCGGTTGGGGACCAAGGGGCGGGACCGGCCCGCCTGCCCGTGGTCGAGGCTTGGCTCGACACGGCTCTGGCCCGTCCCATGGAATACCAGGATCTTTCCGATCTTTTGCAGGCGATACAGCGGCTGACGCCGCTGCTGTGCTGGCGCCGCCGGACCGGCGACGCGACCGCCAGCGCGAATTTCTCAGAAAGCCATGCCAATGCCATGCTGCTCGGCCCCGGTGGCATCGAGGAGCGCCGCGACCTGTGGATCGGCCTCAGCCTTCTGGCACCGCAGACCCGATATCCCGACCACCAGCACGCGCCCGAGGAAACCTATCTGGTCCTGTCGCCGGGCCAATTCCGCAAGCCGGGGCGCGACTGGTTCGAGCCCGGCATCGGCGGCAGCTTCTTCGTGCCGCCAAACGCGGTTCATGCCATGCGATCCAGCGATGAACCGCTGTTCGCGCTCTGGGCGCTCCGGGCCTGATGGATCGACAACAGCAGGAAGGTCAATCCCATGAAGATACTCGTGCCCGTGAAGCGCGTGATCGACTACAACGTGGCTCTGGTGTCGATTTGGCGAATGTGAAGATGTCGATGACCCGCTCGACCAGATCGCGGTGGAAGAGGCGATTCCCCTGAAGGAGGCGGGCAAGGCCGAGGAGGTCATCGCCATCAGCACCGGCATCTCCGGCGCCATCCAGCACCTTGCGGGGATGAAGGACAGCAATGTGATCGTCACCGATTACGGCTTCGTCGGGATCTGTTCTCCGTCGTCCCGGAACTGACCGGGAAGCTCTGAAGGCTTTCACCGTTTCCCAAATACTCCGGGGGCAGAGCCCCCTGTCGCGTCCCACCAAAGGACGCCCAAGGCGCGGGAGCCCAAAGCAGCCCGGTGCTTCATGCGCCACCATGGATGCACGCGGATTGCCGGAACCGAAGAACTTCTTGACAGAATCGCCCGAAGGCAAGAGATTTCGTAGAACAAATATCGTATACGAATATGGCGATCAGAAGCGGGCGACGAGGATGAAGCGGCCAAAGGGCCCCCCGTAGCCAAGCCGTCCCGAGAACAGGGCAGGTAAAGACGCGGCGCGCCGCCCTGAAACAACGCCGCAGACAGGGAGATGGAAATGCAAAGACTACTCGCTTCGACGGTCCTTGCCGCTGGCCTTTCCGGCGGCGCATGGTCGGCTGCCGCGCAGGATTGCGGCAACGTGACCCTTGCACTGCATAACGTCCAGAGCGCCGAACTGCTGACCTATGTCGACAAGTTCATCCTCGAAAACGGTTACGGCTGCAGCGTCGAGACCATTCCGGGGGATACGGTTCCCTCGACCACATCCATGATCGAGAAAGGCTCGCCCGACGTTTCCTCGGAAACCTGGGTGGACCTGCTGCCCGAGATCGTTCCGCAGGGGCTCGAGGACGGCAAGATCGTCTACGGCGCGCCGGCCCTGCCCGATGGCGGCATTCAGGGCTGGTGGATTCCGAAATACCTGGCCGATGCGCATCCCGAGATCAAGACGGTCGAGGATGCCCTGGCGCATCCCGAGCTTTTCCCGGACCCGGAAAACCCCAGCCGCGGCGTGATCTTCAACGGCGCCGAAGGCTGGGGGGCGACGGTTGTGACCGCGCAATTGTTCAAGGCCTACGAGGCCGAGAAAAAGGGCTTCAACCTGATGCGGCCGGGCTCGGCCGCGGGCCTGGATGGCGCCATCGCCCGGGCCTATGAGCGTCAGGAAGGCTTCATCACCTATTGCTGGGCGCCGACCGCGCTCTTGGGCAAATACCAGCTGGTGCAGCTGGAACCGAACGCCGAGCACGATCCGGTCGAATGGAAACGCTGCATCACCAATCTCGATTGCGCCGACCCGAAGGTCACCGGCTGGCCCATCGACACGGTGATGACGGTGTTGACCAGGGATTTTGCCGACCGGACCAGCCCGGCGATCCTGGACTATTTCAACACCCGCGGCTGGAGCAACGACACCGTGGCCAAGCTGATGGCATGGCAGGGCGACAACCAGGCCATGGGCGAGGATGCGGCCGTGCATTTCCTGGAAGAGAACAGGGATATCTGGACGAGCTGGGTTCCTGCCGAGGTCGCGGAAAAGGTCGAAGCCGCTCTGTGACCATGGCCGCTGCGTCATGGCGGATAAACCGGCCTTATGGTGCAGCGATCCGTATTCCCTGATCCCTTTGGTTCGCCCGGCTGTCATCACCGGGCGCGCCTTTCCCATCCCGGCTTCAAGAACACGCCCTCAGGAGCAGCAAACATGGCGTTCAAGCGAATGATCCATGCCGTCGATACGCATGCCGGAACGCCGATGCGGGTGATTACCGGCGGCGTTCCCCATATTCCCGGGCGCTCGTCCTACGAGAAGATGCAATGGCTGGAGGCCAATGACGACCAGCTGCGCAAGCTGATGCTGCGCGAGCCGCGCGGCTATGCGGCGCATTGCTGCAACATCATCGTGCCGCCCTCGCATCCCGAGGCCGATGCCGGCTATATCATCATGGAGCAGATCGAATATCCGGTCATGTCCGGCGGCAATACCATCTCGGTCGTCACGGTGCTGCTGGAAATGGGCCTTCTGCCGATGAAGGAGCCCGTCACCGAGCTGGTGCTGGAGGCGCCGGCGGGGCTGATCCGGGTCCGCGCCGAATGCCGGGGCGGCAAGGTGACCAGCGTGACGTTCCGCAACGTGCCGGCCTTCGCCGCGCATCTGGATGCCGAAATCGAGGTGCCGCATCTGGGCAAGGTCCGGGTCGATGTCGGCTGGGGCGGCATGTTCTATGCCATCGCCGACATCCGGCAGTTCCCCGGCCTGGAACTGATCCCCGAGCATGGCCGCGAAATCGCCCGCATCTCGGCGATGATCCGGCAGGCGGCGATCGAGCAGCTGCCGGTCGAGCATCCCGATTATCCGGGCGTGGGCATCACCATCTCGCAACTGTCCGGGCCGACGGACGATCCGAACGCCGACTGGAAGAATGCCGTCACCATGGCCTCGGGGGATTTTTCCTGGGACAATCCCGCGACCTGGACCGGCGCGCTGGATCGCTGCCCCTGCGGCACAGGCACCTGCGCCAAGATGGCGGTGCTGCATGCCAAAGGCGAATTGCCGCTGGACAAGAGCTTCCGGCACCAGGGCATTCTCGGCAACGTCTATACCGGGCGGCTGGTCGAGGAGACCGAGATCGCGGGCCGCCGCGCCGTGGTGCCGGAAATCTCGGGGACCAGCTGGATCTGTGGGTTGAACACCCTGGTGCTGGACCATGACGATCCGTTTGCCGAAGGTTTCACGGTGGGGGATACCTGGGCGTAGCGCGCGGTCCTGCGGGGCCGCGGCTGCCCGCTTTGCCGGCTCTATTCCGCACCGTAATCCTCTCCGAAGAACTGGCGCATGAAGGCGGGGCCGTCTGTGGTGACGAAGTCGCGGAACTCGCGCGCGGCCGGGCCCAGCGTCTTGCGGCGCGGATAGACCACGAACCAGTCGCGCAGCTGCGGCATGCCGTCGACGCTGAGGACGCTCAGCTTGCCCGCCTGCCGTTCCAGCGCGATGGTGTGGGCGGAGAGGAAGGCGAGCCCCATGTTCGCCATCAGCGGCGGTCAGGAAGATCTGCATCTGCCGCAGGGTGATCGTCCAGTCCGCATCCCCGCATTGCCCCGGTTGAACTGGTCGCGCGTCAGCCGGGCGGGGTCAAGTCGGGCCTGCGGGCAAAGAAGTCGTTGCCCTTGTCGTCGGTGACGACGAAGGCGGGGAAATCCTCGACCCGGATGCGCCAGACCGCCTCCATGCCGAATTCGGCAAAGTCGAGCACTTGCGCCAGCCGTCCCGCGTCGCGCGCTTGACGGTCGTAAGGCGGCGGGGCAAGCAGGGCGGCATGATCGATATCCGTCCCGTGGCCAATATCGTCGGCAAGGTCGTCGTCACGCTCGGGGCGGCGATGGCGCTGCCCATGCTGGTGGACTGGTGGCACGGCGACGCGCATTGGCTGATCTTTCTGGAATGCGGCATCCTGACCATGCTGGCCGGCGGGCTGGTGGCGCTGTCGACGCGGCAGAGGGACAGTTCCCTGACCATCCAGCAGGTCTTTCTGCTGACGGCGATGCTGTGGCTGGTGGTGCCGGTGGCCGGCGCGCTGCCCTTCATGCTGGGCGCGCCGCATGCTGGCTTCACCGATGCCTATTTCGAGGCCATGTCGGGCGTCACCACGACCGGGACCACGGCCTTTGCCGGGCTGGACGGCCTGCCCAAGGGCACCAACCTGTGGCGGGCCTTCCTGAACTGGTCCGGGGGCCTCGGGATCATCGTGGTCGCCATGATCTTCCTGCCGGTGATGAAGGTCGGCGGCATGCAGTTCTTTCGCTCGGAAGGGTTCGACACGCTGGGCAAGATCCTGCCCCGCGCCTTCGACATCGCGCGCGAGATGGCCGGGGTCTATTTCGCCATGACCGCCAGCTGCATGGTGGTCTATATCCTGCTGGGCATGAAGGGCTTCGACGCGCTGGTGCTGGCGCTGTCCACCTGCTCGACCGGCGGGTTCTCCAATTACGACGCCAGCTTCGCGCCCTTCATTGGGCCGGCGGAATATGCGGCGGCCTTCTTCATGATCCTGGCCTCGATCCCCTTCATCCGCATGGTGCAGCTGATCCGCGGCTCGGCCGAGCCGATCTGGCGCGACATCCAGGTGCGGGCCTATCTGCGCTGGACCTTCTATGCCATCGCCGTGGTGGTGCTTTACCGGCTGTTGTGGCTTGAGGCGAAGAACCCGCTCGCCGTGATCCGCGAGACCACGTTCAACGTGATCTCGGCCTTCTCGGGCACCGGCTTCGCCTCGACCGACGTCACGCAATGGGGGCATTTCCCCTTCGTCATCCTGATCGTGGTCGGGCTGATCGGCGGCTGCACCGGCTCGACCTCGTGCTCGGTCAAGGTGTTCCGCTATCTGGTGCTGCTCCAGGCGGTCAAGGCGCAGCTGCGGCGGATGCAGTCGCCGCATCGGGTGTTTCCGCTGCTTTACGGCGGCCGCCCGCTGGAGGAGGACGTGGTCGATTCGGTCATGGCCTTCTTCACCCTGTTCATCCTGACCTTCGGCCTGCTGATCGTCGGGCTGGCGTTGACCGGGCTGCATCCGCGCACCGCGCTGACCGCGGCCTGGACCGCCATCGCCAATGTCGGCCTGGTCTGGGGCCCGGAACTGACCGAGAGCGGGGCGGTGACGGATTTCCCCACCGCCTCGAAATGGCTGATGATCTGCGGCATGTATCTGGGCCGGCTCGAACTGATCTCGGTGCTGGTGCTGTTCCTGCCGCGGTTCTGGCGCGCCTAGTTCTGCGCTGCCGCCGGGGCGATGGCGGGCGCCTCGGGCTGCGCCTCGCCCGCGCCGGGGGCGAAGCGGGTCAGGTTGTCCGAGATCTCGGCCGCCAGCCGGTGCTGGTCCTCGGGGTCCGAGATCGGCCAGATCAGCACGAAGCCCTGCACGCGCCCTTCCACGACCCGGGCCTCGGCATGGCCGATATGGGTCTGGTTGCTTCCGTCCAGCGTGACGCTGCCGCGTTCCACCTGGCGCTGGGGCGCCGGCACCCAGCCGAGCGCGGTGACAAGGCCGGCGAGGTCCAGCATCTCCTGCTGGCTGCCGGGCTGCGAGAACAGGATCAGCGCCGCGCCCGAGCCGTCCTTGGGCCCATAGATCGACAGCGCGCGCTCGGCGCGGTCGAATTGCAGCTTGTCCATCGGCGCGGGCAGGGCAAGGCCGGTATGGCTGTCCCGAAGCTCGGTCAGGCCCATCTCGGCCCGCCAGGCCTCGCGCCGCCGGATCAGCTCGGCCATGGCGGTGGCGGTATCGGGCGAGGCGCGCAGGCGCACGATCTCTTCGGCGATGGCGGCGCGGGTCTTGGGGCCGTCCTTGCCGTCGATGCCGCCGTCGTAATGGCCGGCCCAACGCAGGGCGCGCTGGATGTCCTCCAGCGGCGGCATGGGCACCGGCGCGGCATCCGGGGCAGGGGGCGCGCCAAGCTCCGGCACCTTGCCGATGATCGCGATCTCGCCCATCTCCTCGCCGGGCGACAGGAAGGCGTCCTTCGGCACCGCGCCGGCGGCCTTGAAGGCTTTCAGCCAGGCGGTGCCGGTCGCCTCGTCCATCGGGCCGAAGGCGATGGCCGACCGGCCGTTGGGCAGGGTCCAGAGCCCGGCCTCGGGCAGGGTTTCGCGCCATTTCGCCAGCAGTTCCTCGGCCCTGGCGCGGTCGGTGCTGGATTCAAGGCGCAGGAAGAATTGCGCCGGCGCGGGTTCGGGAGCGGGTTCCGGCGCGGCCGCGGTGGTGTTTTCGGTGGTGTTTTCGGGGGCGGTTTCGGCGGCGGCGCTTTCGGGCGTGGCGGCCGTGGCCGCATCCTCGCCCGCCAGATCGCCCACCGCAGGCTCGCCGTCCTCCTCTGCCGGCTGGCCCGCGCCCTGCCGGAAGGTCGAGGCATTGCCGGTCGAGCCATCGGGCGCCCCCGGCGCGGCGGGGGCCGCCCTGGCCACCGGGGTCAGGTCGCGGCCCTCGGCGGCGGAAAGGAAGCTGTCGCCCGGCACCTTGCGCTCCTGCTTCAGCTGCTCCAGCCGCGCCGTCGCCGCTTCGCGCGGCATCGGGCCAAGCGCGATGCCGATCCAGCCATCGGCCAGCGGGAAGGTCACGACATCGGGGAAGGCGGTGGCCCAGCCTTCGGCACTGGCGCGGGCGGCCTCGGCACCGCGCTTGGCCTCGATGCGGATCACCACATCCTCGGCTTGCGCGGCCGCGCCGAATGCCAGCGGCAGAGCCGCACCGATGACGAATGCAAAGCGCCGCATGGGCATGTCCCTCTCATTGACCCTGCGCCGCCCTCTGCCTAGAAGGCGGCAGACATTTCCTGCCAGTTATGCCGAAGGAAGCCCCGATGACCAGCCCAAAGGACAATCAGACGGCGAAACCCGTCTGCTTTCAGGACGTGATCCTGCGCCTGCAATCCTATTGGGCCGGACAGGGCTGCGCGGTGCTGCAACCCTATGACATGGAGGTCGGCGCCGGCACCTTCCACCCGGCCACGACACTGCGCAGCCTGGGCGCCCGGCCCTGGGCTGCGGCCTATGTCCAGCCCTCGCGCCGCCCCACGGATGGCCGCTATGGCGAGAACCCGAACCGGTTGCAGCACTACTACCAGTATCAGGTCATCATCAAACCCTCGCCCGCCAACCTGCAGGACCTGTATCTGGGCAGCCTCAAGGCCATCGGCCTCGACCCGATGATCCACGACGTGCGCTTCGTCGAGGACGACTGGGAATCCCCGACGCTGGGCGCCTGGGGCCTGGGCTGGGAGGTCTGGTGCGACGGCATGGAGGTCAGCCAGTTCACCTATTTCCAGCAGGTCGGCGGCCATGACTGCAAGCCGGTCTCGGGCGAGCTGACCTACGGGCTGGAGCGGCTGGCCATGTATGTGCTGGGGGTCGAGCACGTGATGGACATGCCCTTCAACCCGCCCGGCAGCCCGATCCCGCTGAGCTATGGCGACGTCTTCCGCCAGGCCGAGCGCGAATATTCCCGCTGGAACTTCGAGCAGGCCGATACCGGCATGCTGTTCCAGCATTTCAAGGATGCCGAGGCGGAATGCGACCGCATCCTGACCGCGGCCGAGACGGACGGCGCCGGGCGCCGCATCCCGATGGCGCATCCGGCCTATGACCAGGCGATCAAGGCCAGCCACCTGTTCAACCTGCTGGACGCGCGCGGCGTGATCTCGGTCACCGAGCGCCAGGCCTATATCGGCCGCGTCCGCGCGCTGGCGAAACGCTGCGCCGACCTGTTCGTGACCACCGAGGCCGCGGGCGCGGCGGGGGGAGAGGCGGCATGAGCTCGGGCAAGATCGTCGCCTCGATGCTGGTGCTGGTGGCCGTCATGGCCGGCCTTGCCGTCTGGTATCTGCAGGTCTACGGCTTCTATGACGAGGTGGACGAGATCAGCGGCGCGCAAGAGATCGTCGTCACCGACGCGCAGGGCGCGACGCATCCGGTCGCGGTCGGCGATTTCAAGGCCATCGACGCGGCAAGCTCGCCGATCCGCTATCGCGCCTGCTTCACGCTGGACCCTGCCGGGCTGGCCGATGCCGCGCCCTATCCCGCCGCGACGCCGCTGAACGGGCCGGGCTGGTTCAAGTGCTATTCCGCCCGGGCACTGACCGCCGACCTGGAATCCGGCGCGGCGCGCGCCGTGCTGGGCCAGGCCGAGATCCGCCCCGACGTGGACCGGGTGATCGTCGTCTATCCCGACGGCCGCGCCTTTGCCTGGCACCAATTCAACGACAAGACCCCCGAACGCGGAGTGATGGACTGATGCCCGACCTGCTGATCGAGCTGTTCTCAGAGGAAATCCCGGCGCGCATGCAGGCCCGCGCCCGCGAGGACCTGAAGAAACTCGTCACCGACGGGCTGGTCGAGGCCGGCCTGACCTACCGCTCGGCCGGCGCCTTCTCGACCCCGCGCCGGCTGGCGCTGGCCATCGAGGGGCTGACCGCGGAAAGCCCGACCACGCGCGAGGAGCGCAAGGGCCCCCGCACCGACGCCCCCGAGGCGGCGCTGGAGGGCTTCCTGCGCTCGACCGGTCTGACCCGCGACCAGCTGGAAGCGCGCGACGACAAGAAGGGCCAGGTCTGGTTCGCCACCATCGTGAAGCCGGGACGCCCCGCCGCCGGGATCGTCGCCGAGGTGCTGGAGGCGACGATCCGCAACTTCCCCTGGCCCAAGTCGATGCGCTGGGGCTCGGGCAGCCTGCGCTGGGTGCGGCCGCTGCATTCCATCCTCTGCCTGCTCTCGGACGAATCCGGCGCCGCGGTGGTGCCGCTGGAGATCGACGGCATCCGCGCCGGCAACACCACCCGCGGCCACCGCTTCATGGCCCCGGACGAGATCGCCGTCTCGGGCTTCGAGGATTACGCCGCCAGGCTGCGCCGCGCCCGCGTCATGCTGGACTCCGCCGAACGCGAGGCCGCGATCCGGCAGGAGGCGGCGAACCTCGCCTTCGCCCGCGGCTGGGAGATCGTGCCGGACGAGGGCCTGCTGACCGAGGTCGCGGGCCTTGTCGAATGGCCGGTGCCGCTGATGGGCGCCATCGAGGACCGCTTCCTGACGCTGCCTCCCGAGGTGCTGCAGACCTCGATGAAGGAGCACCAGAAATTCTTCTCGGCCCGCAATCCCAGGACCGGCCGCATCGAGGGCTTCGTCACCGTGGCGAATATCGAGACCCCCGACCATGGCGAGACGATCCTGAAGGGCAACCAGCGCGTGCTGGCCGCCCGCCTCTCGGACGCGGCCTTCTTCTGGGACAACGACCTGCGCGAGGCGCGGGCGGGCATGGCCGACTGGGCCGAAGGGCTGAAATCGGTCACTTTCCAGAGCAAGCTGGGCTCGCAGGCGGATCGCATCGCCCGCATCGCGGCGCTGGCGCGCGAGATCGCGCCGCTGGTCGGCGCCGATGCCGATCAGGCGGAACAGGCGGCCAAGATCGCCAAGCTCGACCTGCGCTCGGCCATGGTCGGCGAGTTCCCGGAACTGCAAGGCATCATGGGCCGCTATTACGCGCTGGAGGCCGGCCTGCCCGAGCCGGTGGCCGATGCTGCCCGCGACCATTACTCGCCGCTCGGCCCCTCGGATGCGGTGCCCTCGGCGCCGGTGTCGGTGGCGGTGGCGCTGGCCGACAAGCTCGACACGCTGACCGGCTTCTGGGCCATCGACGAGAAGCCCACCGGCTCGAAAGACCCCTTCGCACTCCGCCGCGCCGCGCTGGGGGTGATCCGGCTGGTGCTGGTGAACGGGGTGCGGGCCAATCTGGGCCGAACCTTCGCCAAAGCCAATCCGGATGCCGCGGCCGCCGACCTCATCGCCTTCTTCCACGACCGCCTGAAGGTCCATCTGCGCGACCAGGGCATCCGCCACGACATCATCGACGCGGTGCTGGCGATGCCCGGCAATGACGACCTGGTGCTGCTGGTCAACCGTGCCACCGCGCTGAACGACGTGCTCAAGACCGAGGACGGCACCAACCTGCTGCAAGGGCTGAAACGCGCCGGCAATATCCTCGCCCAGGCCGAGGAGAAGGACGGCGTCGAATACAGCTTCGGCGCCGATCCGAAATTCTCCGAGACCGAGGAGGAACGCGCCCTTTTCGCCGCCCTCGACAAGGCCGAGCCCGCGATCCGCGAGGCCGTCCGGCTCGAGGATTTCCAGGCCGCGACCCAGGGCATCGCCAGCCTGCGCGCGCCCATCGACGCCTTCTTCGAGGCGGTGCAGATCAACACCGACAACCAGATCACCCGCCGCAACCGGCTGAACCTGCTCTCGCGCATCCGCGAGGCCGGCCGGCTGATCGCGGATTTCGGCCGCATCGAGGGCTGACTCCCGGCTTCTTTCTTGCGCAAATATCCCGGGGGAACGCCCCTGCGGCCCCGTCGGGGGCCGCAGGGGCGTGGGGGCAGAGCCCCCGCCTCCGCTCTCGCCTCCGGCTTTCTTCGCACTTGCAGCAATGCGCCGGCCATGCCTAATGTGACGGCATCATGACCGCGCTGACAGATCCCGGAGCCATCGTCGAAATCACCCCCTCGGCGGGGATCCAGGCCGCACGCCACGGCTGGCGCGCGAAATGCCTGCAGCGCCTGATCCGCATGGAGCTGCCGGTCCCGACCAGCTTCGCGCTGTCGGCCGAGGCGGTGCGCGCCATCGCCGCCGGCCAGATGCCCGACCGCGCCCGCCTCGCCGCCATCATCGAGCGCGCCGACGGGCTGGTCAGCGTGCGGCCCTCGGCGATGAACCCGGCCTGGGGCGGGCCGGGCACGGTGCTGAACGTCGGCATCAACCACGAATGCCACGCCCGGCTGGTCCAGACCCGCGGCAAGGCGGCGGCGGACGCGATCTATCTGGGCTTCGTGCAATCCTATGCCATCCATGTTGCCCGGCTCGACCCCGACATGTTCTCGGACAGCGAGGGCGGGCTCGACGCGGCGCTGCGCGCCTATGAGGACGAGACGGACGAGGAATTCCCCCAGGACCCGACCCAGCAGCTGGCCGAGGTGCTGCGTAGCATGGCGCGGGCCTGGGACGGGCCGACCGCGCGGCTTCTGCGCCAGGCCAAGGGGGCGCCGGCCATCGCACCGCTGGGGCTGGTGGTGCAGGACATGGCGCTGGCCATCGGGCCGGGCGTCACCGGCTCGGGCACCATCCAGTTCGTCGACAGCGTGACCGGCGCGTCGCGCATCACCGGCCGGTTCCGCGGCCAGACCCAGGGCCGCTCGAAGGCCGAGGGGGCCGAGACGCTCTACCTGACCCGGGACCCGCGCGGCCCCTCGCTGGAGGAGGCCGCGCCCGAGGTCTTTGCCGACCTGGTCCGGTTCGGGGTCGCCGCCCGCGAAAGGCTGCGCGAGGAGATGCAGATCGAATTCGTCGTCTCGGACAGCCGGCTTTCGATCATCGATGCGGTGCGGGTCATCCGCAGCTCGCGGGCCAGCGTGCGCATCGCCGTGGCGCTGGCCCGCGACGGCATCATCCCGGCGGAAGAGGCGGTGATGCGGGTCGAGCCGCGGGCGCTTTCCGACCTGCTGCACCACCAGGTCGATCCGCGCGCGCCCCGCGACGTCATCGTCCGCGGCATCAATGCCAGCCCCGGCGCCGCCACCGGCCGCATCGTCTTTACCGCCGCCGCCGCCCAGGCCGCCGAGGCGCGGGGCGAGCGCTGCGTGCTGGTGCGTCGCGAGACGGTGCCCGAGGACATCCGCGGCATGCATGCCGCCGTCGCCGTGCTGACCGAGCGCGGCGGCATGACCAGCCATGCCGCGGTGATCGCCCGCGGCATCGGCCTGCCCTGCATCGTCGGCGCCAGCGGCATCTCGATCGACTCGCGCGCCCGGACCATGCTGATCGGCGGGCGCATCTTCCACGAGGGCGAGGAGATCACCATCGACGGCACCTCGGGCGAGGTGCTGGCCGGCGCCGCCGAGATGCTGGAGCCGGCGCTGGACGAAAGCTTCACCCAGTTGCTGGAATGGGCCGACCAGCATTGCCGCATCCGCATCCGCGCCAATGCCGACACGCCCGAGGACGCCCGCACCGCCCGCATGTTCAACGCCCAGGGCATCGGGCTGTGCCGCACCGAGCACATGTTCTTCGACGACGAGCGCCTGCCCGCCATGCGCGAGATGATCTTTGCCGGCAAGCCCGAGGACCGCCGCCTGTCGCTGGAACGCCTGCTGCCGATGCAGCGCAGCGATTTCGCCAAGCTGTTCGAGATCATGGCCGGCCTGCCGGTCACCATCCGGCTCTTCGACCCGCCGCTGCACGAATTCCTGCCCCATGACCGCGAGGGGATGCGGGAACTGGCCGAATCGCTGGACCTGCCGCTGTCGGACGTCACCCGCCGGGTCGAGGCGCTGTCGGAATTCAACCCGATGCTGGGCATGCGCGGCGTGCGGCTGGGGATAACCGTCCCCGAGATCTATGACATGCAGGCCCGCGCCATCTTCGAGGCCACCATCGAGGCCAGCCACAACGGCGCGCCGGTGGTGCCCGAGATCATGATCCCGCTGGTCAGCGCCCGGCGCGAGGTCGAGCTGGTCAAGACCCGCATCGACGCCGTGGCCGCCGCCGTCCGCAACGAGACGCGCAAGGATTTCACCTATCGGCTGGGCGTCATGGTGGAGACGCCGCGCGCCGCGCTGCGCGCCGGCGACATCGCCGAGCATTCCGCTTTCCTGTCCTTCGGCACCAACGACCTGACGCAGATGACCTACGGCCTGTCGCGCGACGATGCCGGCCGCTTCATGGGCATCTATGTCAACCAGGGCGTCTATTCCGAGGATCCGTTCCATATCCTCGACCGCGACGGGGTGGGCGAACTGGTGGCCATCGGTGCCGAGCGCGCCCGCAGCCACAAGCCCGACATCACTATTTCGGTCTGCGGCGAGCATGGCGGCAATCCGGAATCCATCGCCTTCTGCCTGCGGGCCGGGGTGAACTATGTCTCCTGCTCGCCCTTCCGGGTGCCGGTGGCGCGCCTTGCTGCAGCGCAGGAATCGATTCTCATGGCGCGGGAAGAGACGGAATCCCAGACCTGGTTCGGGTCCTAGCCCCGGCCGGTTTTGGCCGGAATCTGCCCGTTAACCTTTTTGTCGTCGGCGGGTTTCCGCCAAAATCATTTAAAATCAAGCGAATCGCGCCGCTCACGCCCATGTGGGCTGGATAGGGGCGTCCTGTTTCGGGCCTTTAACGCCAGACCGCCGCCCGCGAGGGAACCTCGGGGCGGCCCTTCCGACGAAACAGACCGGGCCGGACCCGGACCGAAAACAGGACCAACATGTCGATTAGCAAGTCATGGCTGGCGCGCGTTTCCGTGTGTGTGGCTGTCGCCTTTTCCCCTGTCGCAACCGTTCCGGCCCTTGCCGATGGGCAGCACCAGGTCGCCTATGAAACCAAGACCGGCCGCGCCCGTCAGGCCGCCGTGCAGATCAACCCCACCGACCTGCAATGCCTGGCCGAGGCGCTGTATTTCGAGGCGCGCGGCGAAGGCGTCCAAGGCCAGAAGGCCGTGGCCGAGGTGATCCTGAACCGCGTCGATCACCCGCGTTTCCCCAAGACCGTCTGCGGCGTGGTGAACCAGCGCGGCCAGTTCACCTATAACAAGAACGCCCGCATCCGCGAAAAGGGCACCTATGCCCGGGTGCAGAAGGTCGCCATGGCGGCGCTGGCCGGTGCGCCGCGCACGCTGACCAACGGCGCGACCTATTTCCATGCCCGGGGCGTCAGCCCCTCCTGGGCCAAGCGTTTCGAGCGCACGACCCGCATCGGCAGCCATACCTTCTATCGCTCGGATCGCCGGCTGGCCGCGAACTGAGCCCGCGGGCTGACGCATTCCTTCTGTGGATTCCGCGGTCCCGTCTCTTGCGGCGGGGCCGTTTTCCTGAAAACACGGGCGGTATGGACCAGCCTGACCGTATCCACCTGCGCGATTACATCCTTTCGGCCGAGATCGGCGCGTTCCAGACCGAGCGTGGGCATCCGCAGCGGCTGCGCTTCAACATCGATGTCGAGCTGGCGACCCATGTCGTCGGCGTGAACGACGAGGTGGACCGGATCCTCAGCTATGACATCCTGACCGGCGCCGTGGCGGCCGGGCTGGCGGATCGCCGCTACGACCTGCTGGAAACGCTGGCCGAGAAAATCGCCGCGCAGATCCTCGCCCATCCGCGCGCCGCACAGGTCTCGGTCACGGTCGAGAAGCTGGACCGCATCCCCGGCGCCCTGGGCGTGACGCTGGTGCGCCGCCAGGCGCGGGTCGAGGCCGACGACGTCGCCGCGCCGATCCGGGTGGTCTTTCACGGCCGCGACATGGCGCTGCCCGAAGGCGCGGTGGCGCTGGTCCCGGACGCCCCGCGCCTGCCCCTGCCGCAGGGCGGCAATGCGCGCGAGATCGAGCTGCTGGCGCTGGACCAGGCCGCCTGGGCCCTGGCCGGCCACCTGGGCCTGACCGTCGCCGACAGCCGCACCGAGTTGGACTGGGCGGCGAGCGAGGGCCGCGCCGTGGTCTGGGCCCCGGCCCGCATGGTGCGCGACGTGGCCGGGCTGGCACCCGAACCGCAGGCGCTGGCGCTGTGGCTGGCCGAGCGGCTGGGGGCGAGCCGGCTGGACTGGGCTCTACCCCAGGATGCGGCGGAGCCGGCCGTGCCGGCGGGTTTTCGCATTCCGACCGGGCGTATCTGATCTTCGCGCTTGAATCGGCAGCCGGCCGGCGTAGAGACCGGAGCATGACCGATTATTTCCGCCCCATCCCTTGCGAGACGGGCCGCTGGCGACTGGCCGGCGGCTGGCTGCGCTTCTCGCAATTCGAGCTTCTGCGGCGCGGCGAGCCGCCGCGCGTGGTGGACGCCGCCCCCGAGGCGGTGCTGGCCGCGCTGACCGCGCCGCGCGCGCCGCTGCTGGGCCTGACCATGGATCGCCCGCGCATCATGGGCATCGTCAACGCCACGCCCGACAGCTTCTCGGATGGCGGGGCCTATGATGGGGCGGCGCAGGCGCGGCTGCTGGCCGGGCAGGGGGCCGAGATCCTCGATATCGGCGGCGAATCGACCCGGCCGGGCGCCCGCGAGGTGCCGGTGGCCGAAGAGATCGCCCGCGTTACCCCCGCCATCGCCGCGGGTCGCGCACTGGCGGCGGTGTCGATCGACACCCGCAAGGCCGAGGTGGCGCGGGTCGCCATCGCGGCGGGCGCGGGGCTGGTCAACGACGTTTCGGGCTTCGATTTCGATCCGGCCATGGCGGCGACGGTCGCGGCGGCGGGCGTGCCGGTCTGCCTGATGCACGCCCAGGGCATCCCCGAGACGATGCAGGATAATCCGACCTATGGCGACGTGCTGCTGGACGTCTATGACGCGCTGGCCGAGCGCATCGCCCGGGCCGAGGCGGCGGGCATTCCCCGCGACAGGATCGTGATCGATCCGGGCATTGGTTTCGGCAAGACGCAGGCGCATAATCTGGCGATCCTGCGGCGGATCTCGGTCTATCACGGGCTGGGCTGCGCCGTGCTGCTGGGGGTTTCGCGCAAGCGGTTCATCGGCAGCCTCGGCGGGGCCGAGCATCCGGCGGACCGGGTGGCGGGCACGCTGGCGGTGACGCTGGCGGGGATCGCGCAGGGCATACAGATCCACCGCGTCCATGACGTGGCGGAAACACGGCAGGGCCTCGCCCTCTGGCGGGCCGTGACCACAGAAACGAGTTGAGCGGGGCAAGATGAGCAGGAAACTTTTCGGCACCGACGGCGTCCGGGGCCGCGCCAATACCCATCCGATGACGGCCGAGATGGCGCTGCGCCTGGGCGCCGCCGCCGGCCGCTATTTCCGCCGCAACGGCGAGGATCACCACCGCGTCGTCATCGGCAAGGACACCCGCCTGTCCGGCTATATGCTGGAGAACGCGCTGACCGCCGGGCTGACCTCGACAGGCATGAACGTGCTGCTGCTGGGTCCGGTGCCGACGCCGGCGGTGGGCTATCTCACCCGCTCGATGCGGGCGGATGTGGGCATCATGATCTCGGCCAGCCACAACCCGGCGCAGGACAACGGCATCAAGTTCTTCGGTCCCGACGGCTTCAAGCTTTCGGACGAGGCCGAGGCCGAGATCGAGAGCATCGTGGCGGGCGAGATCATTCCGGCCCAGCCGCAGAACATCGGCCGCGCCAAGCGCATCGATGACGGGCGCGGCCGCTATGTCGAATATGCCAAGACCACCTTCCCGGCCGGGCACCGGCTGGACGGGCTGAAGGTGGTGGTGGACTGCGCCAACGGCGCCGCCTATCGCGCCGCGCCGGACGTGCTGTGGGAACTGGGCGCCGAGGTGATCCCGCTGGGGGTTTCCCCGAACGGCCACAACATCAATGACGGCCTCGGCTCGACCCATCCCGAAGCCTGCGCCCGCGCGGTGCTGGAGCACGGCGCCGACATGGGCATCAGCCTGGACGGCGATGCCGACCGGGTGATGATCGTGGACGAAAAGGGGCAGGTGGCGGATGGCGACCAGATCATGGCGCTGCTGGCCGACCGCTGGGCGGCGCAGGGCCGGCTGCGCGGCGGGGCGCTGGTGGCGACGGTGATGTCGAACCTCGGGCTCGAACGCTTTCTGCAGGGCCGCGGGCTGCGGCTGGAGCGCACTGCCGTCGGCGACCGCTACGTGGTCGAGCGGATGCGCGGCGCGGGCTTCAACCTGGGGGGCGAGCAGTCGGGCCATATCGTGATGACCGATTACGCCACTACCGGCGACGGGCTGATCGCCAGCCTGCAATTCCTGGCGGCGCTGTCGGATAGCGACCGGCCGGCCTCGGAGCTGGTGGCGCAGTTCGAGCCGGTGCCGCAGCTGCTGAAGAACGTGCGCTATGCCGCCGGCGCCGATCCGCTGTCGGTCGAGGCGGTCAAGGCCGAGATCGCCCGGGCCGAGGCGCGGCTGGACGGCTGCGGCCGGGTGCTGATCCGCAAGTCCGGCACGGAGCCCCTGATCCGGGTCATGGCCGAGGCCGAGGACGAGACCGTGCTGCGCGAGGTCGTGGAGGGTATCGTCGCGGCGGTGGAGCGGGCGGCCTGACCGTCTGCGCGGGCCGTGCCGGTGGCGGCCTTGGCATGGGTATTTGGGAAACAGAGAAGTGCAGGCGCGGCGTCAGACCGCCGTCGGGTCGTAATCGTAGAGCCAGGCGAAACGCTCGATCAGCCGGGCCGGGGCGAGGCGCGAGACGGCGCGCAGCCCGGCATGGGCGACGGCGCGGGTCGGGCCGCGCAGGTGGTAGTTGCGGGCATTGGCATTCGCCGCCTCGACGATGCGCTGGCAGCGCGGCTGGCGCAGGGACTGGAAGCGCGCCAGCGCGGTTTCCTGATCCGTGCCGGCATCGAGGCAGGCGGCCAGCACCCAGGCATCCTCGATCGCCATGACCGCGCCCTGGGCCATGAAGGGCAGGGTCGGATGCGCGGCGTCGCCGATCAGCGCCCGTTTGCCGTCCTGCCAATGCGCGGCGACAGGGTGGCGGAAGAGGCCCCAGATGCCGACCCGCTCGACCCGTTCCAGCCAGCCGGGCACCGGGCCGCCGAAGCGGGCGAAGGCGGCGCGCAGCTCGGCCGGATCGCCGGGGATCGACCAGCCTTCCTCGTGCCAGTCGGGACGTTCGACCACGGCGACGATATTGCGCTGGCCCTGGCCCAGCGGATAGCTGACCAGATGCCGGCCCGGCCCCATGAAGACCTGCGCCGCCGGCGCGGCATCGGCTTCGGCCGGGATCAGCGCCCGCCAGGCGGTCTGGCCGGTGAAGAAGGGGGCCTCGGCGCCGTTCAGCGCCGGGCGCAGGCGGCTTTTCACCCCGTCGGCGCCGATCAGCAGCGGCACCTCGGGCAGGTCGGTCACGTCATGGCCCAGCTCGATCCGGGCGCCGGCCTCGCGTGCCGCCTGTTCCAGCAGCGCGACCAGCCGGGCGCGGTGGACAAGGCGGAAACGGTCCTGCGGGCGGTATCGGGCCAGGTCCAGCACCGCGACCGGCCGGCCGGCGGAATCGCGCAGCTCGACCCGTTGCGAGGGCACCGAGATCGCCCGGAAGCGCGGCCACAGCCCCAGCGCCTCGATCACCCGCACCGCGTTGGGCGAGATCTGCAGGCCCGCGCCGACCTCACGCAGAGCGCCGGCGCGTTCCAGCACCGTCACGGCAAAGCCGCGCTGCGCCAGCGCGCAGGCGGCGGTCAGGCCGGCGATGCCGGCGCCGATGATGGTGACGGGGGGCCGGGTCAGCGGCGCACCTCGGCGCTGGCGATGGCAAGGAATTCGTCCAGCCTGTCCTGCGGCAGGCCGGCGGCGCGCAGCACCTCGGCGGCGAAGGTCACGGGCGCGGTGCCGGGCGCGGTGATGATGCCGCCATCGGCCACGGCATGCGGCAGGTCGCGGTAATGGTCGGCCGCGTCATAGCCGGGCAGCCAGTGGCGCAGGAAATCGAGCCCGTTCGAGGTGTGGTCGCGCCCGTCCAGAAGCCCGGCGCGGCCGAGCGCCAGGGTGCCGGCGCAGATCCCGGCGACGGTCTGGCCGCGGCCATGTGCCGCGCGCAGCATCTCGGCCAGGTCGGGGGGCGCTTCGCCCGTCCAGCTTTCGCCGCCGCAAAGCACGATCACCTCGTCCTCGCGCGGCACCGCATCCTCGAGCCCGGTCACCGTCAGCCCGCCCATCGAGCGGACCGTGCCGCCGCCCGGCGTGACGTGGCGGACCCTCAGACCGTAGAAATCCCCGCCGATACCGGAGATCAGCGGGGTTTCCCAATCCGCGAACCTGTCCAGGAACAGGATCATCACGGGTTTCAGGCTTGTCTCCGGCATGCTTGCTCCCTCGGGTTGCGAGGCCGGGGCGGCTGCGGGCTCAGTCGTCGCGATGCACGCGCTCGCGCCGCTCGTGGCGCTCCTGCGCCTCCAGCGTCATGGTGGCGATGGGCCGCGCGTCCAGCCGCTTGAGGCTGATCGGCTCTCCGGTCATTTCGCAATAGCCGTATTCGCCGGTCTCGATGCGGCGCAGGGCCGCGTCGATCTTGGCGACCAGCTTGCGCTGGCGGTCGCGGGTGCGCAGCTCCAGCGAGCGGTCGGTTTCCTCGGAGGCGCGGTCGGCCAGGTCGGGCACGTTGCGGGCGCTGTCCTGCAGACCTTCCAATGTCTCGGCGGACTGGTCGAGCAGCTCCTGCTTCCATGCGATCAGCTTGCGGCGGAAATATTCGAGTTGCCGCTCGTTCATGAAAGGTTCGTCTTCGGCGGGGCGATAATCTTCGGGCAGAAAGGTCTGGGCTTTCATCGTTCCTCCGGGAGCCGGGCGACTGGATGCCCGATCCTTGCGGCCCCCTTAAAGTATGGCAGACCAATTGTCACTAGGCCATTCCGACAGGTTTCGCCCGCGGCTTGCGAAGCCGGCGGCTGCTGGCTAGGGTCGCGCAGATTGCGCAAAGGACAGGCGGATGCAGTTTTCCTCGACCGAAACCTATGTGGCGCCCGCGGATCTGGCGATGGCCGTGAACGCGGCGATCACGCTGGAACGCCCCCTGCTGGTCAAGGGCGAGCCGGGCACCGGCAAGACCGAGCTGGCGCGGCAGGTTGCCGCAAGCCTGGACCTGCCCATCGTCGAATGGAACGTGAAATCGACCACCCGCGCGCAGCAGGGGCTTTACGAATACGATGCCGTGTCGCGGCTGCGCGACAGCCAGCTGGGCGATGCGCGGGTTCACGATATCGCGAACTACATTCGCAAGGGCAAGCTGTGGCAGGCTTTCGAGGCGCCGGGCAAGGTCGTGCTGCTGATCGACGAGATCGACAAGGCCGACATCGAGTTCCCGAACGACCTGCTGCAGGAACTCGACCGCATGGAGTTCCATGTCTACGAGACCGGCGAGACGGTGGTGGCCCGGCACCGGCCGGTGGTCATCATCACCTCGAACAACGAGAAGGAGCTGCCGGACGCCTTCCTGCGCCGCTGCTTCTTCCACTATATCCGCTTTCCCGACGCCGAGACGCTGAAGCGCATCGTCGAGGTGCATTATCCCGGCCTCAAGCGCCGCATCCTGGACGAGGCGCTGAGCCAGTTCCTGGAACTGCGCGAGGTGCAGGGGCTGAAGAAGAAGCCCTCGACCAGCGAGCTTCTGGACTGGCTCAAGCTGATCCTGGCCGAGGACCTGTCGCCCGAGGACCTGAAGCGCCCGGCGGGCGAGATGCTGCCCCGGCTGCACGGCGCGCTTCTGAAAAACGAACAGGACGTGGCGCTGTTCGAGCGGCTGGCCTTCATGGCCCGCCGTCAACGCTGAGGGCGGCAGCGATGATCCGCGCGCTTCGCCCCGAGGATCGCAAGGGCTGGCAGCGGCTCTACGAGGGGTATCAGGCCTTTTACGGCTTCGACGACCGGCCGCCGTCCTTTTACGACCGCGCCTTTGCCCGGCTGATGGCGCGCGATCCGCGCGACTTCCACGGGCTGGTGGCCGAGTCGGACGGGCGGCTGCTGGGGCTGACGCATTACGTCTTTCACCCGAACCTGTGGCGCGACGAAGGGGTCTGCTATCTGCAGGACCTGTTCACCGCACCCGAGGCGCGCGGCCGCGGCATCGCCCGCGCCCTGATCGAGGCCGTCTATGCCGAGGCCGACCGGGCCGGCGTTCCCGCCGTCTATTGGCTGACGGCCGAGGACAACTATCCCGGCCGCATGCTCTACGACCGGGTTGGCCAGAAGTCGCCCTTCATCCGCTACAACCGCAAGCTGTAATGCAAAGGGCGGCCCGAAGGCCGCCCCCGCGATCCGCTGTCCCTCGCCTTAGCGCAGGCCGGTGGCTTCCAGCAGGCCTTTGCGCTTGGCCTCGTAGTAATAGCCGCGGGCATACCATTTCACCGCGGCATCCTTGTTGCCGTCGGCGACCATATAGGCGCCGCGCAGGTATTTGACGCCGTATTTCAGGTTCGTCTCGGCATCCAGCAGCCCGGCGGGCGAGCCGCGATAGCCCATGCCGCGCGCGGTGGCGGGTAGGATCTGCATCAGACCGTAATAGGGGCCGTTGCGGGCGCCGGGCCGATGGGTCGATTCGCGGATGATGACGCGCTGCACCAGATCGACGGGCACATCGTATTCCGCGGCATATTTGTGGATGAGCCGGCGCAGCTCCGGCGTCTCGTTCGGGTGCAGCGCAGCGACCTGGGCCGCCGAGGCGCGGGGTTCGACCAGATAGCGGCGGTCGGGATCGACCCGATTGTCGCCGCAGGCGCTGACAGCCAGAACGCCGCTCAGCGCCAACAGTGCGATAATGGATTTCATGACTGCCCCTTGGCTTTTCATTGCCCGAAGGATTAGCCACAGCCGCCGGAGTCGGGGAATGCAAAAGAAAGGGCCGCCCGGTTCGGGGCGGCCCATCGGCGGATTATTGCCGCAGCGCGGCGGCGGTTTCGGTGAAGTTCCGCCGATCAGGCGTGAATTGCGCCGTCGCCGCAGGCCAGCGCTGCCTCGCGCACCGCTTCCGAGCAGGTCGGATGCGCATGGCAGGTCAGGGCGATGTCCTGGGCCGCTGCGCCGAATTCCATCGCCACGCAGATCTCGTGGATCATCTCGCCGGCATTCGGGCCGATGATGTGGCAGCCCAGGACCCGGTCGGTTTCCGCATCGGCGATCAGCTTGACGAAGCCCTCGGCCTGGAACAGGGCCTTGGCGCGGGCATTGCCCATGAAGGGGAACTTGCCGACCTTGACCTTGCGGCCGCTTTCCTTCGCGGCCTCTTCGGTCAGGCCGACCGAGGCGACCTCCGGCGTGGTATAGATCACGCCGGGGATGACGTCATAGTTCACATGGCCATGCTTGCCGGCGATGACTTCGGCCACCGCCATGCCCTCGTCCTCGGCCTTGTGGGCCAGCATCGGGCCGGGCACCGCGTCGCCGATGGCGTAGATGCCCTTGACGCTGGTCTGCCAATGCTGATCGATCTGGACGAAGCCGCGATCGGTCAGCGCGACGCCGAGCTTGTCGAGGCCCAGCCCGGCGAGATAGGGGCGGCGGCCGGTGGCGACCAGCACGCATTCGGCCTTGATCTCATGCTCGCTGTCGTCCTTGCGCAGCTTGTATTTGACCTCGGCCTTGCCCTTCTCGACCTCGACCTCGGACACGGCGGCGCCCAGGACGAATTTCAGCCCCTGTTTCGCCAGGATGCGCTGGAACTGCTTTTGCACCTCGCCGTCCATGCCGGGGGTGATGGCGTCCAGGAACTCGACCACCGTCACCTCGGCGCCCAGCCGGGCATAGACCGAGCCCAGCTCCAGCCCGATCACCCCGGCGCCGATCACCACCATCGACTTGGGGATCTTCGGCAGCGACAGGGCGCCGGTCGAATCGACGACGATGCCGGCCGCGTTGTCGACCTCGACCCCCTTCAGGCTGGCCGGTTCCGAGCCGGTGGCGATGACGATGTTCTTCGTCTCGTGGACGGTGTCGCCGACCTTGACCTTGCCGGGCGCCTCGATGCTTGCCCAGCCCTTCAGCCAGTCGATCTTGTTCTTCTTGAACAGGAACTCGATGCCCTTGGTGTTGCCGCCGACCGTCTCGGCCTTGTAGCCCTGCATCTTCTGCCAGTCGACCTTCGGCGCGGCGCCGACCAGGCCCATCTTCTCGAAATTCTCATGCGTCTCGTGCAGCATGTGGCTGGCATGCAAAAGCGCCTTCGAGGGGATGCAGCCGACGTTCAGGCAGGTGCCGCCCAGGGTCTCGCGCCCCTCGACGCAGGCGACCTTCAGCCCCAGCTGGGCGGCGCGGATCGCGCAGACATAGCCGCCGGGTCCGGCGCCGATCACGATCAGGTCATAGGTGGACATTCGGGTCTCCTTGCAGTTCGCGGCGCGCCTTCGGCGCCGCCATTCGAGTCAGGTGAACAAAGCGGTCAGGATCATCGCCAGCGTGGCGACGAACCCCGCCGCCCAGATGACCGAGCGCCAGGGCGACCAGCCAAAGGCATAGGCGGGGATGTAGAGCAGCCGGGCCAGCAGATAGGTCCAGGCGCAAAGCACGGTCAGGGGCGAGCCGGCATCGCCCAGCACCACCAGAAGCACGGCGATGGTGAACAGGATCAGCCCCTCGAAATGGTTGTCCACCGCGCGGCGCAGCCGCCCGGTCAGGGCCGAGAATTCCGGCTGCCGGTCGCGCGGGCTGGCGTTCCATTTCGCGCCGACGTCGCGGTTCATCGAGGCGGCGGCCAGGCCGATCTGCACGGCCTGCAGCAAGGCCGCCAGCGCCAGCGCGGTGGTCTCGGCCGCCATCAGGCGGTCTCGACGAAATGGAACGCGGAGGCCGAGACGCCGGCCTGGCTGTTGAAGACCCCCGCCGCGCCCTCCAGATAGGCCTTGGCGGCCGCGGCGTCCTGCACCTGGAACAGCGCCCAAGCGCTCTGGTCGCTTTCGCGCCAGAGCTGCAGCAGCGACAGGCCGTTATTGCCGCGATCCTCGGCATCGGCGTCGAAAGCGGTCTTGAAGGCGGCGTAACCCGCGACGGTGTAATGCGCGATCATCTGCATGGCTTCAGTCCTTTCAGCTTTTTGCCGCCCTGCCGGGGACAAGTTTCGACCTGCCGTTCAACGGAACGGCCGCTGCCTGGGTTGCCTTGAGCCGCGCCGCGCCGGCCGGGAAGGGGGAAAAGACGCATCAGCGATCCCCCGGATCATAGCCCAGCCAATCGAAATCGGCGGCATAGAGCGCCCGGATGGCCGCCCGGTTCCCGGCGCTCAGCAGGGCGGCGCGGTCGCTGCGATGATGCTGCCGGTTCGAGGCGGTGTCGGCGGCATCCCCCGGCAGCGGGCGATCCAGCCGCGCGGCGAGTGCGGCGAAAAAGCCCGGCATGTCCTCGACCCGCCCGACTAGGTCGGGGCGGAACAGCGCGGGCCGGACGTTCTCGATCTGCGGGCGCCAATGCGGGTCGACCGCGGCGGCGCCGGCCTGGGCGCGGATGCAGGCCACATAGTCCAGAAACCGCGCGAAGCCCTGTTCCGTGCGGGGATGCCGGGACCAGTCGAAGCCGACCAGGGCGTTCATGCGCAGCCGGTCCGCCGCGAACCAGCCATGGCGCAGCTCATGCGAGCGGCAGAGATGGTCGAAGGCCGAAAGCGCGCGGTCCAGCGGATGGCGGACCGTGGTGATCCGCAGCGCCGCCGCCAGCCGCGCGGCGGCTTCGGGAATGGCGAGGGCCGGGCGCAGGATGCCGGCCGGCCCCTGCAGGTGATGCACGACCGCGTCGGAATTGATGTCGCCGGGCACGTCCCATTCCGCGGTCAGGGGAGCCCCGAATTCCAGCCGGAACAACAGGCGCCGGGCCGAGCTGGTGCCGGATTTGCCGTTGTTCAGGAAGGCCCAGCGCAGGCTGGCGGGCATGTGGATGCTGCGCAGGAACTGCGCCGCCGCATCGGCGGTGGGAAAGTCCTGCGGATGGGTGCGCCGCATGGCCTCGGCCTGCGCGGTGGCGGGACCGGGGGGCAGCGCCGGGCCAAGGAAGACCGATCCGGCCGGGAGGGTCGCCGCGTCCTCAGCCATGCGCCGCACTCCGCGCGGGAGGCGGGACCGGCGCGACGCGGCGGATCGGGGTGGCGATGGCAGGGGACGGCGACATGGAACCCGGCAATGAGGAAGGGGGCGGCCGAAGCCGCGCCCCAAAGCGATCAAAGATCCATCAGCAGGCGGCGCGGATCCTCCAGCGCCTCCTTGACGCGCACGAGGAAGGTCACGGCGCCCTTGCCGTCCACGATGCGGTGGTCGTAGCTCAGCGCCAGATACATCATCGGGCGGATGGTGATCTGGCCATCGACGACGACCGGCCGCTCCTGGATCTTGTGCATGCCGAGGATCCCCGATTGCGGCGGGTTCAGGATCGGCGAGGACATCAGCGAGCCGTAGACGCCGCCGTTCGAGATGGTGAAGGTGCCGCCCTGCATCTCGGCCATGGTCAGCTTGCCGTCGCGGGCGCGCAGCCCCAGCTCGGCGATCTCCTTCTCGATCTGGGCGAAGCTCTTCTGGTCGGCGTCGCGCACCACCGGGACCACCAGGCCGGTCGGGGTGCCGACCGCCACGCCCATGTGGACGAAGTTCTTGTAGACGATGTCGCCGCCGTCGATCTCGGCATTGACCTCGGGCACCTCCTTCAGCGCGTGGCAGCAGGCCTTCACGAAGAAGGACATGAAGCCCAGCTTGACCTTGTGCTTCTTCTCGAACTGGTCCTTGTAGGTGTTGCGCAGGTCCATGATGCCCTTCATGTCCACC
The DNA here is from genome assembly GCF_000518925.1 of Paracoccus sp. J39. Taxonomy (NCBI): domain Bacteria; kingdom Pseudomonadati; phylum Pseudomonadota; class Alphaproteobacteria; order Rhodobacterales; family Paracoccaceae; genus Paracoccus; species Paracoccus sp. J39. The sequence continues at coordinate 23,242 of NZ_JAEN01000012.1, read as the reverse complement.
TCGTTATAGGTGGTCAGCATCGCGGCGGTGTTCTGCGCATCCTTCAGGCGGCGGGCGATGGTGGCGCGCAGGCGGGTCATCTTGACCCGCTCCTCGCGCGCCGCGTCGTCGGCCGAGCTGGGCGCGCGCGGGGCCTGGGCCGGGGCAGGGGCGGGCGAGGCGGCAGGCGCCGGGGCCGCGGCGGCGCGGGCCACGTCCTCTTTCATCACCCTTCCGTCGCGGCCGGTGCCGGTCACGGCGTCGCGGCTGACGCCGGCCTCGGCCATGGCCTTCTTGGCCGAGGGCGCGTCCTCGACATCCTTGCGGGCGGCGGGCGTTTCCGGACCGGCGCCCGGCGACTGCACGGCGGCCGCGGCCGCGGCAGGCGCTTCGGCCTTGGGTGCCGATGCGGCGCCGGCCGCGCCCTCGGTGATGATCGCCAGCCGGGCGCTGGCCTCGACCGTCGCGCCCTCGGGGGCCAGGATCTCGGCCAGGACGCCCGCCGCCGGGGCGGGAACCTCGACCGAGACCTTGTCGGTCTCGAGCTCGCACAGCATCTCGTCCTGCGCGACGCTGTCGCCGACCTTCTTGAACCAGGTCGCCACCGTGGCTTCGGTCACGCTTTCGCCCAGGGTGGGCACCATCACATCGACGGATTTTCCGCTCATCTTCCTCTGTCCTTCCTGAGCCTTCGTGCCCGCATCAGCCTTGGGCAACATTTCTTCCGGGCCGGCATCGCCCTGTTCCATGATCTGCGCGAGCAGCGCATTGGGCGCGACCACCGTGCCCTCGGGGGCGACGATCTCGGCCAGTTTTCCGGCAACGGGCGAGGGCACCTCGACCGTCACCTTGTCGGTTTCCAGCTCGCACAGCATTTCATCCACGGCGACGCGGTCGCCCGGTTTCTTGAACCAGGTGGCCACCGTCGCCTCGGATACCGATTCCCCAAGCGTGGGGACGCGCAGTTCCACTGCCATGTCAGGACCCGATGGTGATGGCTTCGTGGACCAGGGCCTCTTGCTCGGCCTTGTGGCGCGAGGCAAGCCCGGTGGCCGGCGAGGCCGCGGCATGGCGGCCGACATAGCGCGGACGGCCATGCTTGGCGCCGATGCGCGACAGCACCCATTCGATATTGGGCTCGACGAAGGTCCAGCCGCCCTGGTTCTTGGGTTCCTCCTGGCACCAGACGATCTCGGCGTCCTTGAAGCGTTCCAGCTCCTTGGACATGGTCTGGGCCGGGAAGGGATAGAACTGCTCCAGCCGCAGGATATAGACATCCTCGGCGCCGGCCGCGTCGCGGGCCTGCGCGAGGTCGTAATAGACCTTGCCCGAGCAGATCACCACGCGGCGGATCTTGTCGTCCGGCACCAGCCTGAACTCGGACTTGCCGCGGTCGGCATCGTCCGCCAGCACCCGGTTGAAGGTCGAGCCGGTCTGGAACTCGTCCGCCGTCGAGACCGCCAGCGGGTGGCGCAGCAGCGATTTCGGCGTCATCAGCACCAGCGGCTTGCGGAAGGGGCGCTTCAGCTGCCGGCGCAGGATATGGAAATAGTTCGCCGGAGTCGTGCAGTTGGCCACGATCCAGTTGTCCTCGGCGCACATCTGCAGCCAGCGTTCCAGCCGCGCCGAGCTGTGCTCGGGGCCCTGGCCCTCATAGCCGTGCGGCATCAGCATCACCAGGCCGGACATGCGCAGCCATTTCTTCTCGCCCGAGGTGATGAACTGGTCGAACATGATCTGGGCGCCGTTGGCGAAATCGCCGAACTGGGCCTCCCACATGACCAGGCTGTTCGGCTCGGCCAGCGAATAGCCGTATTCGAAGCCCAGCACCGCATATTCCGACAGCATCGAATCGATGACCTCGTAGCGCGCCTGCCCGCCGCGGATATGGTTCAGCGGGTAGTGGCGCTCTTCGGTGGCCTGATCCACGAAGGCGGAATGGCGCTGCGAGAAGGTGCCGCGGGTCGAGTCCTGGCCGGCCAGGCGCACCGGATGCCCCTCCACCAGCAGCGAGCCGAAGGCCAGCGCTTCGCCCGTGGCCCAGTCGAAGCCCTTGCCGGTCTCGAACATCTGCTTCTTGGATTCCAGCAGCCGGCCCACGGTCTTGTGCAGGTCGAAGCCCTCGGGCACCCGGGTCAGCGCGCCGCCGATCTCGGCCATGGTCTCGGCCGAAATGCCGGTCTGGCCCAGGTTTTCCTCGGCATGTTCGGCCTCGATGCCCGACCATTTGCCGTCCAGCCAGTCCGCCTTGTTCGGCTTGAAGTTCTTGCCGATCTCGAACTCCTCGTTCAGATGCGACTGGAAGGCGGCCTTCATCTCCTCGATCTCGCCCTCGGGCACCAGGCCGTCGGCGACCAGGCGGTCGGTATAGAGCTGCAGCGTGGTCTTGTGGCCCTTGATCGCCTTGTACATCGCCGGGTTGGTGAACATGGGCTCGTCGCCCTCGTTATGGCCGAAGCGGCGATAGCAGAAGATGTCGATGACCACGTCCTTGTGGAACTTCTGCCGGAACTCGGTCGCCACGCGGGCGGCATGCACCACCGCCTCGGGGTCGTCGCCGTTGACGTGGAAGATCGGCGCCTCGACCATCAGCGCGATGTCGGTCGGATAGGGCGAGGTGCGGCTGAAATGCGGCGCCGTGGTGAAGCCGATCTGGTTGTTCACCACGATATGGATGGTGCCGCCGGTGCGGTGGCCGCGAATGCCGGACAGCTGGAAGCATTCCGCCACGATGCCCTGGCCGGCGAAGGCCGCGTCGCCATGCAGCAGGATCGGCAGCACCGCCGTGCGGTGGGTCTGGTCGGAAAGCTGGTCCTGCTTGGCGCGGACCTTGCCCAGCACCACCGGGTTCACGGCTTCCAGGTGCGAGGGGTTCGCGGTCAGCGACAGGTGCACGGTATTGTCGTCGAAGGTGCGGTCCGAAGAGGCGCCGAGGTGGTATTTCACGTCGCCCGAGCCGTCCACGTCGTCGGGCTTGTAGCTGCCGCCCTGGAATTCGTGGAAAATGGCGCGGTAGGGCTTGCCCATGACATTGGCCAGCACCGACAGGCGGCCGCGATGCGGCATGCCGATCACCACGTCCTTGACCCCAAGCGCGCCGCCGCGCTTGATGATCTGCTCCATGGCCGGGATCAGCGCCTCGCCGCCGTCAAGGCCAAAGCGCTTGGTGCCCATGTATTTGACATGCAGGAACTTTTCAAAGCCCTCGGCCTCGACCAGCTTGTTGAGGATGGCGCGGCGGCCTTCGCGGGTGAAGGCGATCTCTTTGCCGTAGCCCTCGATGCGCTCCTTCAGCCAGGCGGCTTCCTCGGGGTTCGAGATATGCATGAACTGCAGCGCGAAGGTGCCGCAATAGGTGCGCTTCATCAGATCCACGATCTGGCGGATCGTGGCGATCTGCAGGCCGAGCACGTTGTCGATGAAGATCGGCCGGTCCAGGTCGGCCTCGGTGAAGCCGTAGGTTTCGGGCTTCAGCTCGCCATGGTCGGGGATGTCGCGCATCCCCAGCGGGTCCAGATCGGCATAGAGATGGCCGCGGATGCGGAAGGCGCGGATCAGCATGATGGCGCGGACGCTGTCCAGAACCGCGCGCTTCAGCTGGTCGTCCGACAGGCTGACGCCCTTTTCCCCGGCCTTGGCGGCGATCTTGTCCAGCGCCGCCTTGGCCTCGGCCTTGGGCAGCATCGGCCATTCGCCGGTCAGCGCCGCGGTGGTGTCGTCCGAGGGCACCGGCGGCCAGTCGGCGCGGCGCCAGCTGGCGCCCTTGGCCTCGCGGGTGACCACGGCCTCTTCGTCGCCCAGGCTGCGGAAGAAGGCGTCCCAGGCCTGATCGACCGCCGCCGGGTTCTGGGCCCACTGGCCGTAAAGTTGCTCTACATAGGCCGCGTTATGGCCCTGCAGGAAGCTTGAATCGTGGAAGGCCGAATTGGGGGATTGATCGTTCATTGGCTTGCCTCCGGGAAATCCTATCCGTTCGCGCCCGGGTCGGGGGCGGTCGCATTGTTCTGGCCAGGACCGGGCGAAGCCCCGGTCATCAGCCGTGTCTGAAGGGTCTGATACCATGCCGGCAGCCCGGCGCGCGGCTGGCGCAGCAGCGCGGGCAGGTGGCGCCCGGCCAGCAGGGCGCCGCGCAGCTGCGGCAGGTCCCAGCGGCCCCCGGCGATGTCCTTGGGCAGTTCGGCCAGCACCATGCGCAGATACCACAGCGCGTAGCGGGCCAGGTCGCGGGCCTGCCGCTCGGAATTGCGGCGGACGAAATAGGCGATGTTCAGCACCGCCAGCGCGCTGTTGATCCGCCGCCGGTCGCGGCCGGCCGCCGCTTCGAGATGGTGGATCAGCGCATCCGGCGCGATGGCCAGGATGCCGTGCCGGCCAAAGCGGTAGCTGGCGTCCAGATCCTCGGCGATCGAGCTGCCGACCAGCCCCTCGTCGAATGGTTCGCGCAGCGCCAGGTGGCGGCGCAGGGTCAGCGCGAAGCCGACGATGAAATCGACGCGCAGCAGCCCCTCGGGCAGGGTGGCATCGCCCTGCCAGCGCCGTTCGGGGCGGTCATAGGCCAGGAAACGCTGCTCGGCGGGGATCATCAGCAGATGCCGCAGGACGAAGTCGATGCCGCGCCGCGCCGGTCCCCCCCGGTCCGCGAGCAGCCCGCCGGCGGGGTTGGTCCGCTTCAGCTCGGCCGCGCCGGCCGCGTCGCGGGTCCGGGGCGCGTTGCGGGCCGAGATGGCGACGATCCGGCCCCGGCTGTCGGCGCGGTAATGCGCCATGATCCGCCCGGCGCAGTCGGGATGCAGCAGCGCGTCGTCGTCGATCATGAACAGGATGTCGGCCCGGGCCAGCGCGACGGCCTGGTTGCGCTGCACCGTCAGCGACTTGCGCAGGGCGGGCACATAGGTCAGGGGACAGCCGCCGGCCTCGGCGACCACCGCCTCGACGCTCCGGCGATTCAGCGGCCAGTCGGCGCTGGCATCGACGATGACGATTTCCGCCGGCCGCTGGTCCGAGGCCAGCGCGGCGCGAACGCAGTCGCAGAGCATCCGCCGGCGATTGTAGGTCGAGACGCAGAGCGCCCAGTTCCGCGCCGCGACCGGCGAAGGATCGGGCGAGGGGGCGGGCTTGCCGGCCGGAGGGGGCTGCGTGGTCATGCCGCGCCCCGCACGGTCAGGGCAGGGCCGTCGGCCGGGCAGGGCACTGCCCCGGCGGTTCTGGCGACGATCTGGCGACGGCGGACGTCCAATCTGGCACCTGCTGGTAAAGTCTGGCGCGGCCCCCTGAAGGTAGGCAGGGGCCACGCCTAAGTCAAAAAGCTTGCAAAGACGTTACCGGCCGAGAGCCTTCAGCACCGCCTCGCCCAGGCCCGCCGGGCTGTCGGCAACGACGATCCCGGCCGATTTCATGGCCTCGATCTTCGATTCCGCGTCGCCCTTGCCGCCCGAGACGATGGCGCCGGCATGGCCCATGCGGCGGCCCTTCGGCGCGGTGCGCCCGGCGATGAAGCCGGCGGTCGGCTTCCACTTGCCCTTGCGCTTCTGCTCGGCCAGGAATTCGGCGGCCTCTTCCTCGGCGGAACCGCCGATCTCGCCGATCATGATGATCGACTCGGTCTCGGGGTCGTCCAGGAACATGCGCAGCACGTCGATATGCTCCATGCCCTTGATCGGGTCGCCGCCGATGCCGACGGCCGAGGACTGGCCGAGGCCGACGTCCGAGGTCTGTTTCACCGCCTCATAGGTCAGCGTGCCGGAACGCGACACGACGCCGACCGAGCCGCGCTTGAAGATGCTGCCCGGCATGATGCCGATCTTGCATTCGTCGGGCGTCATGATGCCGGGGCAGTTCGGCCCGATCAGCAGCGATTTCGAGCCTTGCAGCGCGCGCTTGACCTTCATCATGTCGAGCACCGGAATGCCCTCGGTGATGGCGACGATCAGCGGGATCTCGGCGTCGATGGCTTCCAGGATCGAATCGGCCGCGAAGGGCGGCGGGACATAGATCGCGGTCGCATTGGCGCCGGTCTTTGCCACGGCCTCGTGGACGCTGTTGAACACGGGCAGGCCCAGGTGTTCGCTGCCGCCCTTGCCGGGCGTCACGCCGCCGACCATCTGCGTGCCGTAGGCGATCGCCTGTTCGGTGTGGAAGGTGCCTTGCGAGCCGGTGATGCCCTGGCAGATGACTTTGGTGTCTTTGTTGACGAGAACGGCCATCTTCTTATCCTTTCACCGCTTTCACGATCTTCTGCGCCGCATCCGACAGGTCGTCGGCCGGGATCACGTTCAGGCCCGAGTCGCGGACGATCTGCTTGCCCAGCTCGACATTGGTGCCTTCCAGACGCACGACCAGCGGAACCTGCAGCCCGACTTCCTTCACCGCGGCGATGATGCCCTCGGCGATGATGTTGCAGCGCATGATGCCGCCGAAGATGTTGACCAGGATGCCTTTGACGTTCGGGTCCGAGGTGATGATCTTGAACGCCTCGGTGACCTTTTCCTTGGAGGCGCCGCCGCCCACGTCAAGGAAGTTCGCCGGCTCGGCACCGTAGAGCTTGATGATGTCCATGGTGGCCATCGCCAGGCCGGCGCCGTTCACCATGCAGCCGATCTCGCCGTCCAGCGCGATGTAGTTCAGGTCGAACTTCGAGGCCGCCAGTTCCTTCGGGTCCTCCTCGGTCTCGTCGCGCAGCGCCAGCACGTCGGGCTGGCGATAGAGGGCGTTGTTGTCGAAGCCCATCTTCGCGTCGAGGCATTTGAGGTTGCCGTCCTTCATCACGATCAGCGGGTTGATCTCCAGCATCTCCATGTCCTTCTCGATGAACATGCGATACAGGTTCTTGACCAGCTGGACGCATTGCTTGACCTGCGGGCCCGAGAGGCCCAGGGCGAAGGCCACGCGGCGGCCGTGGAAATCCGAAAGCCCCGAGGCCGGATCGACGCTGAAGCTGACGATCTTCTCCGGGGTCGAGGCCGCGACTTCCTCGATGTCCATGCCGCCCTCGGTCGAGGCGACGAAGCTGACGCGCGAGGTGCCGCGATCGACCAGCAGCGCCAGATACAGCTCGCGCTCGATATCCGAGCCGTCCTCGATATAGATGCGGTTGACCTGCTTGCCGATCTCGCCCGTCTGGTGGGTGACCAGGGTGCGGCCCAGCATCTGGCGGGTCAGTTCCTCGGCCTCCTCGACCGATTTCGCCAGCCGGACGCCGCCCTTCTCGCCGGCTTCCTTCTCCTTGAAATGACCCTTGCCACGGCCGCCGGCATGGATCTGGGCCTTGACGACCCAGAGCGGACCGTCGAGTTCCCCCGCCGCCGCCTTGGCCTCGTCGGCCTTCATCACCACCCGCCCGTCGGAGACCGGCGCGCCATAATGGCGCAGCAACGCCTTGGCCTGGTATTCATGGATATTCATGGTGCTTCCCCGCAGTTGTCGGTTGGCCGGGCTTGTGGCACATTCCGCGCACGCCCCAAAGCACTATGATCGGCGAAATCCGTAAAACAGGCGGGAATTCGCGTTTTGCGATCACAGTTTTCAAGGCTGTGATCACAAATGCCGCCTTGCCGCGCAAGCATCCCGGGAATCCGCCGCCTGCAAGGGGATGCGGGCGGCCTCTGCCTTGGGGCCTGACAGATCCCAAGGTCCCTGGTTGCGCGGAGGCTCGCCGGGCGCGCGAGCCGCTGCAAGCCCGGTCGCTGGCGCCTTTTCCCCTCGCGTCCCGGCCGTGGAAAGACGGCCATGAAAAAACCCCGCCGTCGCCGGCGGGGTCGTTCACGGCGCGGATGCGGCGATCAGGCCAGCGCGCTTTCGATGCCCTTGCAGGCCTGGACAAGGCCCTTCACCGCATCGACCGACTTGTCGAACATCGCCTGTTCCTCGGCGTTCAGCGTGATGTCGACGACCTTCTCGATGCCGCCGGCGCCGATCACGGTCGGCACGCCGACATAAAGCCCGTCCAGCCCGTAGGCGCCTTTCACGTAGGCGGCGCAGGGCAGCACGCGCTTCTGGTCCTTGAGATAGGCTTCCGCCATCTCGATGGCCGAGGTGGCGGGCGCATAGAAGGCCGAGCCGGTCTTCAGCAGGCCGACGATCTCGGCGCCGCCGTCGCGGGTGCGCTGCACGATGGCGTCCAGCTTCTCCTGCGTGGTCCAGCCCATCTTGACCAGGTCGGGCAGCGGAATGCCGGCGACGGTCGAATAGCGGGTCAGCGGCACCATGGTGTCGCCATGGCCGCCCAGCACGAAGGCGGTGACGTCGCGCATCGAGACGCCGAATTCCAGCGACAGGAAGTGACGGAAGCGCGCCGAATCAAGCACGCCGGCCATGCCGACGACCTTTTCATGCGGCAGGCCGCTGAATTCGCGCAGCGCCCAGACCATCGCGTCCAGCGGGTTGGTGATGCAGATCACGAAGGCGTTCGGGGCGTGCTGCTTGATGCCCTCGCCCACCGATTTCATGACCTTGAGGTTGATGCCCAGAAGGTCGTCGCGGCTCATGCCGGGCTTGCGCGGCACGCCGGCGGTGACGATGCAGACGTCGGCGCCGGCGATGTCGGCATAGTCGTTGGCGCCCTTCATGCTGGCGTCGAAGCCCTCGGACGGGCCCGATTGCGCGATGTCCAGCGCCTTGCCCTGAGGGGTGCCCTCGGCGATGTCGAACAGGACGACGTCGCCCAGTTCCTTCATCGCGGCCAGATGCGCCAGCGTGCCGCCGATCTGTCCCGCACCGATGAGTGCGATCTTGGGTCGGGCCATGTTAACCTCCGATTTCCATGATGGGTTCGCGCGGTGGCCTAGTCCCTCGGGATGAGAATCGCAAGCCTTGCCTGTCGGACCGGCGCGAAATCGGCCGTTGTCAACCGCTAACAGGACAAGCCTGCCCGTGCATTGCCGCGGCCGGGCGGCTGGATTACTCCATGGCCGGCAAAGCGGAGGGCGTGCCGGAATGGAGATGCTGGGCTGGGTGCTGGCGGTGATCGCCGCCTTTTCGATCGGGCTAGCCAAGGGCGGGCTGTCGATGGTCGGCACCATCTCGGTGCCGCTGCTGGCGCTGGTCATGTCGCCGGTGCAGGCGGCGGGCATCCTGCTGCCGGTCTATATCGTCTCGGATATCGGCGGGCTGATCGCCTTTCGCCGCGATTTCGACCGCCGGGTGCTGCGGACGCTGGTGCCCGGGGCGATCGCCGGCATCGGCCTGGGCTGGGCGACCGCGCATCATGTCGACGACGCGCAGGTCGGGCTGATCGTCGGGCTGATCGGCCTGGCCTTCGCGCTGAACGCATTGCTGCGCAGCCGCATCAGCGCCGGCGCCCGGCCGCCGCGCTGGGGCGCGGGCAGTTTCTGGGGCACGGTCTCGGGCTATACCAGCTTCGTGTCCCATTCCGGGGCGGCGCCCTATCAGGTCTATGCCCAGCCGCTGCGCATGACGCCGATGACCTATGCCGGCACCACGACGATCTTCTTTGCCATCTGCAATGCGGTGAAGCTGATTCCCTATGCCCTGCTGGGCCAGCTTTCCGCGCATAACCTGTCGGTGGCCGCCGTGCTGATGGTGCCGGGCGTGCTGGGCGTGCTTGCCGGGCTGTGGCTGGTGCGGCGCATGTCGCCGGCGTTTTTCTATCGCTTCATCACCTGGGCGCTGATCCTGGTTTCGGCCAAGCTGATCTGGGACGGGATCTGACGCCGCAGTGCGGCAAATCGGTGCTTGCGATTCGCTTCCTTTCCGGGCAGGTTCGCGCAAGATTATTACGCGAGGCCCCGATGACCCGTCCCTATCGTTCTGTTCTCTACATTCCGGCCGCCAATCAGCGGGCCATGGAAAAGGCCCGGACGCTGGCTGCCGACGCGATCATCTTCGACCTTGAGGACGCGGTGGCCCCGTCCGAGAAGGCTGCCGCGCGCGAGCTTCTGGCCAAGGCGCTGCTGGCCGATTACGCCGGCCGGGCGCGGATCGTGCGCATCAACGGGCTGGACACCGAATGGGGCGAGGGCGATGCCCGCGCCTTTGCCACCGGCGCCGATGCGGTGCTGGTGCCCAAGGTCAGCCGCGGTGCCGATCTGGACCGCGTGGCGGCGCTGGTGCCCGACACGCCGCTCTGGGCGATGATGGAGACGGCGGAGGGCATGCTGAACGCCGCCGAGATCGCCGCGCATCCGCGCCTGCAGGGCATGGTCATGGGCACCAACGACCTGGCCAAGGAGTTGAACAGCCGCTTTCGCGCCGACCGGCTGCCGATGATGCCGGGGCTGGGCCTGTGCCTGCTGGCGGCGCGGGCGCATGGCCGGGTGATCGTCGACGGCGTCTTCAACGCCTTCAAGGACGACGAGGGCCTGCGCGCCGAATGCGAGCAGGGCCGCGACATGGGCTTCGACGGCAAGACCCTGATCCACCCGGCGCAGCTGGCCATCGCCAACGAGGTTTTCGCGCCCTCGGCCTCGGAGGTCGAGCTGGCCCGCCGCCAGATCGAAGCTTTCGATGAGGCCAATGCGCAGGGCAGGGGCGTCGCGGTCGTGGATGGCCGGATCGTCGAGAACCTGCATGTCGAGACCGCGCGGGCCACGCTGGCCAAGGCAGCGGCGATTGCCGAACTGGCGGGGTGATGGCAAAGTAAGGGCCATTAACATCCAGCGGAAAGGAATAGCCAGATGTTGATCCTGATCCTTGGCCTCGCCCTGTGGTGGGGCGCGCATCTGCTCAAGCGCCTTGCGCCGCAATCCCGCGCCCGGCTGGGCCGTGGCGGCGTCGCGGGACTGCTGCTTCTGTCGGTGGTGCTGATGGTGGTCGGCTATCGCATGGCCGACGGGCCCTCTTGGTGGGGCGCCTCGGCGCCGCTGAAGGGCATCAACAACCTGCTGGTGCTGCTGGCCTTCTATCTCTTCGCCGCTGCCGGGATGAAAACGCGCGTCACCCGGCACATGCGCCACCCGCAGCTGACCGGCTTCGCGCTCTGGGCCTTTGCGCATCTGCTGCCGAACGGCGATCTGCCCAGCTTCGTGCTGTTCGGCGGGCTGCTGGTCTGGGCGCTGGTCGAGATGGCGGTCATCAACCGCGCCGAGCCGCGCTGGACCCCGCCCGCCGGCCCGTTCCCGGCCCGCAAGGAGGCGATGGCCGCGGTCGGTGCCATCGTCGTCATGCTGGTCGTGGGGCTGATCCACGCCTGGCTGGGCTATAATCCGTTTGGAGGCTGACATGCCGAAGATCTATCGCCTGCTGACCGAGGACGACACCTCGGCCTTCTGCCACAAGGTCAGCGAGGCGCTGTCGAAAGGCTGGGAGCTGCATGGCGCCCCGGCCTATGCCTTCGACGCGGCGCGCGGCGTGATGCGCTGCGCCCAGGCCGTCACCAAGGAGATCGAGGCCGATTACCACCCCGAGATGAAACTGGGCCAACAGTAAGGGACCATGATGAGCAAGACCAATCCGGGCCGCTTCTTCGAGGATTACCGCGTCGGCCAGGTGATCCGCCACGCCGTCCCCCGCACCGTGGCCGAGGGCGAGCGCGCGCTTTACCACGCGCTTTATCCGGCGCGGCATGCGCTTTATTCCTCGGACGAATTCGCGGCGGCCTCGGGGCTGGAAGGCAGCCCGATGGACGACCTGATCGCCTTTCACGTCGTCTTCGGCAAGACGGTCCCGGATATCAGCCTGAACGCCATCGCCAACCTGGGCTATGCCGAGGGGCGCTGGCTGAAGCCGGTCTGGCCCGGCGATACGCTGCGCTCGGAATCCGAGGTGATCGGGCTGCGCGAGAACTCCAACGGCAAGTCCGGCGTGGTCTGGGTGCGCACGCGCGGGCTGAACCAGCTGGACGAGGCGGTGCTGGAATATGTCCGCTGGGTCATGGTGCGCAAGCGCGACGCCTCGGCCCCGGCGCCCGAGCCGGTGGTGCCGGAGCTGGCGAAGGCGGTGGCGCCCGGCGATCTGGTGGTGCCCGAGGGGATGGATTTCGCCCAATACGATTTCGACCTGGCGGGCGAGCCGCATCGCTGGGGCGATTACCAGATCGGCGAGGTGATCGACCATGTCGACGGCGTCACCGTCGAGGAGGCCGAGCACATGCTGGCCACCCGGCTGTGGCAGAACACCGCCAAGGTGCATTTCGACGTGACGGCGCGCGAGGACGGCAGGCGGCTGATCTATGGCGGCCATGTCATCAGCATGGCCCGCGCGCTCAGCTTCAACGGGCTGGCCAATGCGCAGATGATCGTGGCGCTGAACGGCGGCGCGCATGCCAATCCCTGCTTTTCCGGCGACACGATCCGCGCCTGGTCCGAGGTGCTGGACAAGGCCGACACCCATGCGCCGGGCATCGGCGCGATCCGGCTGCGGCTGGTCGCCCACAAGGGTGCCGCCGGTGATCACGCCCTGAAGACCGGCGAGGGCAAATACGCCCCGCAGGTGCTGCTGGACCTGGATTACTGGGCGCTGATGCCGAAATGACGGCCGGCAAGGAGGAGCGGCGAATCGGAGCGACGCCCCGGCCAACATGACGGAAACCCTCGGCTATTCGGGCGAATGGGCCGAGTCCGGCATGATACCGCAATCATCTCGCGCTTGACGGGGCGCCTGTGATCACAGCCGGCATTTGCGTGATCACAAAAACGGAAAATCTGCCCTTATCCGCCTTACGTCTGGCATCCGCCCGTGACAGATGCGACAAGACGGCTAAAAGCAAACCCAATTTCGGCCAGCCCTCGCCGCCAGCCGTAGCGTGCGGGGCCTGAACGCAGGAGAGCGCATCATGGCTGACGTCAACCGGGGCAACCGGCCACTGTCACCGCATCTGCAGGTCTATCGCCTGCCACTTGCCGCAATCACTTCGATCATGACCCGTATCACCGGCCACGCCCTGGTCGCCGGGATCGTGCTGATCGCCTGGTGGCTGGTCGCCGCCGTGACCTCGCCCGGCGCCTTCGCCTGTGCCGACTGGGTGGTGCGGTCCTGGCTGGGCTTCATCATCCTGACCGGCTCGATGTGGGCGCTGTGGTATCACCTGCTCGCCGGGCTGCGCCACCTGGCCTACGACGCCGGCTACGGGCTCGAGATCCGGCAGGCCGAGAAATCCAGTCAGGCGCTGATCGCCGGTTCGGTCGTCTTGGCCGTGCTGACGCTGATCGTGTTCTTCGCGTTCTGAGGAAAGGGCAGGGATCATGCGTTACATCACCCCCCGCAAAGCTGCCGAAGGCCTGGGCTCGGCCCATGAAGGCACCCAGCACCATTGGGCCATGACCGTCAGCGCCGTGGCGCTGACCGTGCTGACGCCGCTGTTCATGATCGTGATCGCCCGCGCCATCGGCCTGCCGCACGAGCAGTTCCTGGCCTATTTCGGCCGGCCCTTCCCGGCGCTCATCACCGCGCTGTTCGTGATCGTGGGCATGGTCCACTTCATCAAGGGCACGCGGATCATGATCGACGACTATTTCCAGGGTGGCACGCGCAAGGCGGCCATCATCTTTTCCGTCATCTTCGGCTGGGCGGTGATCGCCGCCGCCGTCTATGCGCTGGCCCGGATGGGTCTGGGCGCGATCGTCGTCGTCTGAGGTTCCGCCATGGCTGCTTACAAATACGAAACGCACGAATATGATGTCGTGGTCGTCGGTGCCGGTGGCGCGGGCCTGCGCGCGACGCTGGGCATGGCCGAACAGGGGCTGCGCACCGCCTGCGTGACCAAGGTCTTTCCGACCCGCTCGCACACGGTCGCGGCGCAGGGCGGCATCGCCGCCAGCCTGTCGAACATGGGCCCCGACAACTGGCAGTGGCACATGTATGACACCGTCAAGGGCTCGGACTGGCTGGGCGATACCGACGCCATGGAATATCTGGCGCGCGAGGCCCCGAAGGCGGTCTACGAGCTGGAGCATTACGGCGTGCCCTTCTCGCGCACCGAGGAAGGCAAGATCTACCAGCGCCCCTTCGGCGGCCACACGACCGAATTTGGCGAGGGCCCGCCGGTGCAGCGCACCTGCGCCGCCGCCGACCGCACCGGCCACGCCATCCTGCACACGCTCTATGGCCAGTCGCTGAAGGAAAAGGCCGAGTTCTTCATCGAATATTTCGCGCTGGACCTGATCATCACCGACGGCGCCTGCACCGGCGTGGTGTGCTGGAAGCTGGACGACGGCACCATTCATGTCTTCAACGCCAAGATGGTGGTGCTGGCGACCGGCGGCTATGGCCGCGCCTATTTCAGCGCCACCTCGGCCCATACCTGCACCGGTGACGGCGGCGGCATGGTGGCCCGCGCCGGCCTGCCCCTGCAGGACATGGAATTCGTGCAGTTCCACCCGACCGGCATCTACGGCTCGGGCTGCCTGATCACCGAGGGCGCGCGCGGCGAGGGCGGCTATCTGACCAACTCGGAAGGCGAGCGGTTCATGGAACGCTATGCCCCGACCTACAAGGACCTGGCGTCCCGCGACGTGGTCAGCCGCTGCATCACCATCGAGATCCGCGAGGGCCGCGGCGTCGGCCCGCAAAAGGATCACATGTATCTGAACCTGATGCACCTGCCGCCGGAAAGCCTAGCCGAGCGGCTGCCGGGCATCTCGGAATCGGCGAAGATCTTCGCCGGCGTCGATGTCACGCGCGAGCCGATCCCGATCCTGCCGACCGTGCATTACAACATGGGCGGCATCCCCACCAACTATTGGGGCGAGGTGCTGAACCCGACCGAGGACAGCCCCGACGCGGTCTTCCCCGGCCTGATGGCGGTGGGCGAGGCCGGCTGCGCCTCGGTCCATGGCGCGAACCGGCTGGGCTCGAACTCGCTGATCGACCTGGTGGTCTTCGGCCGTGCCGCGGCGATCCGCGCCGGCCAGGTGATCGACCGCAAGGCGGCGATTCCCTCGACCAACAAGGAACAGGTGGACAAGGCGCTGGACCGCTTCGACCGCATCCGCAACGCCAACGGCTCGGTGCCGACCGCCGAGCTGCGGCTGGAGATGCAGCGCACCATGCAGGCCGATGCCGCGGTGTTCCGCACCGACAAGACCCTGGCCGAGGGCGTCGAGAAGATGAAGGTGATCGCCGCCAAGATGAACGACCTGAAGGTCACCGACCGCAGCCTGATCTGGAACAGCGACCTGATGGAAACGCTGGAGCTGACCAACCTGATGCCCAACGCGCTGGCCACCATCGTCGGCGCCGAGGCGCGCAAGGAAAGCCGCGGCGCCCATGCCCATGAAGACTGGCCCGAGCGGGATGATGCCAACTGGCGCAAGCACTCGCTTGCCTGGATCGAAGGCAACGATGTTAAACTGGCCTATCGGCCCGTGCACCTCGAGCCTCTGACCACGCAAGAGGAAGGCGGGATCGACCTGAAAAAGATCGCACCCAAAGCGAGGGTTTACTGATGCGTCTTCCCCTGATCCTGACCGCCGCTGCGCTGGCCCTTTCGGGCTGCGTGGTACAGAACCCCGGCATGGCGCCGGCCCCCGGCCCGTTGCCGCCGGTCGCGGCGCCCGCGCCGGATGCGGCGATCCGCTCCTCGGCGCGCGTGATCGTGAACCGCGAGATGGCGCGGCGCCTGCCGGGCGCCAATGTCGCGCCCTATACGGATTGCGTGATGCAGAACGCCACCACTGCGGAACTGGCCAGCATCGCCGATGCCGGCGCGGCGGGGGCCGGGGATGCGGTGGCCGCCATCGTCGGCCGTCCGGCGACCACGCAATGCATCGCGGGGGCCGCTGCCGCGGCCAAGCGGGCGGCCTGATGGCCGCGCGCCGCGCGCCTTTCCTGCTTGCCCCGGCCTTGCTGGGGCTGGCGGCCTGCGCGCCGGCGCAGATTCCGGTCGAACAGGCCGAGCGCGTCTGCATGGTGAAGGCGCTGGACGCCCGCGGGCCGCGCACCGAGGTCGGCTTCGGCGTCGGCTCGCACGGCTATCGCGGCGGCTTTGTCAGCGTCGACCTGTCCTCGGACTATATCATGGGCCGCGACCCGGCCGAGATCTTCAACCAATGCGTCCTGCGCCGCTCGGGGCAGATGCCTGTCCGGCCGCTTTACGAACAACCGGGCTGGAGGGCGAGTTGACGCCTTTCGCCCAAGCCACCGCATGACGGCGGTCTGACCACCAGGAGTTACCCAATGGTCCAACTTACCCTTCCCAAGAACAGCCGCATGCGGGTCGGCAAGACCTGGCCGAAACCCGAGGGCGCCACCAACATCCGCCGCTTCAACATCTACCGCTGGG
Source organism: Paracoccus sp. J39 (assembly GCF_000518925.1). Lineage (NCBI taxonomy): Bacteria > Pseudomonadati > Pseudomonadota > Alphaproteobacteria > Rhodobacterales > Paracoccaceae > Paracoccus > Paracoccus sp. J39. The sequence goes on along the minus strand of NZ_JAEN01000012.1, from coordinate 7,089 downwards.
ATCCCGATACCGGGGAAAACCCGCGCATCGACAGCTATTTCCTGGACATGGACAAATGCGGTCCGATGGTCCTCGACGCGCTGATCAAGATCAAGAACGAGATCGACCCGACCCTGACCTTCCGCCGTTCCTGCCGCGAGGGGATCTGCGGCTCCTGCGCGATGAACATCGACGGCGGCAACCATCTGGCCTGCATCTTCGGCATGGACGAGGTCAAGGGGGACGTGAACATCTATCCGCTGCCGCATATGCCTGTGGTCAAGGACCTGGTGCCGGACCTGACGCATTTCTACGCCCAGCACGCCTCGGTCCAGCCCTACCTGATCACCGAGACGCCGACCCCCGACAAGGAATGGCGCCAGTCGATCGAGGACCGCAAGAAGCTGGACGGCCTCTATGAATGCGTGATGTGCGCCAGCTGCTCGACCGCCTGCCCGAGCTATTGGTGGAACGGCGACCGCTACCTGGGCCCGGCGGCCCTGCTGCATGCCTATCGCTGGATCATCGACTCGCGCGACGAGGCCACGGGCGAGCGTCTGGACGCGCTTGAGGATCCGTTCAAGCTGTATCGCTGCCACACGATCATGAACTGCACCAACACCTGCCCCAAGGGGTTGAACCCGGCCCGGGCGATCGCCTCGATCAAGCACATGATGGTGGACCGGATCGTCTGATCTGCATGGGGGGCATGGCCGGTATGCCGTGCCATACCGTTTGACGCCGCGTCGCAGAGCTGGATTTTTCTGCGGTGCGGCGTTATCTTTTTCGGCGGGGAGAGCACCATTCGACCCGGAGATTCCAAGATGAAATCCCAAGCCGAAACCCGGAAACCGACCGCCAACCTGTCCGTGCTGAAACCGGCCAAGGCCGAGAACCGCGCCGCCCTGGCGGTGCTGGAGCAGATGTACGGCTATTTCAGCTTCGATCCGATGCCGCTCGAAGCGGATATGCGCCGCGCCGCCTGAGGCGCGGCCGCTCGCCCGTTCTTGCGGGCCTTCCAGCGCGGCCGACCGGCCGCGCTCTTGTTTTTGGGTATTTGGAAAACAGAGAAGCCGTCGGGGCGGCGTATGCTTCTCTGTTTTCCAAATACCCATGGGGCAGCACGCGCTTGCGATATCGCGGACGCCCGCATAGCATCGCCTGCATGATCCGCACCATTCCGCAAGACGCCGCCGAGCGCCGGGCCATCCCCCCGGTCATCTGCTATCCGAACCACACGCTTCCCGATCCGGACCTGCCCGGTTTGCAGGAGATCCGCCTGACGGCGCGCAAATCCGGCGAATGCCTGGTCCCGCCGCGCGAGGCGCGCTGCTTTCACGTCCCGGCCGGGCATTTCTTCCGCATCACCAGTATCGAGGGACCGCAGGTCGGCGATCTGAACCTGTGGTCCGCGGCCGATCCGCATGAGCGGTTCTATTCCGGCAAGACCCGGGCGCTGCACGGCACGCATCTGACGCGCGGCGACCGGATGTGGTCGAATTTTCCCAACCTGCGCCCGATGGCCACGGTGACCGAGGACACGCTGGAATGGTATGGCATCGACGAATATGGCGGCTCGGTCCATGACGTGATCGGCACGCGTTGCGATCCCTATACCCATCGTCTGCTGAACGGGCAGGACTATCATCATTGCTGCCACTCCAACCTCGTCAACGCCCTGATGGCCGAACTGGGCCTTGCGCGCGAGGAGGCCGAGCCGCTGGTGCATGACGTGCTGAACGTCTTCATGTGCACCGGCTTCACCCGCGACACCGGGCAGTATTTCATGAAGGCAAGCCCCGTGCGCCCCGGCGACCACATAGAATTCTTCGCCGAGATCGACCTGATCGGCGGCCTGTCAGCTTGTCCGGGCGGCGATTGCGGCAGCGAGCATTCCAGCGACGCCGCCGCCTGCCATCCGCTGCTGGTCGAGATCTTCGCGCCGGCCCGGCCCGCGGCGCGGGCGCAGCCCGGGCCCAGCGCCTATCGTTGGCCCTGAACCATTCCGCCGCCAGTCCGCCGGTCTGCCGGAAATGCGCCAGGGCCTTGTCCTTGCGCATTTCCGCCAGCGCAAAGCCGGCGCCCGCTTTTGCCGGAAATGCCTCAGAGCGCGATCGGCTGCATCACCTCGGGCTCGATCACCTGCACGCCGGGCAGCCCGGCCTTCAGCGCCTCGGCATCCTGCGCCAGCAGCGGGAAGGTCCTGTAATGGCAGGGGATCACGGTCCTGAAGTCGAAATATTTCCGCGCCGCCCAGGCCGCGCGTTCCATGTCCATGGTGAAATGCCCGCCGGCGCAGAGGATGCCGATGTCGGGCCGGTGATATTCGCCCATCCAGGCCATGTCGGCCATGATGTCGGTGTCGCCCGAGACATAGATCACATGGCCTTCGCCGGCGATCATGTAGCCGGATTCGTGGCCCGCATAGACCGGCCCCTCGTTGCCGTCGAAGGACGAGGAATGGCTGGCATTGACCATCGTCACCTTGGCGCCGCCCAGATCGATGGTGCCGCCCTTGTTGAAGCCCAGCCCCTCGATGTCCTGATGCGTCTGCCAGGTGTTGATCAGGTCGTAGATGCCGACCACCGGGATCTTCAGCTCGCGGGCGATCGACAGCGCGTCGCCGGTATGGTCGCCATGGCCATGGGTCAGCAGGACATGGGTGGCGTCCCGGATCGCCTCGTCGCGGCTGTCCTCGGGGAACATCGGATTGCCGGACAGCCAGGGGTCGATCAGGATCACCGCCTGTTCGATCTCCAGCCGGAAGCCGGAATGGCCAAGCCAGGTCAGTTTCATCGGAAGGCTCCTTTGCTTGCGTCGCCGCATCCTGCCAAGCCGGGCGGCGGGCGTAAAGTTCCGCCTGCGCGGGTGCTTGCCCCGCCCCGGCCGCCCCGGTAAAACCCGGCGCAAGCGAAAGGAGCCTCCCATGGCGATCACCGAGGACGAAGCCCGCAAGGTCGCGCATCTGGCGCGGATTGCGGTCAAGGACGCCGACCTGCCCGCGCTGGCGCAGGAGCTGAACGGCATCCTGCATTTCATGGAACAGCTGAACGAGGTCGATGTCGAGGGCGTCGAGCCGATGACCGGCGTCGAGCCGATGCGGCTCAAGCGGCGCGAGGACATCGTCACCGATGGCGAGATGCAGGAGCTGATCCTGAAGAACGCGCCCGATGCGCGCGAGGGCTTCTTTGCCGTGCCGAAGGTGGTGGAATGAGCGATCTGAACAGACTGACCATCGCCGAGGCCCGGGACGGGCTGCGCAAGGGCGATTTCACCAGCCTTGAGCTGACCGAGGCCTGCCTTTCGGCCATCGCGGGTGCCGGCGCGCTGAACGCCTTTGTCCACAACACCCCCGAACGCGCGCGGCAGATGGCCGCCGCCGCCGACAGCCGCATCGCCGCGGGCGACGCGCCCGCCATGTGCGGCATCCCGCTGGGCATCAAGGATCTGTTCTGCACCAGGGACGTGCCCTCGCAGGCGGCCAGCCGGATCCTTGACGGCTTCCTGCCGCAATATGAATCGACGGTGACGCAGAACCTGTGGGATGCCGGCGCGGTCATGCTGGGCAAGCTCAGCATGGACGAATTCGCCATGGGCTCTTCGAACGAAAGCGCCTGTTATGGCCCGGTGGTCAACCCTTGGAAGGTGGACGACCGGCAGCTGACGCCGGGCGGCTCCTCGGGCGGTTCGGCCGCTGCGGTGGCGGCCGACCTGTGCCTGGCCGCGACCGGCACCGATACCGGCGGCTCGATCCGCCAGCCGGCGGCCTTCACCGGCACGGTCGGGCTGAAGCCGACCTATGGCCGGGTCAGCCGCTGGGGGGTGATCGCCTTCGCCAGCTCGCTGGACCAGGCCGGGCCGATGACGAAATCGGTGCGCGACGCGGCGATCATGCTGGGCGCCATGGCCTCGGTCGATCCCAAGGATTCGACCAGCGCCGAGCGCGCGGTGCCCGACTACGAGGCGGCGCTGACCGGCGACATCCGCGGCAAGCGGATCGGCATTCCGCGCGAATACCGCATGGAAGGCATGTCGGACGAGATCGATGCGCTCTGGCACAAGGCGGCCGAGATGCTGCGCGATGCCGGCGCCGAAGTGGTGGACATCACCCTTCCGCATACCAAATACGCGCTGCCGGCCTATTACGTGATCGCCCCGGCCGAGGCGTCCTCGAATCTCGCGCGCTATGACGGGGTGCGCTACGGCCGCCGCGCGAAGCTGGGCGCCGGCGACGGCGTGGTCGAGATGTATGAGAAGACCCGCGCCGAGGGCTTCGGCCCCGAGGTGCAGCGCCGGGTGATGATCGGCACCTATGTGCTGTCGGCGGGCTTCTACGACGCCTATTACAACCGCGCCCGCAAGGTGCGCGCGCTCATCAAGCGCGACTTCGATCAGGTCTATGCCGACGGCATCGACGCGATCCTGACCCCGGCCACCCCCAGCGCCGCCTTCGGCCTGGGCGAGATGGCGGGCAAGGACCCGGTCGAGATGTATCTGAACGACGTCTTTACCGTCACGGTGAACCTGGCCGGGCTGCCGGGAATCTCGGTGCCGGTGGGCCTGGACAGGCAGGGCCTGCCGCTGGGCATGCAGCTGATCGGCCGGCCCTGGGACGAGGGCAACCTGATGAACCTTGCGCAGGCCCTCGAATCTGCGGCAGGCTTCACGGCGAAACCCTCGCGCTGGTGGTGACCGGCTTCAAACGGGAGAGACCGATGCGGAACCTGGCGATCCTGGGCTTTGCCCCGCTGCTGGCGCTGGCCAGCTGCGGCGAGAATACCGGCTGGAACCCGAATTACAGCGCCATGCACAACGGCTCGCGCTATGCCGAATACCTGCAGGCGCGCGAAGTCGCGCTGCAGGGCAGGGGCCCGGTGCCGACAGCGATCCCGGTGCAGTTGCCGGTGCAGGCGCCGACCGCCGCCGATATCGCCGGCACGCCGGCGAAACCGGCGGGGACGACGACGGCGCGCGCCCCAGCGGTTCCGGCCAATGCCCAGGTCGCCGCCACCGGTCCCTATCCCGGCTCGACCCCGGTGCTGGTGCGTTACGCGCATCAGGAAGCGCAGGCGCCGGGCACGCGGAAGTATCAGCGCAGCGGCGGTTCCGAATCGGCGGCGGCGCGGGCCTGCCGCGGCTATGCCAGCGCCGATGCGGCGCAGACCGCCTTCATCGCGGCGGGCGGGCCGGTGATCGACCCGCGCGGGCTGGACCCCGACGGCGACGGATTCGTCTGCGGCTGGGATCCGCGCCCCTTCCGCCGGCCCCGGCTTTGAGCCCTTCGCCCAATCACGGCGACCGGCGCGGGCAGCTCCCCTCGCTGGTGGTGATCCATTACACAGGCATGGCGGACGGACCTTCCGCCCGCGCCCGGCTCTGCGATCCCGCGGCCGAGGTCAGCGCCCATTGGCTGATCCATGAGGACGGCGCGGCCGAGGCGCTGGTCCCCGAGGACCGCCGCGCCTGGCATGCCGGCGCCGGCTCCTGGCAGGGGCGCGAGGACATCAATTCCCGCAGCATCGGCATCGAGCTGGCCAATCCCGGCGACCGGCCCTTCCCCGAGCCGCAGATGGCGGCGCTGGAGGCGCTGCTGCACGACATCATGACGCGCTGGTCCATCGGCCCCGCGGGCGTGATCGCGCATTCCGACATGGCGCCGGGGCGCAAGATCGACCCAGGCCCGCGTTTCGACTGGCGGCGGCTGGCCTTGCAGGGGCTGGCGCTCTGGCCGGACGGCGCGGGCGAGGACCGGCCGCTGGCCGCAAGCCTGACCCGCATCGGCTATCCCGAGCACCCCGACCGCCTCGCCGCCTTTCGCCTGCGCTTCCGCCCCTGGGCCAGCGGTCCCGAAGACGCTACCGACCGCCGCCTCGCCGCCGCCCTTGCCGATGGCCGGTTTCTTTCTTGCGCAAATATCCCGCAGGGGGAGGCCGCCGCGCCAGCGGCGGACGGGGGACGCGAAGTCCCCCCGCAGCACGCCTAGACAAGCGGCCCTAGAAAAGCGCCTCGATCCGCCGGGCTTCCTCGGCCAGCCCGTAGGGCGGGTTCAGCACGACCATGCCCGAGCCGACCATGCCATGGCCGGGCCGCGCCGGCGGGAACTGCACCTCCGAGATCAGCGCCCCGGGATGGTCCCGGCGCAGCGCCTCGACCATCGGCGCATGGCGGTCGTCGGCCAGGATCGGATACCACAGCGCGATGACGCCCACGTTCCACTTGCGCACCAGCTTGCCGATATGGCGCGGGATGGCGTCGTAATCCGCCTTGACCTCATAGCTGGGGTCGATCAGCAGCAACCCGCGGCGCGGCATGGGCGGGCAGAGGGCCTGCGCCATCTGGAAGCCGTCCTGCCGGTGCAGATGCGCGAAGCCGGCGACCTGCGCCAGCGCCTCGTGCTCGGCCGGGTGCAGCTCGGCCAGATGCGCCACGTCGCCCGGACGCAGGAAATGCCGCGCGATCAGCGGCGAGCCGGGATAGGCGGTCGCGCCATGGCGGGCGCGCACCGCGTCCAGCGCCAGCCGCAGCGGGTGATCCTCGGACAGCCAGTTTTCGGAAAGCGCGCGGGTGATGCCGGCCTCGGCCTCGCCGGTCTTTTCCGCTTCGGGCGCCGCCAGGTCGTAGAGGCCGCGCCCGGCATGGGTTTCCAGATAGGACAGCGGTTTGGGCTTGGCGGTCAGATAGGCCAGCACCCAAGCCAGCAGCGCGTGCTTGTGCAGGTCGGCCAGGTTCCCGGCGTGATAGGCGTGCTGATAGGACAACATGTCCCGCGATTAACCCGATGGTCCGGAAATGAAAAGCGGCGGCGCCCAGGGAGGAGGAGGGGGCACCGCCGCGCAACGCTGGCCCAGGGAGGAGGAGGGGCCGCGTATGGGGTGCGGCAATGGCAGGGAGGAGGAGGCCATCACCGCGTGCCGACGATCCCAGGGAGGAGGAGAGGACCGTCGCATTCGTCCCGCCCTTCGGCGGTATTTCTTGGCGGCACCCTCAGGGAGGAGGAGGGAGGGTGCCGCCTGAGCCGGGAAGCCCAGGGAGGAGGAGGGGCTTCGCCGTATCGGTTTGGCGGCGCCTCCGGGAGGAGGAGAGAGGCGGCCGCCTGAACCGCGAGACCCA
>NZ_JAEN01000011.1:0-160637 GCF_000518925.1 Paracoccus sp. J39 | reverse complement strand
AACGGATTTGTGGAAAGTTCCAATGGGCGGATGCGGGACGAGCTGCTCAACGAGACCATGTTCCGCAACCTGGCCCATGCCCGTATCGTGATCGCCGCCTGGGCTGCCGACTACAACACCGAACGCCCGCACTCGGCCTTGGACTACCAGGCCCCGGCTGACTACGCGCGGACCCTGACCGCCGCAATCGCCCGCCCCGCTGCGCGAGATGAAAGCTCCGCGCGTCGGGCGATTGCTCAACCTGCGCCAATTGGCGTAAACACTAACCGGGCTCCGGTCGCGGCTGGATGAAAGTTCAGGGGCAGGTCAGCGGGCAGAAAAAATGCGCGCCGCGATGGGTTAACGTTTGCGTGAAAAGATCGAATCGCGCATAAGTTGATAGCGGGTTGCCTGGTTTCCTTTTTCCTTGTGCCGCAGTCACGCCATTCCCCACCGCAGGGGTGGCGCGAACTCGTCAACCCAATCGACCGCAATTGCTGCAGGTCTGTAACAAGGTTTATCCTATGCCCTATTTCACGGAAATTCCCTCCAGTTTGATCACGGTGGGGCTCGATGGCGTGATCGCCTTCGTGCCGAACACCTCGCTGCTCAACGCCTTCGAGAGCTCGCAGGAATTCGCGCAATATGACGTCGATGCCACCAGCGCGACGACGCTCAGCGCCGGCGACAACCTGACCCCGGTGGACGATACCGGCAATCCGCTGACCGCTCCCGGCACCTATCAGGGTTCGGCCACGGTGGCGAATGCCGCGGCCAGCGTGGGCATCCCCGGCGTGGCCACCGTCAGCCTGCAGGTCAATCCGATCAGCGGCCACCTGATGGAGGCCGATGGCACCTATTACTTCATCAGCGAAGAGCCGCTGGACGACGACCATCTTGCGGTGACCGCCAGCCTTACCCTTCCGCTGGTCGGGCCGATCTCGGTGACCGGGCCGATCTCGGGGATCGCCGATCAGCTTGCCGAAGCCGTCGGGCCGCTGCTCGGGCCGTTGGTTCTTCAGTCGGCCGACCTGCTCCAGACCACCGCCAACGGTGTTGTCGTGACCATGAATCACGACGTCAACGGCACGCTGACGCTGACCGATGACGAGGTGTTCTGCTTCGTCGCCGGCACCCTGATCGAGACCGACAGGGGCTTCGTGCCGGTCGAGGAGCTGAAGCTGGGCGACATGGTGGTGACCCGCGACAACGGCTTGCAGCCCGTCCGCTGGATCGGTTCGGTCAGGCTGAACGTGGCCAGTCTGCGGGCGCAGCCCAAATTGCGCGCGATCCGCATCCGGGCCGGCGCCCTGGGCCGCAACACCCCCTCGACCGACCTGCTGGTGTCGCCGCAGCATCGCGTGCTGGTGCGTTCGAAGATCGCGATGAAGATGTTCGGTGCCATGGAGGTTCTGGTGGCGGCCAAGCAGCTTCTGCAGGTCGAAGGCGTCGATATCGCCGAAGACCTGACCGAGATCGAGTATTTCCACATCCTCTTCGACCGGCATGAGGTCGTGAACTCGAACGGTGCGGCGACCGAATCGCTGTATACCGGGGCGCAGGCGCTGAAATCGGTGGGCCGCGCGGCCCGGGAGGAGATCTTCACCCTGTTCCCGATGCTGCGCGATGCCGGTTTCACGCCGGAAACGGCGCGGCATCTGCCTTCGGGCCGGCAATCGCGCAAGCTGGCCGTCCGCCATGCCCAGCATGGCCGGCCGCTGGTGCAGCACTGAACCAGGACGGGCCGCGGCATATGCCGCGGCCCGTGCCGGACCGCCCGGCGCGCGTGCCCGATTGACAGGGCGCCGGGCGCCAGCAGAATGGAGGCAACCCCCTGAACGGAAAGGAAGGGTCGATGTTGCGCCGGTTCTGTTTGCTAGCCTTTTCGACGATCGGCGCTGCGGCGCTCCTGCATGGCGGCCCCGCCCGGGCGCAGATGGATGCCGGGCAGCTTTGCGTCAACCAATGCCTGTTCCACCATGGCCCCGCCTCAAGCCCTGCCTATCACGCCTGCGTGGCCGAGATCTGCGAGGGCAAGGGGCAGGTCTCCGGCGGACAGGCCGCACCCTCCCGCCAGCGGCCGGCCGGCCCGGTCTGGGTCAGCGGCGTGGCCGGCGGCGGCCAGGGGCGGTACGCCGGCATCGAATCCGGGCGCCATTCGCTGAGCTACATGTGCAAGCGCGGCGAGAGCGGCATCCTGGCCGTCGAGGGAATGACCGGCTCGGGCCGCTCGCTTGCCATTCGCGTCGACGGAACCTCGTTCCGGCCGCAATTCATCAGCAGGGGCGGCATGCGCTATACCAGTGCGGCCAGGGATTCTGCCTTGCTCCGCGCCCTGCTGTCCGGAAATGCGGTCGAGATTTCGGACGACCGCGGGCGCGTCCGCTTTTCGCTGTCCGGTTCCGGCGCGGCGATCCGCGCGGCGATGGCGGGTTGCGGCCTGTAAGACCGGCCTGGGCAGGGGTGTGCCCGCGCTTCGAATTGCGCCTTTCACGAAGCACCTTCTACCGCTTTTCGCACCGTCCCGACCGCCGCGGGGACGGGGCGCCGCCCGCCGGGCAGCGTATCCGGCGCGCGGCAACCGCCTTCCCGGTTGCTTGGGCCCGGTTGTTTGGGCCCAGTCGCACAGGAGGGCCAGCAGCAGAGCTGGGCGACGGGTGACGTCTGCCGATGGACGACGCCGGAGGCCATCACCGGCCCAACGGACTGTTGCGATATTCTGGGGAAATGGTGCCCGGAGGCGGATTCGAACCACCGACACGCGGATTTTCAATCCGCTGCTCTACCAACTGAGCTATCCGGGCGCCGGAGCATCTTGCTTCGGACTGGCGCGTTGTTATGGCAGCTCCGGGCCGGTGTCCAGAGCCAAAAATGAAATTTTCACTCTTCCCCGTCACTCTCGGGAACCGGCTCGCCGGGAATGCGGTAATCGCCGCGAAACCAGCGTGCCAGGTCGACATCCGCGCAGCGGCGCGAGCAAAACGGCCGGTAGCGATCCGAAGCGGGTTTTCCGCAGATCGGGCATTTCATCGCCGGTCCTCCGCCGTCAGCAGCCGCGCCAGCGGCATGCGGTCACGCTTGCGGCTGATCTCGTAAAGCCCCATCGCCGTCCAGCCGATCAGCACCGTTTCGGCCGATTCCGAGCGGAAGGCGGCGCGCAGGGTCTGTTCCAGCGTGCCGCGGTCGCGCTTGGGCATCGGGGCGAAATCCACCACGATCTGGCCGCCCAGGCCGCGCAGCCGCAACTGGCGCGGCAGATCGCGGGCCAGGGCGATATTGGCCTTGAGCCCCGCCGCCGGCGAATGGTCGCTGCCGGTATTGACGTCGACGGCCACCAGCGCGCGCAGCGCCTCGATCTCGGCCCAGGCGCCGCCGCCCAGCTCGACCCGCGGCTGCAGCATCTGCTGCACCGCCGCCTCCGCGCCGGTCGCCTCGAAGGCATCGGCGCCGTCCTCGATGCTGTCCGGCGGCGGATCGGCCCAGTCCTGCCAGGCCTGGTCGGCAGGTTCGGGCGCGTCGAGCAGAAGTTCCGGCCCGCCTTCGCGATCCGCCAGGATCGCCTGCGCCAGGTCCAGAATCTGCCCCAGCTCGGCGGCGATCTCGTCGTCCGGGGCAGTGGCCGCAATGCTGCGGAAGACGATGCCGGGCGGATCGCTCCGGCCGGCCAGCGCGGTTTCGCCCAGCCGCACCAGCAGGTCGCGCAGCGCATCGTCGCGAATCCGGCGCGAGACGTTCACGCCGGGCGCGCCAGGCGTCACGATGACATGCCGGCCGCGGAAGTTCAGCCGGGCGGAAACCGGAACGGCCTTGCCCTCCTCGGCGCTGCCGCTGACCTGCACGAGCAGGGCCTGCCCCTCGCGCAGCCCGCCGCGGTCGCGCAGGAAGCCGCGCGCGCCTTCGGGCAGGCGCAGGAAGACGCCGCCCTGTCCCTTGACCAGCCGGTCGACCCGCGCGCGGCAGATCGCGCCCGGTGCGAAGGGCGTGGCGCCGGCCGGATCGATGATCAGATCCTCGAGCCTGCCGTCCTGCATCAGTGCCGCAGCAGCGCGGCCAGCCAGCTGCCCCAGGACGATCTGGCGTCCCCTCATGCCGGTTTCCCCCGAATTCCCACCGCCTCGAGCAGGGCTGCGGTTTCGGCCAGTGGCAGGCCGACCACCCCGCTGTAAGAGCCCTGCATCCAGGCCGCGAAGGCCGAGGCATGGCCCTGGATGGCATAGGCGCCCGCCTTGCCCTGCCATTCGCCGGTGGCGATGTAATATTCGATCTGTGTGGTGGTCAGCGGGCGGAAGCGGATGACGGTTTCCACCAGGCGCTCGCGCAGCCGGCCGCCATGGGCCAGCGCGACCGCGGTCAGCACCCGGTGCCGACGCCCGGAGAGCAGCCGCAGATGCCGCCGCGCCTCGGCCGCATCGGCGGGCTTGTCCAGGATTCTGCGGCCCGCGACCACCACCGTGTCGGCGCAGAGAATCGCCCCCTCGGCGCGGCCGGCCAGGGCCGCTGCCTTTTCGCGTGCCATGCGCCGGGCATAGTCGCGCGGGCTTTCGCCGCGCAGCGGGGTTTCGTCGATTTCGGCCGGCAGGATGCGGTCGGGTACGATGCCGATCTGGGCCAGCAGCTCAAGCCGGCGCGGACTGGCCGAGCCGAGGACCAAGGCCGGCACCCTCTCCCTCTCTGCCGCCAGGGATGCGGGGCGTCCTGTCGCATCCGGCATGACATCCGGCGCCGTCAGGTCGCGGTCCGGATTGCCGGCGGTCTTACTTGAAGCGGTAATTGATCCGCCCCTTCGTGAGGTCGTAGGTGTTCATTTCCACCTGAACCTTGTCGCCGGCGAGGACGCGGATGCGGTTCTTGCGCATCTTTCCTGCCATATGTGCGATGATCTCATGGCCGTTTTCTAGCTCGACCCGGAATGTCGCATTCGGCAGGAGTTCCTTCACGACGCCGGGAAATTCGAGCATTTCTTCCTTGGCCATGTTCTCTCCTGTAGGGGTGACCCGCGCTGCAGCGGGCGCAAGCTACATGCGTCCAGACGGGGCGTTTTTCAAGGGGAATCTGGACTTGGCCGGGGTTTCTGCGGCTTGATGGCGCATTGCGGCGGCTAATATCGTGGAAAAGTTGCGGGATTGCGACGGTCCGCGCGTGGGCAAGGCAGGACATTCAGCCCGCCCTGGCCGCCGGCGCGGAAGGGTCCAGCGCGCGAAAGGCATCCGGATGGCCAAGATCGGCGAGCGGCGGTTCGGCCTGGTCCGGCAGGATCGGCAAGATCGGCAGCGGGCCGGCGGGCGGCGAGGCGAAGCCCGCCTCGCCGGGCGTCCCGGAGGGCGCGGCGGCCGCCGGCCCGCTGCCGATATCGCGCAGCCGGATGGCGTGGAAGCCGTCCTTTTCCCCCAGCCGCCCGCGGGCGAGCAATTGGCCCCGAACCGTTTCCACCCTGGCCTCGTCCAGCACGTTCTGCGGCAGGGGCAGCAGCGATCCGGGCGTCAGGCCGCGCAGCTGGTGCAGGCTGAGCCTGCGGCGGCAGAGGATGCCGGCCAGCCGGATCGGCGCGGCCTGCACCGCCTCGGCCAGCGACGCCTTGGCGGGATGCGGCCCGGCGGCCCGCTCCGGCGGCTGTATCGGGTCCATCCCGGAAGAGGGCGGCGGTCCCGCCAGCATTCCCGCTTCGGCCGGCAGGGCGATGGTCACCGTGCCGTCGCGCTGCCCGCCGGGACCGATGCGGAACCGGAAGGTCAGGCGCGTCATCTCGCCATCCTCCAGCATCAGCGCCAGCGGGCGCGGGTCGTCCATATAGGTGGCATAGCGAAAGGCGCCGAAATCGGGGCAGCCGTCCCGCGCTGCGCATTCCCGGGCCAGTTCGACCAGCAGCGCATTCACGAAATCGGCCGAGATCGTCGCATCGGTCCGCGTGGGCTTTCGCTGCGGCGCCGGGCGCGACGTCACGCGGCCGATGGCCTGCATCTCGATCAGCGATGCCAGCAGGCCGGGGCAGATGGCGACCACGCCCAGGGCGTCGCCGCGCCCCTGCACCACCGCAAGCAGGGCGCGTTCCGGCAAAAGCTCGGGCAATTCGGAGAGGGTCATGCGCGCCAGTTCGATCCTTTCGACAAAGACCGGCAGGCGTGCCTGTTTCTCGGCCGCGCGGGCGAGGGCGGTGGCGGCGGCACGTTCCAGCCGGAATCCGGCGCTGGCCTGCGGCTGCCCGGCCGGGACGTCGCGCATTCTTTCCCGTTCCGCGATCCAGCGGCGCAGGACCCGGCCGGATGCCGCCGTCGCGGGTCCGTTCCGTCCCGTCCCGGCATGTTCCGGGCCGCCCGCCTGTTCCGTTGCTGCGCTTTCCATACCCGACCGAATCGATACTGCCTTTGGCGCAGGATGGCACGGACTGGTTGCGGAAAGGTTTAACCCGCGGCATTTTCCGGATTTTCCGCCCGGCGCGGCGGTCGCGGCGGCAGGGCGATGCGGAAACAGGCGCCGCCCTGGCCCGGCAGATAGCTGATCGAACCGCCCAGGAAACCCATGATTTCCTTGCAGATCGCCAGGCCCAGCCCGGCGCCTCCGGCGCGCGACGGATCGTCCAGCCGGGCGAATTTCTCGAAGATCAGCGCCCGGTCTTCCGGGCCGATGCCCGATCCGTTGTCGTGAACGTCGATCTCGGTCCCGCCGCTCGCCGTGCGGCGGGCGTCGATGCGGATGGCCGGCTCTGCGGCGTCGCAATATTTCCGCGCGTTCGCGATGACGTTGATCAGCACCTGCAACAGCCGGTCCGGGTCGGTGATGACCGGCAGATGCTCGGCCAGGGGGTTGCGGCGGATGGCGAAATCGCGCCCCGCGGCGTTCGCCCCGGCCGCGGCCAGCGCCCGCTCGATCAGGTCGTGCAGGTTGGCGACGCCGGGCTTGAGCTGCGCGCGGCCGGATTCCAGCACCGAGATGTCCAGCAGATCGTCCAGCAGCCGGGTCATGCGCCCGGCCTCGTCCTGGATGATGCCGGCGAAGCGGGCGCGATCCTCGGCCGGCAGGTCCGGCTCCATCAGGATCTCGGAAAAGGCGCGGATCGAGGTCATCGGCGTGCGAAGCTCATGGCTGATCTGGCCGAGGAACGCATCCTTCTGCTCGGACAGCGCGGTCAGCTTTTCGTTGCTTTCCCGCAGCATGGCGGCGGTTCTTGTCAGTTCTGACGAGGTCTGCTCCAGGCGGCGGTTGTCCTCGCGCGCCCGGCTCGCCTCGTCCGCGACCTCCATGAGTTCGGCCACGGTGACGCCGCCGCGCCCGCCCACGCGGGTCATCAGGGCCGAGGCCGTCGCCGCGCCGACCGTGCCGGCCAGATGGCGTTCGTAATCGGCGAGGAAGCGCGGGGTCAGGTCGGGAAGATAGCCGGATTTCCCCTGGTCCTCGGCCGCCCGGCGGAACACGTCGAGCGCATGTTCGTTGCCCCAGATCCGCCCGGCCAGCGTCAGCAGCGCCTCGGCCTGCACGGCGGCGCCGGCCTCGCTGGCCGAGGCGTCGGGCGCGATGGCATGGACGAAGGACAGCGCCTGCAGCCGCTCGGTCGGATCGGGGAAATCCATCAGCGAAATCAGGGTCATGAGCAGAAGGTTGACCGCCAGCGCCAGCAGCACCGCCCCGGCGAAAGGGTCGATCCCGGCCGGCATCGCCGGCGGCGCGGCCAGCCCCAGCGAGGGCAGGAAGATCATCCGCCCCCAGATCAGCGCCCCGGCGAGGATGCCGGCGATGGCGCCGCGCCGGGTGGCGCCGCGCCAGATCAGCCCCGCCACCATGGCCGGCAGCACCTGCGCCATGCCCGAGAAGGCGACCGTGCCCATCGCCGCCAGCGCGGTGGTGCCGCCGGTGCTGCGGTGATAGAGCCAGCCGGCGCCGATCACCGAGACGATGGCCAGCCGCCGCGCGTTCAGCATCAGCGCGCCCAGATCCTCGCGCGCCGCGGCCGGCTCGGACAGCGCCGCCTGGCGCAGCCACAGCCACAGCGGCACCAGCCAGTGGTTCGCCATCATCGTCGACAGCGCGATGGCGCTGACCACCACCATGGACATGGCCGAGGAAAAGCCGCCCAGGAACACCAGCGCCGCCAAGGTGTCGCGCCCCTGCGACAGCGGCAGGGCCAGCACGTAGAGATCGGGATTCGAGCCCCGGGGCAGCAGGTCCGCGCCGACCACCGCGATGGGCAGCACCAGAAAGGACATCGCGGCCAGATAGGCGGGAAAGGCCCAGCCGGCCTGGCGCAGCCGGTCCTCGTCGCTGGCCTCGACCACCAGGACGTGGAACATGCGCGGCAGCACCATGACCGCCGCGCCCGAAAGCATGATCAGCGCGAACCAGCGGTCGGGCCGGATCAGCCAGCCCTCTCCCCCGGCCGAGACCGCCATGCGGTCGATGCGCGCCAGCACGTCGGCAGGCCCGTCGGCGATGCCCCAGAGCACATAAGCCCCGACCGCGACGAAGGCGGCGAGCTTCACCACCGCCTCGACCGCGATGGCCATGATGACGCCGTGATGGCGCTCGTTGGCGGCCAGGTGGCGGGTGCCGAACAGGATGGCGAAGGCGGCCAGCCCCAGCGCCACCCACAGCGCGACGTTGCCGGGCAGCGGATGGCCCGGCACGGCAAAGGCCGAGAGCGCCATCGAGACCGACTGCAGCTGCAGCGCGATATAGGGGGTCGAGGCCAGCACCCCGATCAGCGTCACCAGCGCCGCCAGCCCGGCGGATTTGCCGAACCGGCTGGAGATCAGGTCGGCGATCGAGGTCACGCGATGCAGCCGCGCCACGCGGACCAGCCGCCGCAGGCCCCACCAGGCGCCGGCGAAGACGATGCCGGGGCCCAGGTAGATGGTCAGGAATTCCAGACCCGAGCGGGTGGCGTAGCCCACGGCGCCGTAGAAGGTCCAGGCCGAGCAATAGACCGACAGCGACAGCGTATAGATCGCCGGGCGGTTCATCCAGCGCCAGCGGCCGGCCGCGGCGGCGCGGTCGGCGGCATGGGCCAGAAGGAACATCAGCGCGACATAGGCGACCGAGGCGGCGCCGAGGGTTTCAGGCGTCATCCTCGTCCTCCGCCCCTCCGCCCCCGATCGCGCCATGCAGCGCGGCGGTGACGGCGATGGTCAGCGCCCAGCTGGCGGCCAGCCAGACCGCACCGCGGGCATAGCTGAAATATTGCGGCAGCCACATCGGCGGCAGCACGGCCAGCAGCGCGAACAGCACCGGCAGGACGCGGGTGGCATCGCCCAGCCGCCGCTTGCGATAGGCGTCCCGGCCCAGGAACAGGCGGCGCATCCGCGCTCTCATTCCGGGCCGAGCAGCTCGCGCACGGCGGCGCGCAGATCGGCATTGGCGAAGGGCTTGGCCAGGATGCGGTCGGCACCCTCGGGCAGGTTGGCGATGCCGCGCGCCGTCAGCAGCAGCACCGGCAGCGCCGCCAGCCCGGGATCGGCGCGCAGATCGGCCAGCACCTCGGCGCCACTGCGGCCGGGCAGCATCAGGTCCAGGATCACCAGCCGCGGCGCCAGGGCGCGGATGCGCTGAAGGGCGCCGTTGCCTTCGGGCCATTGCTCGCATCGCCAGCCCTCGCGCGACAGGATGAAGCGGACCGCTTCGGCAATGCTGGGTTCGTCCTCGATCAGCAGCACATCGACGGTCGCGGTCACGGGCGGCACTCCTGAAGCTTTGCGGCGATCATGGCGGGGGGCGGGGGCGTTGTCAAAATCAGACCGGCCCCAGGATCGAGGGCTCGTGCCGGGCCGCGCAGGCCGGTCGCGGGCAGATCCGGCAGGCCGGCCCCACCCCCAGCGCCGGGCGGGGGTCGCGGCTGGCGGCGGGGCGGACCAGCATCTGCGCGCGGCTGAGCGCCGGGCCGTCGAAGCCCATCGGCAGCAGGCGTTCGGCCACGGCCCAGGCGGCGAAACGGTTGCCGTTCGTGGTCTCGATCAGCCGGGCCACCGGCAGCTGCGGCTGGGCCAGCGCCTCGAACAGCGGCCAGAGCGCGCAGCCCTCGCCCGGGCGCGGCAGTTCGAAGCCCGGCGCGGCCTGGCGGAACAGCGGCGCGCCCGAACCGTCGCAGACGATCAGCCCGGCCTGCGCCCAGGGGCCGGGGCGCAGCATGCCCAGCCGGCGCAGCACCAGATCCAGCGGCCGGCCCAGCCGCGCGGCGACCAGCGCCGGGTCGCAGGCCGCCTCGCCCGCCTCGTCCACCACCGCCGCCAGCGCCGCGTTGGGCAGGGCGGCGCGGTCGCGCGCCTGCGCCGCCAAGAGCTCCTGCGCGATGACCCGCGCCGCGTCCGAGACGAGTTCCGCCGCCTCGCCGGGCTCCGGCTGGCCGGCGGCGATCCAGGCCTCGACCTCCTCCTGCGGCGACATCGGCACCGCCTCGTCCTCGAAACTGTCGAGATAGGCGACCAGCGACTGCGCCGTGCGCGACAGGCGCTGGCTGTCCGTGTCCAGGTTGGCGTGGAAGCGGTCGCGCCATTCCGGCTCGATCTCGGGCGTCTCGGCCAGGATCGAGGCGGTCGAGCGCAGCGCCGTCACCGCCGATTGCACCTCGTGCAGCGTCGCCAGCAGATAGGGGTCGCGGGTCATGCGGTCCGACAGCGCGACCAGCCGCCGCTCCAGCGCGTCGGCGCGGCGCGTCGTCCCGGCCAGGGCCGAGGCCCAGCCGGGAAACCGGGCGGCGAATTCGGCGATCTGGTCCAGCTCGACCGGGGCGCCGGGCTGTTCGGCGGCGCGCGCCGCCGCCTCGCGTAGCGTGCCGATCAGCGCCTCCTCGCGGTCCGAGGCGAGTTCGGTCGCGTCGATCTCCAGCGCCTCGGCCAGCCGCGACAGCAGCTCTTCTCCGACCGGGCGGCGGTTGTGCTCGATGAGGTTCAGATAGGCGGCCGAGATTTCGGCCCGCCGCGCCACCTCGGTCTGGCGCCGGCCGAGCGACAGCCGGCGCTCGCGGATGCGGGTGCCGATCAGCGGCCGGGCGACGGGGTGGCGGGGCAAGGAACGTGGCATGGCTCAGATCCCGTCGCGGGTCTCCTCCAGATGGCGGATCGCCTTGACGACCAGATCGGCGAAGCTTTGCGCCGACAGCTTGTCCTTCAGCGTCTGGCTGACGTTCGACACCGTCTTGTAGCTGATATTCGCCCGCTCGGCGATCTCGCGATAGCTGAGCCCCTCGGCGATGGCGCGCAGGATGTCGAGCTCGCGCGGGGTCAGGCGCGGGCGCGGCGGCGCGGCGCCGGGCCGCTCCAGCAGGGCGATGCGGCGCGCCAGATCGGCCGGGACGTAGTCGCCGCCGCCCGCCACCGCGCGCAGCGCCTCGCAGATCTCCTCCGAGGGCGAGTCCTTCATGGTGATGCCGTTGCAGCCGGCCTGCAGCGCCCGCCGCGCGATGATCGGGCTGCGATGCATGGTGAAGACCAGGATCGGCTGGCTGGCCCCGGCGGCGCGCAGACGCTCGATCAGCCGCAGCCCGGCCAGCCTGGCCTCGCCCATGGTCAGGTCCACGACGATCACGTCCGGCGCCTGGCGCCGCCAGGCCCGCCAGCCCTGCGAGGGCGTGGCGGCGGCGATCACCTCGCAATCCAGCCGGCCGCGGGTGATCCATTCCCAGCCTTCTGCCACCACCGGGTGGTCGTCCACGATCAGCACGCGCAGCGGCGGGGTCGGGCTGGGGGCGGTGGCGGTCATCGGGCTGTTCCTTGGTCGGGCGGGCAGGGCAGGTGGAATTCGGTGAGGGTCCAGCCCCCTTCGCGCCGGGGCGGCAGGTAGCGCCCGCCAAGCGCGCTGGCGCGGTCGCGCATCCCGGTCTGGCCCAGCCCGGGGCGGCCCGCGGCGGCGGGGCCGCCGCCATCGTCGCCGATCCGGGCGGCGATGCCCCCGTCCTCGCATGCAAGCCGGACCCGGATCGCGCCGGGCGCGGCATGGCGCAACGCGTTGAGCACGCTTTCCCGCACGAAGCGGTAAAGCGCGATCCGTCCGGCCTCGCCCGGCTCGGGCAGATCGGGCGGGCAGTCCAGCGCGATGGCGGTATCGGGCGCGATCTCGGCGAACTCGACCAGCAATTCCTGCAGCATCTCGGGCAGGCTGGTGTCCTCGGCCGGGGCCAGGCGCAGGTCGTCGATGGCGGCGCGGGCGCTTTGCCGGATCGCCTGCGCATGGCGGGCGACGGCGGAAAGCGCCTCGGCCAGCACCGGGTCGCGCGCGGCCCCGGCGGCGCGGCCGGCCTGGCCCGCCGCCGCCTGCAGCGCGAAAAGCTGCGGGCCGATGCCGTCATGCAGGTCGCTGGCGATGCGGGCGCGCTCGGCCTCGGCCAGGGTCAGCATCCGGCCCTGCAGTTGGCGGTTGCGGGCCCGTTCCTCGGCCAGATGCGCGGCCAGCGCGTTCACGCCGTCGGTCAGCACCGCCAGCTCTGCCAGCCCGGTCTGCGGCGCGGGGTGGTCCAGATCGCCCGCCCGCATCCGGTCCAGCGCCGCGCCCAGCAGGCCGAGCCGGCGCAGCACCAGCGCGGTGATGGCCATGGTCACGCCGATCGCCGCCAGCGCCGTCGCGGCCAGCAGCGGCAGGATCAGCCGGAAATTCTCCCAGGCCTCGGCGATCTCGTCCTGCGGGTCGGTGCGGATCTCCAGCACGCCCAGCACGTTGGGATATTGCGCGACGGCGATCATCTCGCGCAGCGGCTCGGGGCGGATCAGCCCCGCGAACCATTCCGGCACCCGCTCGGGCGGCAGGCGCGGCGGCAGGGCCAGCGCGACCGGCCGGCCCCCGGCATCGCGCAGCTCGGCGGACAGGTGGCGCTGCGCCTCGATCTCGGCGGCGATGCGGGCGGCCTCGGCCATCATGTCGCGCCGCTCGAAGGCGGTGGGCAGGTGCAGGGTGGCGAAGGCATTGGCCAGCCGGAAGGCCGATCCGGTCTCGTCCCGGACCGAGCCGCGGGCGTTCAGGATCAGCACCGAGGCGACGATGGCGACCATGGCAAGCCAGGCCAGCGCCGAGCCGCCAAGCGCCAGCGACCGCAGCGCCACGCCGCGCCCGCGTCGGGCCGGCGCGTCCCCCACAGCCGCGATATGGCCGGTTGCGTCCATGATCCTCCCTGCCGCCGCGGCGGCCCCTCGGGGAAAGACTAGGACGCGGATGGGGGCGGGGCAAGCGGGCGCGATGCGCCATGCGAAAGGGGCGGGGCGCGGCATCCCGCCCCCTTCCGGTTCAGGCGCGCGAGCCGGCGGGCTCGGGCGCCTCGGGCCGGCCGAGCGCGCGCCGCACCAGCACGAAGAACAGCGGCACGAACAGCACCCCCAGCACCGTGGCCGCGACCGTGCCGCCCAGCACCGTGGCGCCGATGGTGTTGCGGCCATTGGCGCCGGCGCCGGTCGACAGCACCAGCGGCAGCACGCCCAGCGAGAAGGCGACCGAGGTCATGATGATCGGCCGGAACCGCTGCCGCGCCGCCTCGACCACCGCGGCATAAAGCGGCTTGCCCATCTCGGCCTGTTCGCGGGCGAATTCGACGATCAGGATGGCGTTCTTGCCGGTCAGGCCGATCACCGTCAGCAGGCCGACCTGGAAGAACACGCCGTTGTCGAAGCCGCCCAGCCAGGCCCCGACCAGCGCGCCCAGCACGCCGATGGGCATGGCCAGCATCACCGCGAAGGGGATCGACCAGCTTTCGTAAAGCGCCGCCAGGCACAGGAACACCACCGCCAGCGACAGGCCATAGAGCAGCATGGTCTGGTTGCCGGCCTGCTGTTCCTCGAGCGAGAGCCCGGTCCAGGCCACGGCGAAGCCCGCCGGCAGCTGCGCCGCCAGTTCCTCGACCGCCGCCATGGCCTGGCCGGAGGAGACGCCCGGCGCCGGGCTGCCCTGGATCTGCATGGCCGGCACGCCGTTATAGCGGTCCAGGCCCTGCGGCCCGTAGCTCCAGCGTCCCTCGGCGAAGTTCGAGAAGGGCACCAGCCCGCCCGAACTGTTCCGCACCCGCCACTTGTCGATATCGGTCGGCACGGCGCGGGATTCGGATTCGCCCTGCACATAGACGCGCTTGATGCGACCGCGGTCGATGAAGTCGTTCACGTAGCGCCCCGCCCAGGCGACCGAGAGCAGGCTGCCCACATCGGTGGCCGAGACCCCCATCGCGCCCGCCTTGCGCCAGTCGACGTCGAGATTGTATTGCGCCGCGTCCTCCAGCCCGTTCGGACGCGCCGAGGCGATGCGGTCGTCCTGACCGGACATGCCCAGCAACTGGTTGCGGGCGTCCAGCAATTGCTCATGCGCCTGCCCGGCGCGGGCCTGCAGGTAGAAGTCGAAGCCCGAGACGTTGCCCAGCTCGATCACCGAGGGCGGGACGATGGGAAAGACCATGGCGTCGCGGATGCCCATCAGCGCCGGGAAGGCGCGCCCGGCGATGGCCTGCACCGACTGGTCGGCGCGCGGCCGCTCGTCCCAGTCCTTGAGCCGCAGGAAGGCGATGCCCATGTTCTGGCCCGATCCGGCGAAGCTGAAGCCCGAGACGCCGAAGAAGGACTCGACGTTCTCGGATTCGTTTGCCGCGAAATACTGCTGGATCTGGTCGATCACCGCATCGGTGCGCTCGGTCGTGGCGCCGGTCGGGCCCTGCACCAGCACGAACATGATGCCCTGGTCCTCGTCGGGCAGGAAGCCGGTGGGGGTGCGCAGGAACAGGAAGACCATGGCCGCGCCGATGCACAGATAGATCAGCATCATCCGCAGCGGCCGGCGGATCAGCCAGTTCACCGAATTGCCATAGCCCTGCATGGTGCGGTCGAAGCCGCGGTTGAACAGGCCGAAGAAGCCGCGGGTCTTGTGGCCGTGCTCGTTCTTCAGCAGCGTGGCGCAAAGCGCCGGCGTCAGCGTCAGCGCCACCAGCACCGACAGGCCCATGGCCGAGGCGATGGTGATGGCGAACTGCTTGTAGATCACCCCGGTCGAGCCGCCGAAGAAGGCCATCGGCACGAAGACCGCCGAAAGCACCAGCGCGATGCCGATCAGCGCGCCGGTGATCTGGCCCATGGACTTGCGCGTCGCCTCGCGCGGCTCCAGCCCTTCCTCCTCCATGATGCGCTCGACGTTCTCGACCACGACGATGGCGTCGTCCACCAGCAGGCCGATGGCCAGCACCATGGCCAGCATGGTCAGCGTGTTGATGGTGAAGCCAAGCGCCCCTAGCACGCCGAAGGTGCCCAGCAGCACCACCGGCACCGCCAGCGTCGGGATCAGCGTCGCGCGCCAGTTCTGCAGGAACAGCAGCATGACGAAGAACACCAGCACGATGGCCTCGATCAGCGTCTTGACCACCTCTTCGATCGAGATCAGCACGAAGGGCGTGGTGTCGAAGGGGATCACGTAATCCATACCCTCGGGGAAGAAGCGGGCGAATTCCTCCATCCGGTCCTTGACCCGCTCCGCCGTGTCCAGCGCGTTCGCGCCCGAGGCCAGGCTGATCGCCAGGCCCGAGGCCGGCTGGCCGTTGTAGCGGGCATTGGTCATGTAGTCCTCGGCGCCGATCTCGACCCGGGCCACGTCCTTGAGCAGGATCAGCCCGCCGTCCTGTTCGGCGCGCAGCACGATCTGCTCGAAATCCTCGGGCGTGGACAGCAGCGATTGCGCGGTGATGGTGGCGTTCAGCATCTGCCCCTGCGGCGCCGGCTGGCTGCCGAAGGAGCCGGCCGAGATCTGCGCGTTCTCGGACGAGACCGCCGCCACCACGTCCGAGGGCGTCAGCTCGTAGGCGGCGAGCTTCGAGGGATCGAGCCAGATGCGCATGGCGTATTGCGCGCCAAAGACCTGCACCGAGCCCACGCCTTCGACCCGCGAAAGGTCGTTCACGAGGTTCGAGATCAGATAGTCGGCCAGGTCCACCTGCTCGTAGCGGTTGTCGGTCGAGGTCAGGCCGATGACCATCAGGAAGCCCGAGGCGGATTTCTCGACCGTGATGCCCTGGCGCTGCACCGGCTCGGGCAGAAGCGCGGTGGCCTGGGCCAGCTTGTTCTGCACCTGCACCTGGGCGATGTCGGGATCGGTGCCGGTCTCGAAGGTCAGAGTGGTGGTCGAGGTCCCGGCCGAGGTCGAGCTGGACGAGAAATAGCGCAGCCCGTCCAGCCCGGTCATCTGCTGCTCGATGATCTGGGTGACGGTATTGGCCACCGTGTCGGCCGAGGCGCCCGGATAGGTGGCGCGGATGGTGACCGAGGGCGGCGCGATCTGCGGATATTGCGCCACCGGCAGGGACGCAATCGACAGGAGCCCGAGCCCCATGATGAGGATCGAGATCACCCAGGCAAAGACCGGACGGTCGATGAAGAAGCGGGCCATGTGCTGTTCCTGTGCTGTTCCCTCGCGGCGTTCGGGGTCAGTCCGCCGGCTGCCCGGTTTCGGCCTGTTCGCCCGGCGCGCCGGTCGCGGATTCGGCTTCGGTCCCGGAGGCCGGCGGCGGGGCCGCGGATTCGGCTTCCGGTTGCGTGGCGGCCCGTCCCGCATCCCCGGCTTGCGCCGCCGGCGGCGCATCGGCGCCTTCTGCGCCCGGCTCGGCCCCTGCCTCGGCGGTGGCTGCCGCGTCCGCGGCGGCTTCACCCTCTGCTGCGGCGCCCTCTGCGGGGGCCTCTGCGCCGGCCTGGCGTTCTTCGGGGGCGACGGTCATGCCGGGGCCGATCTTCTGCAGGCCCTCGACGACGATGCGGTCGCCGTCGGCCAGCCCGTCGCTGACCACCCATTTGTTGCCCAGATCCTGCAGGATGGTCAGCGCGCGGCTTTCGACCACGTTCTCGGCATTGACCACCAGCGCGATGGGCTGGCCGCGCCGGTCGCGGGTGACGCCCTCTTGCGGGGCCAGCACCACGTTGCGCGCCGTCGCCTGCTGCACCACCGCCTGCACATACATGCCCGGCAGCAGGGTGCGGTCGGGATTGGCGAAGGACAGCCGCAGCGTCACCACGCCGGTCGTCTCGTTCACATAGGGCTCGGCGGCGGTCAGCGTCCCCTCCTGGTCGAATTCGGTGCCGTCGGCCAGGCGCAGCGTCACCTTGCGGTCCGGCTGGCCCGCGGCGTCCTGCGCCGCCATCTCGCGGCGAAAGCGGATGAGCTCGGCCGCCGATTGCGTCACGTCCACATGCACCGGGTCGAGCTTGCGGATCACGGCAAGCGGCGTCTGCTGGCTTGCGGTCACCAGCGCGCCCTGGCTGGTCTGCGCCAGGCCGATCTCGCCGTCCAGCTCGGCGCGGATCGTGGTGCGGTCCAGTTCGATGCGGGCGGTCTGCAGCTGCGCCTCGGCGACCTTGACCGCGGCCTCGGCGGCGTCGCGCGCCGCGATGGCATTGTCGGTCGAGCTTTCGCTGGCGACGCGGCGGTCGCGCAGGGCGCCGACGCGCTCGGCTTCGCGGCGCGCCGCCTCGGCCTGGGCGCGGGCCTGGGCCACGGCGGCCTCGGCCTGTGCCACCGCCGCCTGATAGGTGGTCGCGTCGATGCGGAACAGCGGGGCGCCGATCTGCACGTGGCTGCCTTCCTCGAACAGGCGCTCGGTGACGATGCCGTTGACCTGCGGCCGCACCTCGGCCTCGGCCGAGGCAGTGACCCGGCCGGGCAGGGTGGTGGTCAGGGCCACGTCCTGCGCGTGCAGCGTCACCACGGTCACGGGCGGGGGCGGCATCTGCGACGGGTCCTGCGCCATCGCGGCCGCGGGACAGAGCCCCGCCGCGAGCGGGAGGATCACGGTAATCGCCAAGCGGCGCGATAGCGCGAACATCGTTGTGCTCCGGAGATGTGCTGACGAAGCATAACGAACAGTTTAGGTCCGGATGATCAATCCCCAAATCGCTTCGCGCCCCATCGTCGCATCGCGGCCGATAGCCATGGCAAAGCGCCGGATGACTGCATAGTCTCGCCCGCGGAGTGGCGTGGGGACCCGCGCCGGACGAAAAGGGGGAACCGATCATGCCCAGCTATGACATCTACAGCCAGGGGCTGGACATCTGCCCGGCCAATTACGAGCAGCTGTCGCCGCTGCGCTATCTGGAGCGGACGGCGCATGTCTATCCCGACGCGCTGGCCGTGGTGCACGAGGGCGTGCGCCGCAGCTGGGCCGAGACCTATGCCCGCTGCCGCCGCGTGGCCGGCGCGCTGGCCGGCCGCGGCATCGGCAAGGGCGACACGGTCGCGATCCTGGCCGCCAACATCCCCGAGATGTTCGAGAGCCATTTCAGCGTGCCGATGACCGGCGCGGTGCTGAACGCCATCAACACCCGGCTGGACGCCGAGGCGGTGGCCTTCATCCTGATGCATGGCGAGGCGAAGGTGCTGCTGGTGGATCCCGAATTCGCCGAGCTCGCCGACCGCGCCGTCAAGATCGCGCGCGGCCGCGAGATCCTGGTCGTCGACATCCTCGACCCGTCCTTCGCGGGCGGATACCGGGTCGGCAGCCTGACCTATGACGAGCTGCTGGCCGAGGGCGATCCGGAATACGACTGGCAGATGCCGGAGGACGAATGGGACGCCATCTCGCTGAACTATACCTCGGGCACGACGGGCGATCCCAAGGGCGTGGTCTATCACCATCGCGGCGCGGCGCTGAACGCCATGGCCAACATCGTGTCCTGGGGCATGCCGCACCATGCGCGCTACCTGTGGACGCTGCCGATGTTCCACTGCAACGGCTGGTGCTTTCCCTGGAGCATCGCCGCCAATGCCGGGGTCTGCATCTGCCTGCGCGCCGTCCGGGCCGAGCCGATCTGGCGGCTGATCCGCGACGAGAAGGTGACGCATTTCTGCGGCGCGCCGATCGTGCTGAACATGCTGGCGAACGCCCCGGACGAGTTGAAGGACTTCGACCACGAGATCAAGGTGATGACCGCCGGCGCCGCGCCGCCCGCCGCGGTGATCGCGGCGATGGAGGCCATGGGCATCTCGGTCACCCATGTCTACGGCCTGACCGAGACCTACGGCCCCTCGGTGGTCTGCGCCTGGAAGGGGGAATGGGACGCCCGCCCCGCCGAGGAGCGGGCGCGGCTGAAATCGCGCCAGGGCGTGAAGAACCAGGCGCTTGGCGGGCTGATGGTCGCCGATCCCGCGACGCTGGAGCCGGTCCCCGCCGACGGGCGGACCATGGGCGAGATCTTCATGCGCGGCAACAATGTGATGAAGGGCTACCTGAAGAACCCCTCGGCCACGGAAAGGAGCTTTCGCGGCGGCTGGTTCGCCTCGGGCGATCTGGGGGTGATGCATCCGGACGGCTATGTCGAGCTCAAGGACCGCTCCAAGGACATCATCATCTCGGGCGGCGAGAACATCTCCTCGATCGAGGTCGAGGACGTGCTCTACAAGCATCCCGACGTGATGGAGGCCGCCGTGGTCGCCCGACCGGACGAAAAATGGGGCGAGACCCCCTGCGCCTTCGTGGCGCTGAAGCCGGGACGCGTGCTGGCCGAGGCCGATCTGATCGCCTTCTGCCGTCAGAACATGGCGCATTTCAAGGCCCCGAGGACGGTGGTGTTCGGCGAGCTGCCCAAGACCTCGACCGGCAAGATCCAGAAGTTCCTGCTGCGCGAGCGGGCGCGGGCGCTTGGCTGACGCCGCCGCCCTGCGGCTGTCGGAAAGGCCGGGGCCCGGGCTGGCCGGTCCCGGCCCCGCGCTCTTCGGCCGAGGAAGAGCCGCCGGCGCAAATTGGCCTTGCGGCGGCGGGCGCGAGACAGTAAGCAATCCGGGCCCGCGGGTGTAGCTCAATGGTAGAGCCGCAGCTTCCCAAGCTGAAGACGAGGGTTCGATTCCCTTCACCCGCTCCAGCTTTCCCCGAAACGCCGCGATTCCGGTTCAGCGCAGGCCCATGTCGGCCAGGGCGCGGGCGATGTCGGGCGGCAGGTCCGGCTCGGCCTCGCGGCTTGCGGGAAGGTCTGGCGGCGCCTCGGTGCCGGGCAGGTAGCGCCAGCCCTGGAAGGGACGGCGCGGCACGGCGGCCACGCGCACCAGAACCGGATCGAGGATCAGCGCGCAACGGCGGATGCCATCCTCGCCCTGCACCTCCTGCAGGTCCAGGATGCGCTGGCGGGCCTGCATCACGCCCTTGAACACCCAGTAGATCGAGCCGCCGTCCAGGATCTCGGCCGCGCGCTTGGGCCACATGCGGGTGACATGGCGCGCCGGGCCGCCCTGGAAGCGGTGCTTCTGCCAGGCGGCCAGCTCGGCCGGGTCGTCGCAGCCGACGCAGAGTTTCATCAGGTTCAGGGATGCGGTCATGCGCCAGATATAGCCCGGCTGCCGGCGGGCGCAACCGGGCGTCCGGGGCCGGGGGCTTGCACCCCCGGGCCTGCGGCGTTACGCCCCGGGGGGTGCCCTGACGTGGAAGCCACCATGCCCGATCCCGCCGCTCGACCGATACCCAGGCAGCCCCTGCCGGAATTCATCGCCATGCTGGCGCTGATCTTTGCCGTCATCGCCTTTTCGATCGACGCGATGCTGCCTGCGCTGCCCGAGATCGCCGCAGCCCTGACCCCCGGCAATGTCAACCGCGCCCAGCTGGTGCTGACCGCCTTTGTCGGGGGCATGGGGTTGGGCCTTCTGGTCAGCGGGCCGCTTTCGGACACGCTGGGCCGCAAGCCGGTGATCACCGCCGGCTTCGCGCTTTACGCGGCCGCCGCCGTGGCGGCGATCTTCGCCGATTCGCTCGACATGCTGCTGGCGGCGCGTTTCGTGCAGGGCCTCGGCGCCGCCGCGCCGCGCATCGTGGCGCTGGCGATGGTGCGCGACCTGTATCAGGGCCGCGAGATGGCGCGGATCACCAGCTTCGTGATGATGATCTTCATCCTGGTGCCGGCGGTGGCGCCCTCGATCGGCGCGGTGGTGATCCATTTCGTCGGCTGGCGCGGGGTCTTCGGCTCCTTCGTGGTGCTGGCGCTGATCGGCAGCCTGTGGCTGAACCTGCGCCGCCCCGAGACCCTGGCCGAGACCGCGCGCCGGCCGCTGAACCCGGGCAGCCTGGGCGGCGCGGCGCGCGAGGTGCTGGTCAATGGCCAGGTGCAGCTGGTGACGGTGGTGATGACGCTGGGCTTCGGGCAGATGTTCGCGCTGCTGAGTTCGGCCCAGCAGCTGTTCGTCGACACCTATGGCAAGGGCGAGTCCTTTCCGCTGTGGTTCGCGGCCATGGCGCTGCTGTCGGGCACCGGCACGGTGCTGAACGCGCGCTATGTGGTGCGGCTGGGCATGCGGCGCATCGTGCGCATGGCCTATGGCATGCAGGTGGTGGTCTCCGGGGTGATGACGCTGCTGGTCTTCTGCGACCTGCTGCCCGAGGCGCTGCGGTTCCCGGCCTTCTTCTTCTGGGCGGTCAGCGTGTTCTTCATGGCCGGGGTGACCTTCGGCAATCTGAACGCGCTGGCGCTGCAGCGGATGGGCCATGTGGCGGGAATGGCCGCCTCGGTCGTGGGGGCGGTCTCGACCCTGGGGGCGGTGCTGATCGCGGCGCCCGTGGGGCTGCTTTACGACGGCACGGCGCGGCCCATCGTGCTGGCGACGCTGGTCTGCTCGGGCCTGGCGCTGCTGCTGATGCGCCTGGTGCGCGAGGCCTGAGGCAGGGCGAGCCCGGGCGAGTTACCCACAGCGGAATGCGCCCGGCCCCTTGCAGCGGAGGCGGGCCTGGCTTAAGAGCGGGCTTGCCGGCATGGCCCGTTCGTCTATCGGTTAGGACGTCAGGTTTTCAACCTGAAAAGAGGGGTTCGACTCCCCTACGGGCTGCCATTTTCACGAACTCTTCCTTCCCCCGGCGGATCTTGCAAGACGTCCTTTGTCCCGGCCCGTCGGACGGATGGGGCTGCTTCGTGCCGGTTTCCTTCCCCGAGACCACGCCGGCGCTATGGCCTCTGCGCGATGAGCAGCATCCGGTCGGCAGGGAGGTTGCGCGACTCGTCAGCGCGGACATGCCTGCGCATCTGTCTTGGCGCTGCGGTCCTTCAGCCGCCGCAGCGTCGCGGTCGGGCGAGGGCCGCCATTCTGCCGGCCGGAAGGGGATGGCGGAATGGCACGGCGCGCGCTTCTGCAAGCCAAGCCTGGCGGTCCTGCGGTTGATATGCCGGCCGACCCGGATGGGCGGGCAACATGCCGGTCACCGTGCCTCTGACGGAATGGTGCCGAGCGGCTGGAACAGGATGCCGCCGGGGCCCTGCGCCAGATGGGCGGTGATGCCGAAGACGCGGGCGAGGTTTTCCGCCGTCAGCACCGTCCCGGGCGGGCCGTCGGCGGCGATCTTGCCCTGGTCCAGCATGACCAGCCGCGTGCAATGCCGCGCCGCCAGCCCCAGGTCGTGCAGTGAGGCCAGGACGGCATGGCCCTGGTCGGCAAGCCGGCGAAACAGCCGCATCACCTCGATCTGCGCCGCCGGGTCCAGCCCGGCGATCGGTTCATCGGCGATCAGCAGCGGTGTTTCCTGTGCCAGCGCGCGGGCGATCAGCGTGCGGGCCTGCTCGCCCCCCGACAGCTCGGTGGCGCGGCGGTGGCGCAGCGGGTCCAGATGCAGCGCGGCGATGGCGCGTTCGATGGCGGCGCGGTCGGCGCTGCCTGCGGAATGCGGATGGGCGATGCGGCCAAGCGCCACCAGCGCCTCGACCGGCATCGGCCAGGCGATCTCGCGGCCCTGCGGCATATAGGCGGCGGCGCGGGCGCGCTCGCGCACCGGCAGCGCGGCCAGCGAGCTGTGGCCCCGCGCCGGCAAGAGCCCCAGCGCCGCGCGCAAGAGCGTGGTCTTGCCGGCACCGTTCGGACCCAGCAGGCCGACGAACTCGCCGCCGCCAAGGCGCAGGTCGATGCCGTCCAGCACCGGACGGCCGGCGCGGTGCAGGGACAGGGCGCGCAGCTCCAGCATGGTCACAGCCCCTCGCGCCGGGTTTTCAGGATCAGGTGCAGGAAGAAGGGCGCGCCGACCAGCGCCGTCAGCACCCCAAGCTTCAGGTCGCGGCCCGGGGCAATCAGCCGCACGGCGATGTCGGCGGCCAGCACCGTGGCCGCGCCCCCCAGCGCCGCGGCGGGGACCAGCCGCGCCGGGCTGGCGCCGACGGCGCGGCGCAGCACATGCGGCACCACCAACCCGACGAAGCCCACGGTGCCCGCGACCGCCGTGGCGCTGCCGATCAGCGCGGCGATGCCCGCGACCAGCATCAGCCGCAGCCGCCCCAGATGCACGCCGCTGGAGGCCGCCGCATCCTCGCCCAGCGTCAGCGCCTGAAGCGCCCCGCGCGTGGGCCAGAGCACCGCGAAGCCCAAGCCCATGAACGGCGCCGCGATCCAGACATGCAGCATCGAGCGATCCGCCAGCGAGCCCATCATCCAGAACACGATCTCGTTGGCGGCGAAGGGATTGGGCGACAGGTTCAGCACCAGCGAGGTCCCGGCACCGGCCAGCGCCGAGATGGCGATGCCGGCCAGGATCAGCGCCAGCGTGCCGCCGCGCGGCCCGGCCAGCGCCAGCACCAGCAGCACCGACAGCGCCGCGCCCGCCAGCGCCGCCAGCGGCAGGCCCAGCGGAAAGGCCGCCGACAGCCCGGTCTGGATCGCCAGCACCGCCCCCAGCGCCGCCGAGGCGCTGGTGCCGATCAGCCCCGGCTCGGCCAGCGGGTTGCGCAAGAAGCCCTGCAGCACCGCGCCCGACATTCCCAGCGCCGCGCCGACCAGCAGGCCGAGAATGGCGCGGGGCAGCCGCAGCTCGCGCATGATCAGGGCAAGCGTCCCGTCGCCCCCGCCGAACAGCGCGGCGAGGCTCCGGCCCACGCCGATCCCGGCCGGGCCGGTCAGCAGCGATGCCAGAAACAGCACTGCCACCAGCGCCGAAAGCGCGGCGATCAGCAGCGGATAGCGCGGCCCGCTCATCGCGCCTCTCGCAGGGCCAGGCGCGCGGCGCGCAGCTGGGCCACGGCGCGCAGGATGAAGGGGGTGCCGCAGACCCAGTCGGGATCGGCCATGACCTCGGCGGGCCTGTCGGCGGTCAGCGCCTTCAGCGCCGGGTGGTCCAGCACCTCCTGCCCGCGGGCGTGGCCCGGGTAGCGGCGGCCCTCGACCAGCAGGTCGGGGTCGGAAAGCAGCAGGGTTTCCAGCGCCAGCACCCCGCCCGCGGGCAGGCCCAGCTCGTCCGCGACATTGTCGAAGCCGGCCAGCGCCACGATCTGACCGGCCAGGGTGGCCGAGCCAGAGCTGTAGCCGTTCACCGCGTAAAGCGCGGCGCGCGGGCGGGGGGCGGGCGGGGCATCGGCCAGCCGCGCCAGATCGGCGTCGAAACGCGCCAGCAGCGCCTCGGCCGCCGCCTCGCGGCCCAGCACCTCGCCCATGCGGCGGATATTGGCGCGGATGCCGGCAATGTCGGTCTCGACCGGGAAGACCTCGACCGGGACGTCCAGCCGCTGCAACAGCCGGATCGTCCCCGATGCGGTCCAGCCGCCGGCCAGCACCAGATCGGGCCGCATCAGGACGATCTCTTCGGCCAGGCCGTGATTGACGGGCAGGCGCGCGGCCTCCTCGGCCATGGCCGAGGCGGTCGGATCCCGCGCCAGATACGAGACCGAGACCAGTTGCCCCGGCGCCGCCAGCAGCATGGCCAGCTGGTCGGTGCAGAGGTTCATCGACAGCACCCGGCGCGGCGGATCGGCCGCGGCGGGCTGCAGGAAGCCGGGCAGGGCCAGGCCGGCCAGCAGGCAGGCGGCAAGGCCGAGCCGCCCTACCATTGCGCCGTCACCCCGGCATAGAGGGTGCGGCCCTGGCCGTAATAGCCCCAGGCCTCGGAATAGTCCCTGTCGAACAGGTTCACCACCCGGCCGGTCAGCCGGACATTTCCGGTCAGGTCATAGCCGGCGGCCAGGTTCACGGTCACGTAATCCGGCAGTTCGGTGGTGGGCGGGGTCCAGTTGCGGAACCATTCCGTGCCGTAGTTGCCCGCGACATAGCGCAGATCGGCGGTGACCGAGCCGCGGCCCTGCGCGAAGCCGGCCGTGGCACGCAGCCCCAGCAGGTGGCGGGGCTGGCCGGCGATGGGCTCGCCTTCCGCGGTCTGCGCATCGGCATAGGTATAGTTCGCGCCGAAGCGCAGCCGGTCGCTTGCCTGCAGATCCAGTTCCAGCTCGAACCCCTTGCGGGTGCTGGTGCCGGCGATGTTGGTCGAGGTTTCCCCGGCCCCGGCGATCATGTCCTCGACCTTGCTGGTGAACAGCGTGGCTCCCAACTGGCCCCTTCCGCCGGCAAAGCCCAGATCGGCGCCGATCTCATAGCCGCGGCTGGTCTCGGGCGAGAGGTCCGGGTTGCCGCGATAGGTGCCGGGCGTATAGCCGTAAAGCTCGAACATGGTGGGGTTGACGATGGCCTTGCCGGCGGCCGCGCGCAGGCGCAGGTCGCGGTCGGGCATTTGCCACGCGCCGGCGATGTTCCAGGTGGTGGCGTTGCGGAAATCCTCGTTGAAATCGCGCCGCAGGCCGGCCTGGATGCCGATCCCGTTGTCGAACCGGCCCTGATATTCCAGCGCGGCCGATCTCGTATCACGCTCATACCGGCCGCCCGGTGCGAAGGAGGCCTCGTAGATATCTCGTTTCTTCTGCAGCGCGACGTTCAGCTTCTGCGCCGAGTTGCGGGCATCGCCGCCATCAAGCGCCCATGTGCCGGTATATCTGAGATCCCGCAGCCGCGAGGCGTCGTCGTAATCCGGCCGGCCGTCGTAGAAATGCGCGGTGGCCTGGTTGCTGCCCGAAAGGGCGAAGCGGTTCAGCAGCCGACCCCCCAGCGCCTCGGCTTCGAGCCAGAGCGAGCCGTAAGTCTCGTCCCGGTGGGCGGTCCATGGCTCGTCCCGCAGGTATTCGTCGGGCGAGGCGACGAAGGACACCGATTCGTCATAGCCGTATTCCTGCCAGCTGCGCCGCAGGGTGAAGCCGGCGGTCACCGCCTCGCTGATGTCGTAGGAGCCGCCGAGGGTCAGGCTGTCGCGCTCGTTGAACTCGGTATCGCCGCCCGGCGTGCGCGAGGCGTCCTCGCCATCGGTATGGCGCGTCGCGGCCGAGAGGCTGATCTGGCCGCGCGCGCCCATGGCGCGAAGATGGGCGCTGGCGGCGCGGGTGCCCTGACCGCCGATCTCGACCCCACCGCCATAGCTCAGCCCCGGGGCCGAGGCGCGGCGGGTGGTGATCGCGATCACCCCGGCGGCGGCATTGGCGCCGTAGATCGTCGATTGCGGGCCGCGCAGCACCTCGATGCGCTCGACATCCTCGGTCAGCAGGCCGCCGAACACATAGTCGCCGCTGCCGGGGGCATTGGCCTCGACCCCGTCGATCAGCACCAGCACGTGATTGGCTTCGCCGCCGCGGATGCGGACCTTGGTCAGGGTCTCGCCGGTCGAGGTCACGGCCAGGCCGGGCAGGTCGCGCAGCGCGTCCTGGACGGTGACGAAGCCGCGCTCTTGCAGATCCCCGGCGGTCAGGATGCTGTGGGCGCGGCCATAGGCGCTTTCGGCGACCGGCGACAGGCCGCCCGACAGGATCACGGGGTCGAGCATGACGGGCGCCTGGCTCTCCTGGCCCGTGGCGGCGGCCGGAAGGAGCAGGGCGGCGGCGGCCAGCAGGGAGACCGGGGTTCTGAACATTCCAAAGCCTTTCCAGCACGGGGCCCGGCCCCGCGATTTGCAGAACTGCCCTGCGGACAGGCCCGACAGCCCGGCCGCGGGACGGCGACTGTCACCTCTGCGGAACGGCCGCTTCCCGGGCGCGCCCCGCGCCGGAAATGGGTGATCGCTGCGGCAGGTCTCCTGGCTTGCGGATCGTTGCTCGGGCCGGCCTTCCCGGGGGTTGCCCAGTGGCGCCTGCGGCCTTCGCTCACCGCATACAGTTGCGGGGGCAGCCCCGGCCTTGCCCTGGCCGTCTTGCGGCCGGCGGGCGCACCGGTGTTCCCTTTTCATCCGGCATGGCGCCGGAACCGTAGCGGCCTTGCATTGCCGCAGGGCGCCGCGGGCTGTCAAGCGCCAATCCGGTGCCGCCGCGCGGCCGCGACAATCCGCCGGGTGGAACCGGCCGCTGAAGCGCGCCGCGGGGGCAAGGACGCTTTGGTGCCGGAGGGATCGGTGCCCCTCTGCCTGCTGCGGGATGGAACCGGCGGAACCCGCCCGCCTGCGGCGCGGGAAGGCGCCGCCTGCCGGAAAAGGGGGCCGGAATCGGGAAGCCGCCGCGGGTTCCGCGCCGGCCCGAGAACCTCGCCACCGCCGGAGGGCGCGGCCGGGGCGCCGGCCGCGGATGGCACGGGCGCGCCGTCCATTCCTGAGCGTTTTCCACGGGACGCAAAATCCGAACCCGACAGTTCGCATCAGGAAAATGTCACCGAGGAATTCTGTCAACTATATGTTTTTGCTAGATTATTTATTGACCTTCCGCGAATCCCTCTCTATATCCGGCTCAAGGTCGCCAGCCAGCGGAAAGCCAGCCAGCCACCACAGGACCCAGCCAGCCAGCCAGGAGAAACAAACATGGCAAAGACCGCTTGCAACGCCTGCGCGTTCTATGAGGATCACGTCGCCAACTCCGCCAGCACGCTTTCGGATTCCGGCCTGTGCCGCGCCAACCCGCCGGTCACCCAGAAGGATGCGGATACCAGGGGCTATTGGCCGGTCGTCAAGTCGAACGACTGGTGCGGACAGTTCGCCACCAGCTTCGCGGCCGAGTGAAGCGTCGCCACCGACGCTGCAAGGCAGCCTCCGGGCTGCCTTTGGCGTTTCGGGGTCGTGCACCCGGCCCCGTCCATCTCGGCACGGCAGGCCGGATCGGCGGCGTCGGTCAGATTCGCTGGCTGAAGGTGGGGATGGGCGTGACGCGCCGCACGGTGATGAACTGGATCGCAGCCGGGCAGATCGAAAGCAGCCGGCACGGGCAACCGTCCTGGTGCGCTCACGGCCCTGCGACAGATCGCGGGCGGGGCAGGGGCTAGCTCTGATCCATTCCAGCGCGTGGCGCATCCGCATCACTCACGACCGCACTCGGCAGCAGCCAACCGCAGAGATAAAGGCGGGCATGATGGCGGGTATGCCGCTTGATAGCGATTTTTCTTATAAATATCAATTGATTGTGGCGGATGGAGTGGGATTCGAACCCACGGAACCTTTCGATTCGCTGGTTTTCAAGACCAGTGCCTTAAACCACTCGGCCATCCATCCGCATCAAGCCCCCAGGCCGGCGCTCCTGCCGGGCAAGGCATGGCAACGGCTTGCCGCTTGCGACGTTCACAGACCCGACATGAAACCGGAAGTCAAGCCTGCGCGTCGGCCCGGATGCGGCGTGCTAGCGCGCCCCCTTCGGCAAAGCCGGAATGCCCGGCAGGCACAGGGCCGCGCAAAGCCCGCCCAGGGCCGAACGCTCAAGCGCCAGCCTGCCGCCGTGCAACGCCGCAAGGTCGGCGACGATGGCTAGGCCGAGCCCGCTGCCGGGCGGGCCGGCCTCGTCCAGACGGGCGCCGCGGGTCAGGGCCCGC
This sequence comes from Paracoccus sp. J39, assembly GCF_000518925.1. Lineage (NCBI taxonomy): Bacteria > Pseudomonadati > Pseudomonadota > Alphaproteobacteria > Rhodobacterales > Paracoccaceae > Paracoccus > Paracoccus sp. J39. Next base: position 132,194 of record NZ_JAEN01000011.1, on the reverse strand, counting down.
GCGTGATCCGCATCCGACATGCCGGGCCCGTCATCCTCGATCAGCAGGCGCAGCCGCTCGCCCTCGGAAAGGGCGGTGATGCGGACCCGGCGCGAGGCCCATTTCACCGCGTTCTCGACCAGGTTGCCGATCATCTCCTCAAGATCCTGCCGCTCGCCGGCGAAGGCGGGGTCCGCTTCGGCCCGGATCTCGACCTGCAAGCCCGCCTCGCGGATCGGGCCGCCCAGCACCAGCAGGATGTCCCGGATCACCGGGACGACCGGAGTATGCTGGCCCAGCAGGCGCGGCGCGGCCGAACTGCGGGCACGGCGCAGATGCCAGCCGATCTGCCGGTCCATGCGCGCGATCAGCGCATGGCCGGGATGATCGGCCGGCAGGGCATTGTCCAGCGCCGCCAGCGGCGTCTTGAGCGAATGCGCCAGGTTGCCGACATGCTCGCGCGAGCGGGCGAGGACGGCGCGGTTCTGTTCCAGCAGCCCGTTGATCTCGGCGGCCACGGGGCGCAGCTCGGCCACGCCGGGCAGGGGCAGCGCCTCGGCCCGGCCGGCGCGGATGTCGCGGAGGTCGCGGCCGAGCCGGTCGAGACTGCGCAGCCCCGCCGCCACCTGCAGAAGGCTGGCCAGCGCCAGCGCCAGCCCCAGCACGGCGAGCGAGACCGCCAGCGGCCGGCGCAGCCGCGCCATGGCGGCGTCGATCTCGGCCCGCGGCGCGGTGACGGTCACGGCCAGCGCCGAGGCGGAATCGGGCAGGGTGAAGGCGTGGCGCGCCACCCGCAACGGCTCGCCCGCGGGGCCAAGGCCGGGGCCGCCCTGAAAATCCGCCTCGGGCGGGTTCAGCACATTGTCGAAGAGCGAGGGCGATTTCGCCACCACCTGGCCGTCCTGGGTCAATTGCCAGAACCAGCCCGAAAGCGGCATCTCGAATCGTGGATCGGCGGGCGCGGGACCGGCCGCCAGCCGGCCGTCGGCGCCGATCGTGGCGCCCGCGATCAGCGCGTCGGCCACCGCCTCGGTCTCGGCGTCGAAGCGGCCGGTGATGAAATCCTCGAGGATCGCGGCGATGGCCAGATAGCCCGCGACCAGTGCCACCCCGGTCAGCAGCGCCGCCAGCCCGATCAGCCGGGCGCGGATCGAATCGCGCGGCAGGATCAAGCGTCGGTCCTCAGCACATAGCCCTCGCCGCGCCGGGTCTCGATCAGCCCGTCGCCGATCTTCCTGCGCAGCCGGCCGATCACCACCTCGATGGACTTGAAGTCGCGGTCGGCGGCGGAATCGTAGAGGTGATCCGACAGCTCGCTGCGGCTGACCACGCGGTTCTGGTGATGGATCAGATAGGCGAGGATGCGGGTCTCGAATGCGGTCAGCTTCAGCGCCAGCCCGTTGCGGGTGATGACCCCCAGCTGGGTGTCGAGCCGCAGCGGCCCGGCCTTGATCACCGCCTGCGCATGGCCGGCGGCGCGGCGCACCAGGGTCTGGGCGCGGATCACCACCTCTTCCAGCCGGAAGGGCTTCACCGCGTAATCGTCCGCGCCGGCGCGGAACCCCGCCACCTTGTCGGTCCAGTCGCCGCGCGCGGTCAGGATCAGCACCGGCATGGTCACGCCGCCCTCGCGCCAGCGGGTCAGCACCTCGATGCCGGGCAGGCCGGGCAGGCCGAGGTCGAGAATCGCCAGGTCATAGGTCTCGGTCGAGCCGAGGAACTCGCCCTGCGTGCCGTCGGCGGCGATGTCGCAGGCAAAGCCGCCGTCGCGCATGGCGGCGGCCAGCTGCGAGGACAGCGTCGGGTCATCCTCGACGATCAGGCATTTCATGGCAGGCATTTCATGGCAGGCACTTCATGGTTTCGGACCCTTCCGGCGGGCATCGGTCAGCCCGGCCCCCGCCACTTCCAGGAAATCGCCGCGATGCGCGTCCAGCCGGATCAGCAGCACGTCGCGTTTCGGCGTCAGCAGGCGCAGCTCGTGCACCAGCACCACGCCGCGGGCGCGCTCCTCGGGGCGGGGCGGCACGATGCGCGCGGCGATCAGCCGGCCGCGGAACCGTTCGGCGACGATCTCGGCGGCGCGGTGCAGCGGCAGGATGCGGAGATCGCGCCGCTCCAGGCTTTCGAACTCGGGCGCCCAGTCCTCGGGCCATGGCGGGCCGCGGTCGTGGCGCTCCTCGGCAAGCGCCGGCAGGGCCAGCACGGCGGCAAGGGGCAGGGACAGGATGCGCATACGGTTCATCGCCCCTATCTAATGGGCGAAATCCAAACGAAAGCCAAACGGGTCGTTGGCATTCGGTTGGTCGGGCGGCGGCTATCAACCGATTCGTCCGGGGCCGCTGAAGATGCCCCGAGAAGGAAGGAACCAGAGATGAGCAGAACATTCTCGACCTCGATCGCGCTTTCGGCGCTGCTGGCCGTGCTGTCGGCGCCGGTGCTTGCGCAGGAGACGCCGCCGGCGGCACCGCCCGCCGCCGAGGCGCAGGCCCCGGTGGCCCTGCCGCAGGCGCTGCAGGATGCGGGGCTTGGCGACGTGACCAGCAAGCGCGGACCGCGCGGCAGCACAAGGATCGAGGGCAAGCTGGCCGACGGCACGCAGATCGATGCCATGCTGGACGCCGAAGGCCAGCTGCGCGGCCTGCGCGCCCGTGGCGAGGCCGCCCTGCCGCAGGCGCTGATCGATCAGCTCGTGCCGCAAGCCGTGCGCGACAGCGCGGTCTTCGGCGAGTTGGGCACCCTGCAGGCGGTGTTCTCGGGCGAGCGCGGCGTGATGCTGGCGGGCCGGGACGGCGACAAGAACAAGGTCCGCGCCGCCTTTGCCCAGGACGGCACGCTGCTGCGCTTTGGCCGCGGCGATGCCGATCGCGGCGAACGGCATGGCAAGCGCCATGACGACCGGCGGGACAAGGGCTTCCATCACCGCGGCCATGACCGGCGCGAGGGTCATCGCGACCGGCACCAGGGCCCGCGCGGGGATCGCGGCGGCGAACGGCCCGCCCCGGGCCGCGACATGCCGCCGGCGCCCGCCGGGACCGCGCCCGAGGCGCCCGCGCCGCAGCAGCAGGGTGCGCTGTCCCCCGTCCAGCTTGACCGGGGCGAACTGCGCATGGCGCTGACCTCGGCCGGCTACAGCCGCATCGGCGAGATCATGCAGGACGGTCCGCGCGTCGTGGCCCTGGCCGTGAACCCCGAAGGCGAGCCGGTCGCGGTCGAACTGAACCCGCGCGGACAGGTGATGCGGGAAATCAACCGTTAAGGCAGGATACGGGCAAGACGGGCCGCGCGGGCTTTCCGGCGCGGCCCTTTCCCGCGCGTTTTCGATCAACTCTCGGCAAGAGCCTGCCTTTCGACGCGAAAAGGCTTGCCTGATCCGCGCGGCAATGCGAAATCCCCCCGGAATTTCCGGGCTTTTCCGCCCGAAGAATGGGGTCGGTCGATGCGTCGTCGCGAATTTGTCATCTCTGCCGGAGCGGCCATGACGGCCGTCAGCGCGCTGTCTTCCTCGCTGGGGGCGGCCCTGGCGCAGGAAAGCCCCGAAGCCCCGCCGGAACCCGCCGCCGAGCCGGTCGAGCCGGTCGAGACGGTCGAGGAGGCCGCGCCCTTCGGCTTCGAGAACGTGGTGGAGATGGCCCGGGACCTGGCCGCCAAGCCCTATGAGTATCGCGATGCCGAGCTGGTCGGCAGTTTCGCTAACCTGACCTATGACCAGTATCGCGGCATCCGCTTCCGCCGCGACCGCGACCCCTGGGCCGGCAGCCGCGACTTCGCGCTGGACCTGCTGCCGCCCGGCGCCATCTTCCACGAGCCGGTGGATATCAGCCTGGTCGACGAAGGCGTGGTGATCCCGGTGCGCTTCGATCCGCACATGTTCGACTTCGACCCGGCGCAATTCCCCGACGGCGTGGATTACGAGACGCTGGGCAGCATGGGCTGGTCGGGATTTCGCCTGCGCGCGCCGCTGAACCGCCCCGACGTCATGGACGAGATCGCGGTCTTTCAGGGGGCGAGCTATTTCCGCGCCGTGGCCCGCGGCACGCTTTACGGGCTGTCGGCGCGCGGGCTGGCCATCGGCACCGGCAGCGCCGAGGGCGAGGAGTTCCCGCTGTTCCGCGGCTTCTGGATCCACAAGCCCGCCTCGCAGGACCGCTCGGTGCTTGTCCATGCGCTCCTGGACAGCCGCTCGGTCTCGGGCGCCTTCCAGTTCCGCATCATTCCCGGCGCCGAGACGGTGTTCAACACCCGGGTGGCGCTGTTCCCGCGCCAGGACATGCGCAATGTCGGCATCGCGCCGCTGACCTCGATGTATTGGTTCGGGCCGACCGACCGGTCGCGCGTGGACGATTACCGCCCCGCCGTGCATGACAGCGACGGGCTGCAAATGCTGACCGGCAGCGAGCAGCGGCTGTGGCGGGTGCTGTCGGGGCACAGCACGCTGCAGATCTCGGCCTTCATGGACAATGATCCGCTGGGCTTCGGCCTTGCGCAGCGGGCGCGCGACTTCGAATCCTACAAGGATGCCGAGGCGCGCTATGAAAAGCGGCCCTCGGCCTGGATCGCGCCGCAGGACGACTGGGGCAAGGGCACGGTCACGCTGGTCGAGATCCCGGTCGAGAACGAGTTCAACGACAACATCGTCTCGTTCTGGCAGCCGGCCGACACGCTGCGCAAGGGCAATCGCTACGATTTCGACTACATTCTTACCTTTGCGGCGGAAGTGCCTGACCGGGCGCCGATTTCCCGCGTGATCGAGACGATGTCGGGCAAGGCGGTCAACAATGCCAATGCCCGGACCTATATCGTCGATTTCGATCTGGATCTCTTCGGCTCGGAGGACCCGGTGCCGCAGCTGCGCGCCTCGGCCGGCCGCATCGGCCACAGCTATCTGCTGCGCCTGCCCGAACAGGGGCGGATGCGGCTGGCCTTCGAATACCTGCCCGAGGGCGCCAGGCTGGCCGATCTCTCGGCGGTGCTGAACGGCCCCAACGGGCCGCTCAGCGAAACCTGGATCGCCCGTTGGACCCGCGAGTGAGCAGGGTGAGCGCGACATACAGCCCCGGCCCGCTGCCCCTTGCGGCGGAGGAGAGCTGGGAGGCGCTGGACCTGCCGCAGCCCGAGGGGCCGGCGACGCCGCCCGAGGCGCCGCTGGAGATGCCCGAGCAGGATTTCCGCGGCCGCCCGCCGCAGGGACCGGACAGCCGCTGGCCTTCGCCCGGCACCGTCGCGGCGCGGCTGGTGGCCTTCGGCGGCGCGGCGGCGATCGCCTGGATGGGCTGGCGGCAGATGGTGCTGACCTTCGGCACCAGCACGACCTGGCTGCAATCGGTGCTGCTGGTGCTGTTCGCGCTGACCTTCACCTGGGTCGGCTTTTCCTTCGCCTCGATGCTCGCCGGGCTTTTCGCGCGGCGGCTGCGCACGCCCGACGGGCCGAACGAGGCCAGGATCGCCGTGATCATGCCGGTCTATCACGAGAACGCGGCGGCCACGACCGGGCTGCTGGCCGCCCTGGCGCGCGACCTCTATCGCGTCGGGCTGGCCGGGCGGGCCGAGATCTTCGTGCTCTCGGACAGCCGCGAGCCGGGCGCCGTCTTCGAGGAGATGGCGGCGGTCAGCCGGCTGCGCGACATCTCGCCGGTGCCGGTCTGGTATCGGCGCCGCCGCAGCAATACCGGCCGCAAGGCGGGGAATGTCGGCGAATTCGTGCGCCGCTGGGGCGGGCGCTACGACCAGATGGTGGTGCTGGACGCCGACAGCATCCTGGGCGCCGCGACGATCAAGACGCTGTCGGCGCGGATGAATGCCGACCCGGCCATCGGCCTGATCCAGACCATGCCCATGCTGGTCGGCGGCCAGACCATCTTTGCCCGGCTGACGCAATTCGCCGGCCGCATCTATGGGCCTGCCATCGCCCGCGGCGTGTCCGCCTGGTCGGGCGACAGCGGCAATTTCTGGGGCCATAACGCCATCATCCGGGTCGCCGCCTTCGCGCAATGCTGCGGGCTGCCGGAGCTGCCCGGCAAGCCGCCCTTCGGCGGCACCATCCTGAGCCACGACTTCGTCGAGGCCGCTCTGCTGCGCCGCGCCGGCTGGAAGGTGCGGCTGGACCACGACCTGCGCCAGAGCTTCGAGGGCTGCCCGCCCACGCTGCTGGACATGGCCGTGCGCGAGCGCCGCTGGGCGCAGGGCAACCTGCAGCATGCGCGGCTGATCTTCTCGCGCGGCTTCGCCTGGATCAGCCGGGTGCATTTCGTCATCGGCATGCTCGGCTTTCTGATGTCGCCGATCTGGCTGGCGATGATCCTCGTCGGCCTTGCGCTTTCGGCCAACGTGCTGCTGTCGCGGCCGGATTACTTCCCGCAGACCTATCAGCTGTTCCCGACCTGGCCGACCTTCGACCCGGTGCGGATGCTGTGGCTGTTCGTCGCCGCCATGTCCTTCCTGCTGGTGCCGAAATTCATCGCCATCTTTCGCGCCTGGCTGCGGCCGCTGGCCAAGGATTCGGGCGGCAACGTGCGGCTTCTGGCCTCGGCCATGTTCGAGATCGTGCTTTCGGCTCTGATCGCGCCGGTGCAGATGCTGATCCAGACCCGGCAGATCGCCGAGATCCTGCGCGGCCGCGATTCCGGCTGGGAGGCGCAGGTCCGCGCCGGGCAGATGCCGCCCTGGCGCGTGGTGCTGCGCCGCCATGCCATCCATGTCGTCACCGGCACCGCGACGCTTCTGGTGCTGGCCTTCCTGGCGCCCTGGCAGCTGGTCTGGCTGTCGCCGATCTTGGCCGGGCTGATCCTGTCGCCGCTGACCTCGCGCTGGTCCGCAAGCCCGGTCTTCGGCCGCTGGGCGCGCCGGCAGGGCCTGCTGGTCACCCCCGAAGAGCGCGAGCCGCCCGAACTGCTGACCGCCGCCAATGCGCTGGACTTCCGCATCGGCGGCATGCTGCCGCGCGAGGGGCTGGGCCAGCTGGGCCGCGACCCGGCGCTTCGCGCCCGCATCATGGCGCTGCTGCCCGAGGCGCCGCGCACCCCCATCGCCGAGCGGCTGGACGCGATCTCGGCCGAGGCCAAGATCGGTCATGCCGGCTCTCAGGCCCAGGCGCTGAGCTTTCTCAGCCCGGCCGAGCAATTGGCGCTGATCGAGAACCGCGCGCTGATCGAGGCCTTCGCAAGGCTGCCGCAATGAACCGTATCGTCGCCCTGGACATGCTGCGCGGCTATGCGCTGGTCTGCATCATGCTGGACCACATGCCGATCGGCGTGCTGCGCAAGCTGACGCTGACCAATTTCGCCGTCTTCGACGCGGCCGAGCTGTTCGTGCTGCTGTCGGGCTTCCTGGTCGGCATGGTCTGGGTCAAGGTCGAGGCGCGTCAAGGCCGCCGCACCGCGCAGCTCCGCTTCCTGCGCCGCGCCGCGCAGGTCTGGCTGGCGCTGATCGCCGGGGCGATCCTGCTGGCGCTGTTCTCGGCGCTGCTGTTCAAGCTGCAGATGAACCATACCGCGGTCTGGTTCCAATACGCGCGCTGGATCGTCGAGCATCCCATCGGCTATGTCGCCACCGTGGCGCTGATGTGGATGCAGCCCAACCTGCTGGACGTGCTGGCGCTTTACGTGCTGCTGATCGCCACCGTGCCGGTGACGGTGCCCTTCATGCTGCGCTGGCCCTGGCTCGCCATGGCGGTCTCGGTGGTGGTCTGGATCTTCGCCCAGCCGCTGAACGCGCTGATCCCGAACCAGCGCCCGGGTCCGGGGCTGCTGTTCAACCCCTTCGGCTGGCAGATGCTGTTCTTTGCCGGCGTGGCCATGGGCGCCTTCCGCGACCGCATCATGCCGGTGCTGCGCCGGCATTCGGCCCTGCTGACCTGGATCTCGGCCGGCGTGCTGCTGTTCGGCCTGACCATCGTGATCGCCTGGAAGATCGGCGCGCCCGCCAAGCCGGTCAGCCAGGTCCTGCGCCAGATCACCGGCGGCATCGACAAGTGGTCGCTGGATTTCATGCGCTTCACCGCCATTCTGGCGGCCAGCTGGATCGTGGCGGTGCCCTTGGCGCGGCCCTTCGCCTGGATGGCCGCGACCGCGCCGGGTGTGGCGCTGGCCGAGATCGGGCGCGGCGGGCTGTTCTCGTTCATCGTCTGCGTGATGCTGTCGATCTGGGGCGACGCGCTGGACATGACGGCTCCGGCCGGGCCGCTGAATTTCTGGCTGCGGCTCGGCATCGACATCTGGCTGGTCACCGCCTTCTGGGCCATCGCGGCGGTCTGGATGCGCCGCGAGGGCTGGCTGCCGCCCCTGCAGGCGCGGCTGGGACTGCGCTAAGGCGGCGGCGGGGGCTTGCTTCGCCCGGCGCAAGCCGCTCAACTGTCCGCGCAAACCGAGGAGGGATCATGAAATCGGATATCCAGATCGCCCGCGAGGCGCGGAAACTGCCCATCGCGCAGATCGCCGGCCGGCTGGGCCTGGCCGAGGCCGATTTCCTGCCCTATGGCCATGACAAGGCCAAGGTTTCGCATGAGGCCGTCGCCGCGCTGGCCGGGCGGCCCCGGGGCCGGCTGATCCTGGTCACCGCGATCAACCCGACGCCGGCGGGCGAGGGCAAGACCACGACCACGGTCGGTCTGGGCGACGGGTTGAACCGGATCGGCAAGCGGGCGACGGTCTGCATCCGCGAGGCGAGCCTGGGGCCGAATTTCGGCATGAAGGGCGGGGCGGCCGGCGGCGGCCATGCGCAGATCGTGCCGATGGAAGACATGAACCTGCATTTTACCGGCGATTTCCACGCGGTGACCAGCGCGCACAACCTGCTGGCGGCGATGATCGACAACCATATCCACTGGGGCAACGCGCTGCGCATCGACCCGCGGCGGGTGACCTGGCGGCGGGTCATGGACATGAACGACCGGGTGCTGCGGCAGATCGTGGTGGCGCTTGGCGGGCCGGCCAATGGCGTGCCGCGCGAATGCGGCTTCGACATCACCGTCGCCTCCGAGGTGATGGCGATCCTGTGCCTTGCTTCGGACCTGGCCGACCTGCAGGCGCGGCTGGGCCGCATCGTCATCGGCCAGACCTTCGAGCGCAGGCCGGTGACGGCGCGCGACCTGGGGGCCGAGGGGGCGATGACGGTGCTGCTGCGCGACGCCCTGCAGCCGAACCTGGTGCAGACGCTGGAGAACAACCCGGCCTTCGTCCATGGCGGGCCCTTCGCCAATATCGCGCATGGCTGCAACTCGGTCATGGCGACGCGCACGGCGCTGGCGCTGTCGGATTACGTCGTGACCGAGGCCGGCTTCGGCGCCGATCTGGGGGCCGAGAAATTCCTGAACATCAAGTGCCGTCTGGCCGGGCTGCAGCCCGACGCGACGGTGCTGGTGGCGACCGTGCGGGCGCTGAAGATGAACGGCGGCGCCGCCCGCGCCGATCTGGGGACCGAGGACGTCGCGGCGCTGCGCGCGGGCTGCGCCAATCTGGGCCGGCATATCGAGAACCTGCGCCGCTTCGGCCTGCCGGTGGTGGTGGCGATCAACCATTTCGCCGGCGATACCGAGGCCGAGATCGCGGCGCTGGCCGATTATTGCCGCGCGCAGGGCGTGCAGGCGGTGCTGTGCCGGCACTGGGCCGAGGGCGGCAAGGGCGCCGAGGACCTGGCCCGCGCCGTGGTCGCGCTGGCCGAGGGGGGCGCGGATTTCGCGCCGCTCTATCCCGACGACATGCCGCTGGCCGGGAAGATCGAGACCATCTGCCGCCGGATCTATCGCGCGGGCCAGGTCGAGTTCCTGCCGCATATCATCGAGCGGCTGGAGGAATGGCAGGCGGCGGGCCACGGCCATCTGCCGGTCTGCATGGCCAAGACGCAATATTCCTTTTCCGCCGATCCGGCGGCGCTTGGCGCGCCCGAGGGCTTTACCATCCCGGTGCGCGAGGTGCGGCTGGCCGCAGGGGCGGGTTTCGTGGTGGCGATCTGCGGCGACATCATGACCATGCCCGGCCTGCCGCGCGAGCCCTCGGCCCTGCGGGTGGGGATCGATGCCGACGGCCATGTGCAGGGCCTGTTCTAGGGCATGCGGGCAGGCTTTCCCATCGCCCGGCCGGGGATGACGGTCGGTCTTCTGGGCGGCTCGTTCGATCCGGCGCATGAAGGCCATGCGCATATCACCGAGGAGGCGCTGCGCCGCTTCGGCCTCGACCGGATCTGGTGGCTGGTCAGCCCCGGCAACCCCCTCAAGCCGCACGGCCCGGCGCCGCTGGACGAACGCATCGCGCGGGCGCGGCGGATCATGCGCGATCCCAGGGTCGAGGTCACCGGCATCGAGGCGCGGCTGGGCACCCGCATGACCCGCGACACCATCGCCGCGCTGCAACGGCTTTATCCCGGCGTGCGCTTCGTCTGGCTGATGGGGGCGGACAACCTGGTGCAGTTCGACCGCTGGGACCGCTGGCAGGACATCGCCGCGCGGGTGCCGATCGGCGTGATCGCGCGGCCGGGCTGGCGGATGCCGGCGCGGTTCTCGCGCGCGGCGCGGATGCTGTGGCGCGCGCGGCTGCCCGAGTCGCGCGCCCGTGAACTCGCGCGCGCTAGGCCGCCGGCCTGGGCGATGATAAACCTGCCGCTGAACAAGCTGAGCTCCACCGCGATCCGCGCGCTGGGGCCGAAAGGACGCGCATGAACGGATGGACGCGGCGTGGCTTCATGGCCGGGCTGGGGCTGCTGGCGCTGGCGCCCCGCATGGCGGCGGCGCAGCAGGTGGCGCCCGCCGGCTTCGACGCCGAGGCGCTGGTGGCCGGGGCCGGCCTGGGCGGCGCGGTGGGCTGGGCGGTGATCGATCCCGCCTCGGGCCAGCTCATGGCCGAACGGCAGGCGGACCGGCCGATGGCGCCGGCCAGCACGCTGAAGGCGGTGACGGCGCTTTACGCGCTGGACCGGCTGGGCGAGGGGCACCGTTTCGCGACCCGGGTCATTCGCGCCGGCAACACGCTGATCCTGGCGGGCGGCGGCGATCCGGTGCTGGACACGGATGCGCTGGACGCCCTGGCCGCGGCAACCGTCGCGGACGAGCAGGCCGCGGGCCGCGCGGCGCCGACCGCCCTTGCCGTCTGGGGCGGGGCGCTGCCGCGCATCGGCCGGCTGGACCCGGCGCAGGACGAGCATCTGCCCTACAACCCCTCGATCTCGGGGATGATCCTGAACTTCAACCGCGTGCATCTGGACTGGCGGCGCGGCGACAAGGGCTATCAGCTGTCCCTGCAGGCGCGGGGCCGCAAGCTGTCGCCGCGGGCCTATACGGCCTCCGTCGCCGCGGTGGACCGGGCCCTGCCGCTGTTCACCTATGAGGCGGGCAAGCTGGAGAGCTGGACCATCGCGCGGCGCAGCCTCGGCAAGTCCGGCAGCCGCTGGCTGCCGGTCCGCCGCCCCGAGCTTTATGCGGGGGACGTGTTCCAGACCCTGTGCCGGGCGCGCGGGCTGGCGCTGCCCAATCCTGAGGTGATCGAGATCCTGCCCGAGGGGGTCGAGATCGCGCGCCACGAAAGCCCCGAGCTGCGCCGGATCGTGCGCGACATGATGGAATATTCCACCAACCTGACCGCCGAGGTGATCGGGCTGGCCGCCAGCCGGGCGGGCGATACGGCGGTCTCGGCCGCTTCCATGGCGGACTGGCTGCGCGGGCAGGGGATCGCCGGCGACTTCGCCTTTCACGACCATTCCGGCCTGTCGCCCCGGAACCGCGTCACGGCGCGCGTGCTGGCGCAGCTGGTCGCCGGGCCGGGCGCGGCGCGGGGGCTGCGCGGGCTGATGAAGACGATCCCGCTGCGGGACGCGCAGGGCAAGCGCAAGCAAAGCGACATCGCCGTCGAGGCCAAGACCGGCACCTTGAACTTCGTCTCGAACCTGGCCGGCTATGCGCAGCGCCCGGGCGGGCGGGAACTGGCCTTCGCCATCCTGACCGGCGACGAGCCGCGCCGCGCGGCCAGCGAGGGGCAGGAGCTGCCCGAAGGCGTCACGGGCTGGACCAAACGCTCCAAGACCCTGCAGCAGGCGCTGATCGAGGGCTGGGTCGGCGAGTTCGGCGCCCCGGCGATCGCCACGGCCGCGCCCGAGCTTGAGGGCAGGCCCTAGAGCAGGCGGTGCCGGGCGCGGGCCGCCAGTTCGATGGCCGCGGCGTGCAGGCGCTCGATATCGAGCTGGTCGCGGATCTCGGCCAGCATCTCGGCCTCGATCTCGCCCAGCCGTCCATCCGAGGCTGCCACGTCGCAAGCGAGCACATAGGCGGTGTCATAGAGCTTTTCCGGCAGCGCGTCGCGGACCAGGCCGAAGAGGGCGTCCAGCCCGTCCTCTTCCTCGAACAGCGTCACCACGGTCTGCGACACGGCGCGGATGCGGTCGATGTCGTAATCGGCAAAGACCGGGGTATGGTTCACCGCGCGTTCGATGGCCAGCAGTTCGGCGGTGCGCGGGTTCTGGTCCGAGGCCGAGACCGCCACCATGACCGCGACCAGCGCGTCGCAGGGCGAGAACGAGGGCAGGCTGTCGGTCATGGCATTTCTCCTTGCGTTTCCGGGGGTAATTATTGACCATCCGCCAGCGTTTCAATACGGGGAAGTTCCGAGCCAATGGAGACCCGAAAATGACCGCCCTGCGTGACGCCGCGATGAAATCCAAGGCCTGGCCTTTCGAGGAGGCTCGCCGCGTGCTGAAACGCTATGAGAAGAAGGACCCCGAAAAGGGCTATGTGCTGTTCGAAACCGGCTACGGCCCCTCGGGCCTGCCGCATATCGGCACCTTCGGCGAGGTGGCGCGCACGACCATGGTGCGCCGCGCCTTCGAGATCATCTCGGACATCCCGACGCGGCTGTTCTGCTTTTCCGACGACATGGACGGCATGCGCAAGGTGCCCGACAACGTGCCCCAGCAGGAGATGCTGCGCCAGCACCTGCAGGAGCCGCTGACCACCGTCCCGGACCCGTTCGGCGAATATGACAGCTTCGGCGGGCATAACAACGCCATGCTGCGCCGCTTCCTGGACACTTTCGGTTTCGAATACGAGTTCATCAGCGCGACCGAATTCTACAAGTCGGGCCAGTTCGACGAGACGCTGCTGAAAGCGGCCGAGAAATACGACGCCATCATGGAAGTGATGCTGGCCAGCTTGCGCGAGGAACGCCAGCAGACCTATTCCTGCTTCCTGCCGATCAGCCCCAAGACCGGCAAGGTGCTTTACGTGCCGATCAAGCATGTCGATGCGAAAGCCGGCACCATCACCTTCGACGACGAGGACGGGCAGGAGCTGACCCTGCCGGTCACCGGCGGCCATGTGAAGCTGCAGTGGAAGCCGGATTTCGGCGCCCGCTGGGCGGCGCTGGATGTCGATTTCGAGATGTATGGCAAGGATCACAGCACCAATACGCCGATCTATGACGGCATCTGCAAGATCCTGGGCGGCCGGCCGCCCGAGCATTTCACCTATGAGCTGTTCCTGGACCAGCACGGTCAGAAGATCAGCAAGTCCAAGGGCAACGGCCTGTCCATCGACGAATGGCTGACCTATGCGGCGACCGAGAGCCTGAGCTATTTCATGTTCCAGAAGCCCAAGACCGCGAAGCGGATGTATTTCGACGTCATCCCCAAGGCGGTGGACGAATACCACCAGCAGTTGCGCGCCTATCCCGACCAGACGGTCGAGCAGCAGTTGGCCAACCCCGTCTGGCACATCCATGGCGGGAAGGTGCCGGAATCGGACATGGTGGTGCCGTTCCAGATGCTGCTGAATCTCGCCTCGGTGGCGGGGGCCAAGGACAAGACCGGGCTCTGGGGCTTCATCCGCCGCTATGCGCCCGAGGCCAGCCCCGAGACCAACCCGGCGCTGGACCAGGCCGCGGAATTCGCCGTGCGCTATTTCAACGATTTCGTCGCCCCGACCCGGACCTATCGCCAGCCTTCCGAGATCGAGCGCCGGGCGCTGGAGGATCTGGCCGGACGGCTGGCCGCCTGGGAACAGCCGGCGGATGCCGAGGCCCTGCAGACCATGGTCTTCGCCATCGGCCGCGAGCACGGATTCGAGCCGATGAAGGACTGGTTCCAGGCGCTCTACCAGGTTCTGCTGGGTGCCGATCAGGGGCCGCGCTTCGGCGGGTTCATCGCGCTTTACGGCGTGGACGAGACGCGGGCGCTGATCGAGCGGGCACTGGCCGGCGAACTGGCGGGTGAGGCAACCGCCTGATCCTGCGCAGGAATCTCATGTTGCGCGCGGCCGTGTTGCCGCGCGCGCATGGTTAACGACCGGTTAACGCGACATTGCCAGAGTCCTGACAGACCGCGCGGGCATCTGCCTCGCATGATCTGGAATAGGGAGAAATTGGCATGACCATTGCGATTATCGGCAACCAGTCGTTGATGCCGCGCGCCTTCCGGCTGGGCCTGAATCAGTGGTCCCAGACCGATGGCCGGGCCGGGTCTCCGACCTGGGCGGGTGCGGCGAACGCGGCGGTCGTCCCGGCGGACGAGGATTTCGGCAGTTGTCTCGAAATCCTCAAGCTCGAGACGGTGACATCCATCCGCTACATGCAGCGCACGCCGATCAATCCGGGCAGCTATCTGCGCGTCTCGGCGCGGGTGAAGGCCATCGCCGGCAACCTGCCGCAGGTGCGCATCGCCGCCTTCGCCGGCAATGCCGCGGGCGAGAATGTCGCGGGCGTGACCCAGATGGGCCCCGCGGCCACGCTGCCGGGCTATGGGCAGGTGGTCGAGGTCTCGGCCATCGTCGGCACCGGCCGGCGTGCGGGCGTGGACATGCCTTGGGGGCGCAATGCCACCTTCGGCCATTTCGGCCTGGACCTGACCGGCGACAACAACGGCTCGATCCGCATCGAGAGCATCGTCATCGAGGACGTGACGGCGGCCTTCGTGCCGGGGATGCTGGACTGGGTCGACGTGCGCGATTTCGGCGCCATCGGCGACGGCGTGGCCAATGACCGGGGCGCCTTTGTCGCCGCCGACCAGGCCGCCGCCGGGCGTCAGCTGCTGGTGCCCGAGGGCCGGTATTTCATCGGCTCGGACCTGAGCCTGTCCGCGCCCGTCCGCTTCGTCGGCACGCTGACCATGCCGCGCGCGGCGCGGCTGGCGCTGACGCGCAGCTTCGACTACCCGACCTATGCCGCAGCCTTCGGCGATGAGACCGAGGGGATGAAACGCGCGCTGCAGGCGCTTCTGGGCTTTACCGACCATTCCATGCTGGACCTGTGCGGCCGCAACGTGCATCTGGTCGAGCCGATCACCATTTCCGGCTCGGCCCCGAGCATGACCAGCTTTGCCAACCGCCGGGTCATCGCCAATGGCCAGATCAGCATCGTGCCCGGCCCGGCCTGGGACAGCCGGGTGGTGAACTCGGTCGCGACCTACAATCCCGGCCAGTCGCTGACGCTTTCCGCGGTCGGCAACATCGCCAATATCGAGGTCGGCTCGCGCGTCAGCGGCAACGGCGTCGGGCGCGAGGTCTATGTCATGGCCCGGAACGTGGCGGCCGGCACGCTGACGCTGTCGCAGCCGCTTTACGGCGGGCAGGGCACGCGCAGCTATACCTTCACGCGCTATCGCTATGCCATTGATTTCTCGGACATGGAGCAGCTCAGCCGCTTCAATTTCGACGATATCGAGTTTCTGCTGGAGGGCAATGCCAGCGGCGTCATGCTGGCCAAGACCGGTAACATGAACTGTTTCCGCGACTGCTATTTCACCCGGCCCAGGGATCGCGGCATCACCTCGATCGGCTCGGCCTGCCAGGGGATGCTGGTCGATCGCTGCGAGTTCCTGTCCAACGAGATGAGCGATCTGGCGCAGAACCGCACCACCGTCGCGCTGAACGTCAACAACAACGACACCAAGATCCGCCACAGCCGCTTCATCCGCTTCGCGCATTTTGCGGTGATGAACGGCGGCGGCCACATGATCGAGGGCAATCACTGGTTCCAGGGCGACAACGCCCAGAACGGCGTGCGCTTCGGCGGGCTGATCCTGACCCAGACCAATGTGCAGACCACGGTGACCGGCAATTACATCGACAATTGCTCGATCGAGTGGACGAACGAGCACGACCCCCGCCCGAATTTCGAGGGCGAGGAATATTCCTTCGGCGGGCTGACCATCACCGGGAACACCTTCCTCGCCTCGAACACGACGCTGGGCTTCAACTGGCTGGTGGTCAAGCCCTACGGCACCGGTCATTTCATCCACGGCCTGGCGGTGATGGGCAATGTGTTCAAGTCGCTGTTCAACAAGATCACCCGCATCGACCGGGTGGACACCACCTTTGCCGACCTGAACTATCAGCGGATGCGCAACATCCAGTTCCAAGGCAACATGTTCAACGGCGTGAACACCTATGTCGCCAACCCGGTGGACATCACCCACAGCCAGGCCACGGCCTCGAATCGCTGGCTGATCACCGTGGACAAGGCGCTGCCCTTCAACGGCTGGGTGCGCAATGTCGAATCCGTGGTCGCGACCAGCGCCATCACCAATGCCGCCAACGCCCGGATCAGCGAGATGCCCTGGGTGCAGACGCAACTGGCGGCGAACCAGCGCCAGATCGCGCTGAACTGGAACGCGGCGGCGCGGGGGGCGGTCAGCATCCGGGCGCGGATGGTCAACCCGGACTAAGGCGGTCCTTTCAGGATTTCTCCCAAGGCCCCCGGCGGATCACTCTGCCGGGGGTTTCAGCATGTCCGGCGGCCGGAGCCTGAACGCCTGCCCGAAACCGGCATTGAGCAGGCCCGAAAGCGGCTCAATGCGCCAGAAGCGGAAGTCCGGCAGGTCGAGATAGACCCTGGCCTTGGGATCCTTCGCCAGCCAGCGGGCGCGGCGGTCCTGGTCCGGGTCGGCGGGGACGGCCCGGCCGAGGACCGACAGGCGCGCATGGGTCATGGCGTCGCCCTTGGCCGCTTCGGCCGCGATCAGCAGCCCGGCCCGCGGGTCGGCCGCCAGCGCGCGGGTATGCGCCGCCAGTCCCGACAGCAGGGCCAGCGGCGTGCCGTCCGCATCGGTCTGCAAGGCGATGCGGGTGACCAGCGGCACGCCCGTCTTGGGGTCGAGCGTGCCGAGGCTGGCATGGCGCGCGCCCTCCAGCAATTGCCGGGCCAGGGCGCGGGCCTCGTCGGTGGTTTCGCGAATCGGGTCCATCTTCATGGCGCCATGCTGCGCCGGTCCCGGCCCGGCCGGCAACCGGTCTTTGACGGCATGGGTCAGGCGCTCGCCGCCAGTTCCTCGGGACGCAGCGCGCCGGGGAAATGGCAGGCGGTCAGGTGCCCGTCGCCCAGAAGCGCCGGCCGCTCGGCGGCGCAGAGGGCCTGCGCGCGCGGGCAGCGGGTGCGGAACACGCAGCCCGAGGGCGGGTTCATCGGCGAGGGCAGCTCGCCCCGCAGCGGGATCATCCGCTTGTCGCGTTCCAACTGCGGGTCGGGGATCGGCACGGCCGAAAGCAGCGCCTGGGTATAGGGATGCTGCGGATCGGCATAGAGCGCCTGCGACCCGGCCAGCTCCATCACCCGGCCCAGATACATCACCAGCACCCGGTCGCTGATATGCTTCACCACCGAGAGGTCATGCGCGATGAAGATCAGCGCCAGTCCCAGGTCGCGCTGCAGCTCGTCCAGCAGGTTGATGACCTGGGCCTGGATCGACACGTCCAGCGCCGAGACCGGCTCGTCGCAGATCACCAGCTTCGGCTGCACGATCAGGGCGCGGGCGATGCCGATGCGCTGGCACTGGCCGCCGCTGAATTCGTGCGGATAGCGGTTGATCTGGTTCGGAAGCAGGCCGACGCGGTCCATCATGTCCTTGACGCGGCGCTTGACCTCGTCGCGGCCCAGGCCCTTGTGATGGGTGGCCAGCGGCTCGGCGATGATCTGGCCCACGGTCATGCGCGGGTTCAGGCTGGCCAGCGGGTCCTGGAACACCATCTGGATCTGGCTGCGGTATTTCAGCATCCCTCGCGCCGAAAGGCCGATCAGGTCGGTGCCGTCCTGCCAGATCGCCCGGCCCGTCGCCGGGACCAGGCCGGTCAGCGCCCGCGCCAAGGTCGATTTGCCCGAGCCCGATTCGCCGACGATGCCCAGCGTCTCTCCCGGCATCAGGGTGAAATCCACCCCGCCGACGGCATGCAGCAGGCGTGGCCTGGCCCAGGGCAGGGCGCCTTGCGCGGGAAGCTGGAAGGTGACGCGCAGGTCGCGCGCCTCGATCAGCGGCTTGGCGGTCATGGCTTGGCCTCCTGAAGCATCCCGGCCGGCGCCTCGTCCAGATCGGCGGCGGCGGGCTCGGGCAGGTCGGGCTGCGGGGCATGGCCGGCGCGCACCGTGGCAAGGCCGGCATGGCAGGCCCGCTCGCGCCCCGGCGCGAAGGGGTCGAGCGGCGGCATGGTCTCGCAGACCGGCATGGCATAGGCGCAGCGCGGCGCGAAGGGACAGCCGGGCGGCGGGTTGGTCATGTTGGGCGGGCTGCCGGGAATGGCGGTCAGCCGCTCGCCCTTCTGGTCCACGCGCGGGATCGCCGCCAGCAGGCCCTGGGTATAGGGATGCGCGGGGTCGGCGAAGATCGGCCCGACCGGCGCGCGCTCCATCACCCTGCCGCCATACATGACCATCACCCGCTCGCAGGCGCCGGCGACCACGCCGAGATCATGGGTGATCAGGATCATCGCCATGCCGAATTCGCGGCGCAGATCGGCCAGCAGTTCCATGATCTGCGCCTGCACGGTCACGTCCAGCGCCGTGGTCGGCTCGTCCGCGATCAGCAGGTCCGGACGGCAGAGCAGCGCCATGGCGATCATCACCCGCTGCCGCATGCCGCCGGAAAACTCGTGCGGATACAGCCGGATGCGGCCGCGCGCGTCGGGGATCTTCACCGCGTCGAGCATCCGCGCGGCCTCGGCCACCGCCTCGCGCTTGCCCAGGCCCTTGTGCAGCATCAGCACCTCGGCCATCTGGTCCGAGACGCGCATATAGGGGTTCAGGCTGGTCATCGGGTCCTGGAACACCATGGCGATGCGGCGGGCGCGGATGCGGTTCAGGACCTTGGGCGGGGCGTTCAGGATCTCGGTGCCGTCGAAGCGAACCGAGCCCGTGGCGCGGCCGTTCCGCGCCAGCAGGCCCATGATCGAGAACGCCAGTTGCGACTTGCCCGAGCCCGATTCGCCGACGATGCCCAGCGTCTGGCCGCGTTCCACGTCCAGGTCGATTCCGTTCACGGCCGAGACCTCGCCGTCGGTGGTGGCGAAGCGCACGGTCAGGTCGCGGATTTCCAGCAGCGCCATGTCAGCGATCCTTCGGGTCCAGCGCATCGCGCAAGCCGTCGCCGACGAAGAAGAAGGCAAACAGCGTGATGCAGAAGAAGAACAGCGGAAAGGCCAGCTGCCAGAGCGTGCCGTAGTTCATCGTCCCCGCCCCTTCGGAGATCAGCGCCCCCCAGGAGGTCAGCGGCTCCTGCACGCCAAGGCCCAGGAAGCTGATGAAGCTTTCCGACAGGATCATCAGCGGCACCAGCAGCGTCGCATAGACCGCGACCACGCCCATCAGGTTCGGCACGATATGGCGCAGGATGATCCGCCATGCTGGGACGCCGGTGGCGCGGGCGGCCTCGATGAATTCGCGGTTCTTCAGGCTCAGGGTCTGGCCGCGCACGATGCGCGACATGTCCAGCCAGGAAATCAGGCCGATGCCCAGGAACAGCATGGACATCGAGCGGCCGAAGACCACCAGCAGCAGGATCAGCACGAACATGTAGGGGATCGACATCAGCACATCGACCGCGCGCATCATCACCGCATCGGTGCGCCCGCCGACATAGCCTGCCGTCGCGCCGTAAAGCGTGCCGACGACGACCGCGATGCCGGCGCCGATCAGCCCGACCATCAGGCTGACCTGCGTGCCCTGCACCGTGCGCGAGAACAGGTCGCGGCCCAGGTCGTCGGTGCCGAAATAATGCCCGTTCGACCAGCTGGGCGCGCCGAGCTGCGCGGCCTGGCCCATGATCGAGAAGTCCATCTCCTCGTTCGACCAGGCGGCCAGCTGGTTGCCCAGCAGCGCGAACAGCCCGACCAGGACCAGCACCGCGAGGCTGACCATGGCGGCCTTGTTGCGGCGAAAGCGGCGGCGGGCGTCGGCCCAGGGGCTGCGGCCCCTGACCTCGGGTTCGGCAAGCCGCGCGGCCAGCGATTGCATCTGACGGCTGTCGATCATGGCTCAATACCGGATCTTCGGGTCGATCCAGGCGTAGAGCACATCGACCACGAGGCTGAAAAGGATGGTCAGCGCGCCGACGAGGATGGTGATCCCCATCATCACCGCATAATCGCGGTTCAGCGCCGAATCGACGAAGCTGCGGCCGATGCCGCCGGTCGAGAAATACATGTCGATCACCACCGATCCGGTGATCATGGTGACGAAGGCGGGGCCAAGGTAGCTGATGACCGGCAGCATGGCGGGCTTCAAGGCATGGCGCAGGATCACCGCGCGTTCGGGCAGCCCCTTGGCGCGGGCGGTGCGGATGTGGTTCGAGCCCAGCACCTCAAGCATCGAGGACCGCGTGATGCGCGCGATCGAGGCCATGAAGCTGGTGGAGAGCGCCACGACCGGCATGATCCAGTAGATCGGCCCGCCCCAGCCGCCGCCCGGCAGCCAGCCGAGCCACAGCGTGAAGACCAGCACCAGCAGCGGCGCCATGACGAAATTCGGCAGCACCTGCGCGCCGATCGAGATGCCGACGGCCAGGTAGTCCATCCAGCTGTTCTGCCGGATCGCCGCCGCGACGCCCAGGGCCACGCCGACCGCCACCGCCACGACAAAGGCGATGCCGCCATAGGTCAGCGTCACCGGAAAGCCGGCGGCGATGATCTGGTTCACCGAACGGTCGGGATAGACGAAGCTGGGACCGAAGTCGAAATGCGCCACGATCCCCCAGACATAGCCCGCGATCTGCCGCCAGAGCGGCTCGTCCAGCCCGTATTTCGCGTTCAGGTTGGCCAGCACCTGCGGCGGCAGGGCGCGTTCCTGCGTGAAGGGCCCGCCGGGCGCGGCATGCATCAGCAGGAACGAGACGACGATCAGCAGAAGCAGCGTCGGAATGGCGACCGCGAGCCGCCGCAGGATGAAGCCGAACATGCGCAGGTTCCCGATGACAGGTGCCGGACGTGTTCAGGGGCAGCCGCGCGGCCACCCCCGGGGGTCATTTCTGGATGCGGTAGATGTCCTTGGCATACCAGTCGTTCATCACGTTCTCGGTCGGCAGGCCCTTGATGTCGTCGCGGATCATGTCGACCTTGGAATATTGATAGACCGGGACCAGCGGCATGTCCTCGGCCAGGATCTTCTCGGCCGCGGTATATTGCTCGTTCGGGTCTTCCGAGGTCTTGGACTGGTCCATCAGCCTGTCGAATTCCGGGTTGGAATACTTGCCGTAGTTCATGCCCGTGCTGCGGAAATAGTCGAGGAAGGTCGAGGCCTCGTTATAGTCGGCGCACCAGGCATAGCGGGCCATCTCGAAATCCTGCGACTGCATGCGGTCGGTATGCACCTTCCATTCCACGTTGTTCAGCGTCAGCTCGACGCCGATCTGCTTGTAGAACTGCTGCGCGGCGACGGCGATCTTCTTGTGGTTCTCGTCGGTATTGTATTGCAGGGTCAGCTTCAGCGGCTTGTCGGGACCGTAGCCGGCCTCGGCCAGCAGCGCCTTGGCCTTTTCCAGCCGCTCGGCCTGGGACCAGCCGGCATAGTCGATCTCGGGCATCTGGAAGCCCTCGATGGCCCAATGCGTCCAGTTATAGGCCGGCTTCTGGCCGCCCTGCAGGATCTGGTTCACCACCACGTCGCGCTGCATGGCATAGCTGAGCGCCTTGCGCACCCGCACGTCCTTCAGCGCCTCGGGGCCTTTCTCGCTGACGTTCAGAAGATAGGCATAGGTGCAGGAATAGGGGATCGAGACCGCCTGGTCGGGGAATTGCTCCTTGAGCCGCGGATATTGCCCGGCCGGGATCTGCACGCGGTCGAGCTCGCCCGCCTGATAGCGGGTCAGCGCGACGTTGTTGTCGTTCACCGTCAGGCCCTTGATCCGCTCCATGATCACATTGTCCGCGTCCCAGTATTCCGGGTTCTTCTCCATGCTGATCTGCACGCCCAGGTCGTGGCTTTTCAGCACATAGGCGCCGTTGCCGACCAGCTTGCCGGGCTGGGTCCAGCTGTCGCCCTCGGCCTCGACCACCTTCTGGTGGACCGGGAAGGTCGAGCCATGCGTGACCATTTTCGGGAAATAGGGCGTGGGGGTGGTCAGCCTGACCTCCAGCGTGTGGTCGTCCACGGCCTTGACGCCCAGCTCCTCGGGCGTCTTCTCGCCCTTGACCACCGCCGTGGCGTTCTCGACGTTCATCAGCTCCATGAACCAGGCATATTCGCTGGCGGTGGCCGGATCGGCCAGCCGCCGCCAGCTATAGACGAAATCATGCGCGGTGACCGGATCGCCATTCGACCATTTCGCCTCGGGGCGCAGGTGGAAGGTATAGGTCAGCTTGTCCTCGGACAGGTCGAAGCCGGTCGCGACGCCGGGAACCGGCGCGCCCTTCTCGTCCTCGTTCAGCAGGCCCTCGAAGAGCTGGCGGATGATGTCCGAGCCCTCGACATCGGTGTTCTTCTGCGGGTCGGCGGTCTTGATCGCGTCCAGCAGCCAGAAGGTATAGGATTGGTTCTCGGCCAGCTTCTCGCCCTCGGCGGGCTTCACGGCCAGCGCAGGCAGGGCCATGCCTGCAACCAGAGCGGTCGTCAGGAACAGTCGGATCATGGGGCACCTCTCTGATGTTCATAGCGCGGTTCTTGCTGTCCATGCCGCGCGGATGACCGAAATTGAGCCCAAAACCTGTAAGACAGCAAGAGAGATTTCCGGCTTTCGCAGGGCCCGCCCATGTGAAACAACACGGACATGAGCAGCGATCCGCGCATCATCATGGTCACCGGCGGCGCCCGTTCGGGCAAGTCCGCGCTGGCCGAATCCATCGCCGCCCGTCACCCGGGCGCGCGGATCTATATCGCCACGGCCGAAGCCCGGGACGACGAAATGACGCAGCGTATCGGCCGGCACCGCGACCGGCGCGGCACCGGCTGGCAGACGGTCGAGGAGCCGCGCGATCTGGCCGGCGCGCTGGCGCGCACGGACGGGCAGGGGGTGCGGCTGGTCGATTGCCTGACGCTGTGGCTGTCGAACCTGATGGCCGACGGGGATGATCCCGCCCCGCAGGTGCGCCGGCTTTGCGCGGTGCTGGGCGCGCAGAACAGCCCCGTGGTGCTGGTGACGAACGAGCTGGGTCTGGGCATCGTGCCCGAGAATGCGCTTGCCCGCCGCTTCCGGGACGAGCATGGCTGGATGAACCAGGCGGTGGCCGGGGTCGCGGACGAGGTCTGGATGGCCGTCAGCGGCCTGCCGCTACGCCTCAAACCGCAAAGAGGGACATCGTGAAAGAGTTCGACGAGACCGCCGCCGCCGCCGCCCGCGACCGCCAGGACCAGCTGACCAAGCCCCCCGGCTCGCTGGGCCGGCTCGAAGAGCTGGCGGTGTTCATGGCCGGCTGGCAGGGCCGCGAGCGGCCGGCGATCGAGCGCGCGCAGGCGCTGGTCTTTGCCGGCAATCACGGCATCACCCGGCAGGGCGTGAACGCCTTCCCGGCCGAAGTCACCGCCCAGATGGTCGAGAATTTCCGCAAGGGCGGCGCGGCGATCAACCAGCTTTGCCGGCTGGCGGGGGCCGAGCTGCAGGTCATCGCGCTGGACCTGGACCGGCCGACCGGGGATTTCACTGAAGGCATGGCGATGGAGGTCGACGAGCTGGTCGCCGCCATCCAGACCGGCAAGAACGCCGTGGACCCGAAGGCCGACGTGATCCTGCTGGGCGAGATGGGGATCGGCAATTCCACCGTCGCGGCGGCGCTGGCGGCGGCGACCTTCGGCGGCACGGCCGAGGACTGGGTCGGGCCCGGCACCGGCGCCGACGACGCGGTCATGGCCAACAAGCTGCGCGCCGTCGCGGCCGGGCTCAAGCGCCACAAGGGCGCTGCGACGGCGGCCTCGATCCTGGGCTCTTATGGCGGGCGCGAGCAGGCGGCGATCTGCGGCGCGGTGATCCGGGCGCGCGAGCTGGGGATCCCGGTGATCCTGGACGGGTTCATCTGCTCGGCGGCGGCGGGCGTGCTGCTGGTCAACGACCGCAACGCGCTGGACCATTGCCTGATCGGCCATGAAAGCGCCGAGCCGGGCCATCGCCGCCTGATCGCGGTGATGCAGAAGAAGCCGGTGGTGACGCTGGACATGCGCCTGGGCGAGGGCTCGGGCGCGGCGGTGGCGCTGATGATCCTGCGCGCGGCGCTGGAATGCCATAACGGCATGGCCACCTTTGCCGAGGCCGGGATTGGCTAGGCTTCCGGCCGAGGCGGCGCTGGCGCTGGTCTGGCTGACCCGGCTGCCTGCGGGGCGGCTGTTGCCCGCGACGCCGCCCGCCCTGGCGCGGGCGGCCTGGGCCTTTCCGCTGGCGGGGCTGGCCGTCGGGCTGATCGGCGCCGCCGTTCTGGCGCTGGCCGCCTTTGCCGGGTTGCCGGCACCGGTCGCGGCGCTGCTGACGGTGGGCGCCATGATCCTTGTCACCGGCGGGCTGCACGAAGACGGGCTGGCCGATTTCGCGGATGGCAGCGGCGGCGCCACGCCCGAGCGGCGGCTGGAGATCATGCGCGATTCCCGCATCGGCAGCTATGGCGTCCTGGCCCTGATCGTGACCATCGGGCTGCGCCTGGCGGCGGTTGCGGCGCTGTTCGGCGACCCGTGGCTGGCCGCGGCAGCCCTGGCCGGGATGGCGGCGGCATCGCGCGCCGGCATGGCGACGGGGCTGGGGCTGATGCCGCCGGCGCGGCGCGACGGGCTGGGCCATGCCGCGGGCCGGCCGGGGCGCGGCACCGTCGCAGCGGCGCTGGCGTTGGGCGCCGCGGCCTTGCTGCTGCCGGCGCTATGCCTACCGTATCCGCCGGCGGCCTGGCTTCTGCCGGCGGCGGCCATGGCGGCGGCGCAGCTCTGGCTGGCGCGGCGGGCGATGCGCGGGCTCGGCGGGCAGACCGGCGACGTTCTGGGCGCCATGCAGCAGGCGGGCGAGGTCGCGGGGCTGGTCGCCCTGACCGCGCTGGCCTAAGCGCCGTTACGTCGCTTTGCTTTTTCTTGACCGCCTTTAGGGGTTCATTCATACGAAACGGCTACATCAAGGGGGAAACCCCTGCTCGCGGGCCACAAGAACATTGAGGGAGGTTTTCACATGGGCGCCCTGCTGGGGCTTTCTCGCGGCATCGACCGCGTCAATTCGGTCATCGGCCGAAGCGTGAGCTGGCTGATCCTCGTCGCCGTTCTGGTCAGCGCCGGGAACGCGGTCATCCGCAAGGTGCTGAACACCTCGTCCAACGCCTGGCTGGAGCTGCAATGGTATCTCTTCGGCGCCGCCTTCCTCGGGGCCGCCGCCTATACGCTCAAGGAAAACGAGCATATCCGCATCGACATCATCTATGGCCTCTGGAGCCGGCGCCGCCAGCACTGGATCGACCTGATCGGGCATGTCTTCTTCCTGATGCCCTTCGTCACGCTGATGATCTGGTATCTCTATTCCTGGGCGATGCGCTCCTATTACCGGGGCGAGGTCTCGACCAATGCCGGCGGGCTGGTGCTGTGGCCGGCCAAGATGCTGCTGCTGGCCGGCTTCGTCATGCTGTTCTTCCAGGGCATTTCCGAGATCATCAAGAAGATCGCCGTCATGCGCGGCATCATCGAGGATCCGAACCCCTTCGTCTCGGCGCATGAGGCCGCGGCGCTGGAAAGCGAGACCATGGCCCGCGAGATGAAGGCCGCGCTGGAGGAAGACCGGCAGGACGGGGAGACCCGCAAATGATGGTCTTCATCGCGCAGAACATGGCGCCGATCATGTTCGCCTCGCTGGTGATCTTCCTGCTCTTCGGCTATCCGGTCGCCTTCGCGCTGGCCGCGAACGGGCTGTTGTTCTTCGTCATCGGCGTCGAGCTTGCGCCGCTGTCGGGCGGCAACATCAACCTCAGCTGGCCCTTGCTGAACGCCATGCCGGAACGGTTATGGGGGGTGATGTCGAACGAGACATTGCTGGCCATTCCCTTCTTCACCTTCATGGGCATCGTGCTGGAGAAATCCGGCATGGCCGAGGACCTGCTGGACACCATCGGCCAGCTTTTCGGCCCGATCCGCGGCGGTTTGGCCTATGCGGTGATCATCGTCGGCGCGCTCTTGGCGGCGACGACCGGCGTGGTCGCGGCCTCGGTCATCGCCATGGGGCTGATCTCGCTGCCGATCATGCTGCGCTACGGCTATGACCGGCGCATCGCCTCGGGCACCATCGCCGCCTCGGGGACGCTGGCGCAGATCATCCCGCCCTCGCTGGTGCTGATCGTGCTGGCCGACCAGCTCGGCCGCTCGGTGGGCGACATGTACAAGGGCGCGCTGATCCCCGGCCTGGTGCTGACCGGCATCTACATGTCCTATATCTTCGTGATGTCGATCATCCGGCCGAACAGCCTGCCGGCCCTGCCGAAAGAGGCGCGGACGCTGGGCTCGGGCGTGACATCGCTGCTGATCGCGCTGGCCCTGACGGCGGGCGGGGCCTGGCTGGCCTTCCGCTGGCTCTATCCGACGCATGGGCGGGATGCCGACATCCTGGCGCCGGCGCTGGCGGTGATCGTGATCTATGTGCTGGCGCTGCTGGACCGGGCGCTGAAGATCAACCTGATGTCGCGGCTGGCGCAGCAGGTCATCATCGTGCTCATCCCGCCGCTGGCGCTGATCTTCCTGGTGCTGGGCACGATCTTCCTGGGCATCGCCACGCCGACCGAGGGCGGGGCCATGGGCGCGGTCGGCGCGCTGCTGCTGGCAGGGGTCAAGAACCGGCTCAGCTATGACGTGATCCGCCAGGCGCTGCTGGCGACCACGCGGCTGTCGGCCTTCGTGATGTTCATCCTGATCGGGGCGCGGGTGTTCTCGCTGACCTTCTACGGCGTGAACGGGCATATCTGGGTCGAACACCTGCTGACCTCGCTGCCCGGCGGAGAATACGGCTTCCTGATCGCGGTCTCGGTGCTGGTCTTCCTGCTGGCCTTCTTCCTCGACTTCTTCGAGCTGGCCTTCATCATCGTGCCGCTGCTCGCGCCGGCGGCGCAGGCGATGGGTATCGACCTGATCTGGTTCGGCGTGCTCTTGGGCGTGAACATGCAGACCAGCTTCATGCACCCGCCCTTCGGCTTCTCGCTGTTCTTCCTGCGCTCGGTGGCGCCGAAATCCCCCTATCGCGACAAGGTCACCGGCCAGATGATGCAGCCGGTGACCACCGGGCAGATCTATTGGGGCGCGGTGCCCTATGTCTGCATCCAGCTGGTGATGGTGGGCATCGTCATGGCCTTCCCGGGGCTGGTCATGCATTACAAGGGCGCGCCCATCGATACCTCGAATGTCCGCTTCGAGATTCCCTCGGGCGGCGGGCTGGGGGGCTTGGGCGGTCTTGGCGGGCTGGGCGATCCCTTCGGCCAGCCCGCCGCGCCCGGAACTGCGACCCCTGGAACCGCGACCCCTGGAACCGCGGAACCCGGGACCGCGGCACCCGGCGGTATTCCGGCCCCGGGCGGGCTGGACGGTCCGCCGGATTTCGGCGCCCCCGCGACCCCGGCCGAGCCGCAGGACGGAGCGCCGGCCCCGGCGCCCGCCGCGCCTGCCGCTCCCGATGGCGGGCTGGGCGGCCTGTCGGGCCCGCCGCCGGGCCTGACCGCGCCGCAGCAGCCGGCGAACGACTGACGGGAAGGGCGGCCCCAGGGCCGCCTTTCCCTTGGCCTGCGCACAATGGAAAGGGCCGCCGCGATCTTCTCGCGGCGGCCCCGGTCGTTCCGGCAGCGGTTCGGCTCAGAGCGTGCCGTTGCGCTGCTGGATCATCATGAAGGTGTCATAGGTATATTCGGAAGTCTGGTTATAGAGATACCAGTCGCCCCGCGCCACCTTGATCGACTCCCAGATCTTCTTGAAGGGTTCGTTCGAGGCCTCCAGCTCGGCATAGACCTCGTTCGCGGCCTTGTAGCAGGCATCCAGGATCTCGGCGCTGAACGGACGCAGCTGGGCGCCCGAGGCCACCAGCTCCTTCAGGGCGATCGGGTTCAGGTGGTCGTATTTCTGCAGCATGTCGGCATCGACCGCCTGGCAGGCGGTGTGCAGCAGCGACTTGTAATTCTCGGGCAGCGATTCGTATTTCTCCTTGGCGAAGAAGAAATGCACCGTCGGGCCGCCTTCCCACCAGCCGGGATAGTAGTAATAGGGCGCGACCTTGAAGAAGCCCAGCTTCAGGTCGTCATAGGGCCCGACCCATTCCGAGGCGTCGATGGTGCCCTTTTCCAGGGCCGGATAGATGTCGCCGCCGGCGATCTGCTGCGGCACGGCGCCCAGCCGTTCCAGCACCCGGCCGGCAAAGCCGCCGACCCGGATCTTGAGGCCCCGCAGGTCGGCCACCGCGTTGATTTCCTTGCGGAACCAGCCGCCCATCTGCACCCCGGTATTGCCGCCCGGCAGGCCGAAGATGTTATGGTTGGCCAGGAATTCGTTATAAAGGTCGATGCCGCCGCCATGGTATTGCCAGGCGTTCATGGCCCGCGCCGACAGCGCGAAGGGCACCGCCGAACCCAGCGCGAAGGTCGGGTCCTTGCCCCAGCTGTAATAGCCGACCGTGTGGCAGGCCTCGACCGTGCCGTCGGTGACGGCGTCCTGCGCCTGCAGGCCGGGGACGATCTCGCCGCCCGCAAAGACCTGGATCTGGAACTTGCCGCCGGTGGCCTCGGACAGGTATTTCGACAGCACCTCGGCGCCGCCATAGATGGTGTCCAGCGATTTCGGGAAGGCCGAGGTCAGGCGCCATTTCACCTCCGGCATTTCCTGCGCGATGGCGGGCGCGGCCAGAGCGGCCCCGGCGACCGCCGTGGCGCCGCCGACCGTGGCGCGGGTCAGGAAGGCACGCCGGCCAAGCTGGTTGGATTCTTTCATGGGTTCCTCCGCGTTGATCGGCCTTCTCCTGGCGGCCGATATGCAGGGGAATGTTGCACGCGGCCGATACCCTGTCGAGACGCCCCGGCCGGATTTTTTGCCCGATCCGGGGCCCGCCGCCGGTTGCCGCAGCGTCAGTCCGGGCCGCGCCGGGGATCGCCGATCTTGTGGCCGCATCATCGGACTACCCAAGCGATTTGGGCTTGCCTATACTGGCGGGGGTCCGGGACTTTGGGGGAACAAGGGATGCGCTGTCCTTTCTGTGGAAATGTCGATACGCAGGTCAAGGATTCGCGTCCGGCCGAGGATAACGTGGCCATCCGCCGCCGCCGCTTCTGCCCGGCCTGCGGCGGCCGCTTCACCACCTATGAGCGGGTGCAGCTGCGCGATCTGGTCGTGGTCAAGTCCAGCGGCCGGCGCGAGGATTTCGACCGCACCAAGCTGGAACGTTCGATCCGCATCGCCATGCAGAAGCGCCCGATCGAGCCCGAGCGCATCGACCAGATGATCTCGGGCATCGTGCGCCGGCTGGAAAGCATGGGCGACACCGACATCCCCTCGAAGGTCATCGGCGAGATCGTGATGGAGACGCTGGCCCGGATCGACACCGTGGCCTATGTGCGTTTCGCCAGCGTCTACAAGAACTTCCAGGCGGCGGACGATTTCGACAAGTTCGTCTCGGAGCTGCACCCCCACGCGGTCGAGGAGTGAGCGACCGGCGCCACATGCGCCACGCGCTGGCGCTGGCACGGCGCGGCCTTGGCAATGTCTGGCCCAATCCGGCGGTGGGCTGCGTGCTGGTCCGCGGCGGCGCGGTGGTCGGGCGCGGCTGGACCCAGCCGGGCGGAAGGCCCCATGCCGAGGCGATGGCGCTGGCCCAGGCGGGCGCGGCGGCGCGCGGCGCCACCGCCTATGTCACGCTGGAGCCCTGCGCCCATCACGGCAAGACCCCGCCCTGCGCCGAGGCGCTGGTGGGTTCGGGGGTCGCCCGCGTCGTCACCGCCCTGACCGATCCCGACCCGCGCGTGGCCGGTCGCGGCCATGCCATCCTGCGCGCCGCCGGGATCGAGGTGGCCGAGGGTGTCTGCGAGGCCGAGGCGCGCGAGGTGCAGCGCGGCTTCCTGAGCCGCGTGCAGCGCGGCCGGCCGATGCTGACGCTGAAGCTGGCGGCCAGCTTCGACGGCCGCATCGCCACCGCCTCGGGTGAAAGCCAGTGGATCACCGGGGCGCGGGCCCGCCGCCACGTCCATGCGCTGCGCCTTGGCCATGACGCGGTGATGGTCGGCGGCGAGACCGCGCGCGCCGACCGGCCGGGGCTGAACGTGCGCGGCTTCGGCCCGGTGCGGCAGCCGGTGCGCATCGTGGTCTCGGCGCGCGGCTTGCCCGATCTGCCCGCCGAGGGGCCGGAGCATGGCCCGCTGTGGCGGGTCGCGGGCGACCCCGAGAGCTTCATGGCCGAACTTGGCGCGCGCGGGTTGACCCGGGTGCTGTGCGAAGGGGGCGGGGTGCTGGCGGCGGGCCTCTTGCGGGCGGGCATGGTCGATCAGTTGATCGGCTACAGCGCCGGCATCGTGCTCGGCGGCGACGGCCGGGCCGGGATCGGCGCGCTGGAACTGGCGCATCTGGCCGAGGCGCCGCGCTTTCGGCTGGTCGAGACGCGGCGGATCGGCCCCGACCTCATGCATCGCTGGCTGCGCGATGAAGCGGGGGACTGTTGATCCCGAGCAGGCTGCTGAAAAAGGATTTTAAGAGGGCGGCGCGGCGGAAATCGTTCTAGATCCAGCGAAGATCGGCCTGAAAAATGAGGCGTTTTTGACCGATTTAAGGCGGATTTCCCGGTTCCTCGCCCGCGTTGTCCCTGTCGCACGACTTTTTCAGCAGCCTGCCAGGGCGTGGTCTAGCGCCGCCAGAGCCAGGCGTAGCTGCTGAGCGCGCCCTGTGCCTTGGCCAGCCAGCGCAGCCCCGGGCCGCCCGCGGCCAAGCCGGGATCGCCCAGCCGTTCCACGGCGATCTCGGGCGGGCAGGGCAGGCCGCTGACCGGGTCGAAATAGCGCGGATAGGCGATCAGGGCGCAATGGATCAGCACCGCCAGATCGGCCCGCACCTGCCGCCGCGCCGGAATCGGACCCAGGTCGCGGGTCAGCCCCCAGCCGGCATAGAAGGGCGCGCCCAGCGTGGTTACGGGCAAGCCGCGCAGCAGCGCCTCGAACCCCAGGGTCGAGGTCATGGTCCAGACCTCGTCGACCTGGCCCATCAGCGCATCGGCGGCAGCGTTGCGGGCCACGACATCTGCCAGCCGGCGCATCTCGGCCTCGGGGATCAGGCCGGGGCGCAGGCCGGCCTCGACATCGGGATGCGGCTTGTAGATCAGCACCGCATCCGGGTTCTCGACCCGGACGCGCTGCAGCAGGGCCAGGTTGGTGCGCACTTCGCCGGCGCCGAGGCGGATCGAGGCGTCGTCCTCGACCTGGCCCGGCACCAGGATGCGATGCCCTGCCGGCAGCTCGGGCATCCGGCCGCCAAGGTTGTATTTGGTGATGCCGGATTCGACCAGCCGGCGGGCCAGATGCAGCGCCCGATCACGCCCGCCGGGGGGCAGGGGCCCGGTCATCAGCCGCTCGAAGCGGCTTTCGCGGCCGGGGTCGTAATAGATCCCCAGGTCGTCGGCGACCAGCGACAGCGGCGGCACCAGCGCGGCGCCGAGCCCGCGCGAGCGCAGGAAGCCGTCTTCGACCCGCAGCGCGCCGGGGGTCTCCTCCGCGCGGCCGGCCCAGGCCAGGGTCACCTTGGGCCCGGGTTTCGCGGTGAAGCGCAGGCCCCGGCCGCTGCCGAAGAACCGCGCCATGAACGGGCGTTTCCACAGCCGGATGCCATAGGCCAGGTGCCCGGCATGGTCCTGGCACCAGGCGCGGGCCTCGGCCTCGATCTGGCGCAGCGCGCCCTCGAAATCGGTGAGCCGGTCGCGGCAGGGATCATACCAGACCGGCGCCAGCAGGTGGCTGGCCGCGAAGAGCTGTTCGATGCTGGCCGGGCGGCGGCGGGGCATGGGATGCTGGTCGTCGCTGAGCCCCCAGCCGGCATAGAAGGGCCGCCCGAAGACGCGGGGCCGGTGCCCGGCCAGCATCGCCTCGTAGCCCAGCTGCGAGGACAGCGCATAGACCCGCGCCGCACCCGCGAGCAGCGCCCAGGGCGAGAGGGCGCTGTCGCAGAAGAGCTCGCCCGGGCGCAGGTCCTCTGCGGTGAAATGGCCCGGACGCAGGCCACGCGCCGTCTCGGGGTGGCTGCGGATCACCAGCGGCAGGCCGGGATTCTCGTCGCGGGCCGCGGCCAGCATGTCCAGGAAGTCGGCCCGGGTGGCGCCCAGCAGCGAGGCGTCGCCCCGGGTCTGGTCGATGACCAGCACATAGCCGGGGGCGGGCGGTTCCAACCCCGGCAGATGGGCATTGTATTTCGACAGATCCGCGGCGATCAGCCGGGCGATACCCTGCCGGGCGGCGTCCAGATGCGCCCGGCTTTGCGGCGCATGCACCAGGCTTTCGATCAGCGAGGGCGCCTCGGGGTCGAAATGCAGCCCGACCGGGTCGATCAGCAGGCCGATGGGGCCGCGCCGCGCCACCGGCCCGCGCGCCCGCCCCGGCAGGACCGAGCGCAGGAAGGCGTCCTCGACCCGCACAAGCCGCGCGCCGCGCCGGGCGGCAAGCGCCTTGCCGCGCCAGGCGGTCGAGCTGTCGCCCCAGATGCCGACATGATCGTCGCGACCCGGCAGGCCGATGCGCGGCGACCAGCCGGCCAGTTGCAGGATGCGGCGCAGGCGCGGGCGGGTCAGGAACCCGGCATTGCATATGAAAAGCCGCCGGGAATCCCCGGCGGCCCTGTCCTTCGGCAGCATGTGCTTACTCGAAGGCGCTGTTGGCGGTACCGACCTCGGCGGCGGTGCCCAGGATCGACTGCAGCGTCTTGCGCCACTGCACGAAGGGCGCCTCGGTCACATAGACGGTATCGCTGTCGCGGATGACGAAATCGCGCGCCAGGAACATGCCGTCGGGCTTGGTCAGGTCCAGCACATAGGCGACGCGCTGGGTGCCGTGGACGTCGTTGCGGCCCAGCACGGCGCGCGCCACGCCCTGCGGCTCGTCGCGCAGCACGAAGACGCCCTTCGGATCGGCCAGCGAGGTGCTGAGGCCGCCGACCATCGCCACCGCCTCGATGGCGTTGATCTGCTCGTTGCCCAGCGGCACCTTGGTCTGGCCCCCAAGCGCGCCAAGCGCGGTAAAGCTGCGCTCGTCCTCCTCGACCAGGATGACGTCGCCGGGGCGCAGCGCGATGTCGTTGCGCGCGTTGGAGTAGAGGTCGCGCAGCCAGACCTTGCCGCTGGCATTGCCGCGCTTGACGGTCACCACGGCGATCTCGGGCTCGATCGAGACGCCGCCGGCCTTGGACAGCATGGCCGAAAGCGTGCGGGTCGGGCGTTCGATCGGATAGACCCCCTGGGCGGTCACCTTGCCCATGACCGAGACGGTCGCGCCGTCGCCCGCGACGCGGGTGACCATGACCTGCGGGTCGGGGGTCTGGGTTTCCAGCTTCTGGGTGATGATGCGGCGCAGCTCCTCGGGGCTGTTGCCCGCCGCCAGAACCCGGCCGGCATAGGGCACGAAGATATAGCCCTGGCTGTCCACCTGCAGCTGGGTGAGCTGGGTCGAGCTGGAGCCCATCGAAGCCAGCAGCCCGTCATCGACGTTTTCCCAGATCGACAGGCCCAGCACGTCGCCGGGACGGATTTCGTCGGCGCCCACGGCGGAGGCCGAGCGGAAATCGGCCGAGAAACCGTAGGCGGGCGTGTAATTCGCCGCCCGGTTCACCCGGTCGTCGACATGGACGATATGCGAACTGCCGCCCTTTTCCACCGCGCCCGACATGATCTCGTTCTTGGTGGGACCGGAACGCGGCAGGCCGCAGGCCGAGACCAGAAGCATCGCCCCGACAAGCGCCGCCTGGGTCAGGCGTGCGGCGAGCGAGCGCGCGCGAAAAGGCGCCGCACCGGTGCCAAGGGGCGAAAAACTAACGTGCGTCAAACTGTTACTCCTGTCCTCTCGCGCGATTCCCGGATCGCAGGTCGCATTTTTCCGGCACGTTACCGCAGCGTCTCCGGGTTTTCCATATTTTTGCCCCGCTCAATCGTCTCGCGTGCCCATCTGTTGCCGATATTTGCCGCGTCCGGCGAAAAGCGCCTGATAGGGGTCCTCGGGCGCCAGCATCATGTCGACGACGATCCGCAGCGCATGCGCGCGCGAATGCGAGGCGTAGAAACCGCCCGGCACCTGGCTGCTTTCCAGCAGGAAGTCGCGATAGCGCCGATAGGCCAGCGCATGCGGCGGGCGCGGATCGTGCAGGAATTCCGCCAGGCTCTGGTCCGAGACCAGACCCGGCTTGTCGAAGACCGCGCTGCCCATGGCCTTGACCGGCAGGCCGCGCCACAGCGCCTGCTGGGCGGCGGTCGAGTTCACCGTCACCGCCGCGCGCGCCTGGTTCATCAGCCGCGCCAGCTTGCCGCCGCGCACGAAATGCACCCGCTGTTCGATCCCCAGCGCCCGGGCCTTTTCCAGGATGGCCTGGCGGATCCCGCCGCGCCCGTCCTCGAGCGGGTGGGCCTTGAAGACGATGCGATGGTGGCAGGGCGCCGAGCGGGCGAATTCGGTCAGCACCTCGTCGGTGAACTCGGCCATGCGGGAATAGGGCGAATGGGCGACGAAGTTCGAATCGTGTTCCAGCTGCATCAGCACCAGCACATAGGGAAAGCCGCCGCGGCGCACCGCGCCGGCCTCGCGCATCCGCGCCAGCGCGTCGAAGGGCGTCAGCAGGAAGCGGCGCAGGTTCAGCCGGAATTCCTGGAACACGCCGATCTGGCGATGGGTGCGATAGCCCGGATAGCGCCGGTTCGCCACCAGCACCATGAAGTGGTAGAGCGCGCCATAGAACTTGTGCTGGCGCATGTCGCCCCAGCGTGCCGGCGGGCGATTCATCTCGCCGACGCGGTTGCGCAGCGCGTTGCGCATCTCGCGCAGGGGGATGCGCATCAGCGCCGAATGGCCGTTCGAGCCGCCGCGCTCATAGGTGATCCAGAACGGGCGCAGATAGCCCTCTTCGAAGACATGCAGCACCAGGTCGTGGCGCTGCGCCGCCTCGCGCGCCGCGGCATGGACGGGGCGCACGTCGCCGTAAAGCACGATGTCGGTCACGCCCTTCTCGGCGATGATGCGGTCCAGATGCGCCGGCCAGTCCGCGGGCCCGCCGGCATGGCGGATGAAACGCGCCTTGTCGGACCAGAAGAACTCGTCCCCGGCGTTGAATCCCACCCGCCAGACCTGCGCCCCGGTGTCGCGCAGCAGCCGCCCGACCCGGTCGAAGAACGGG
Organism: Paracoccus sp. J39; assembly: GCF_000518925.1. Lineage (NCBI taxonomy): Bacteria > Pseudomonadati > Pseudomonadota > Alphaproteobacteria > Rhodobacterales > Paracoccaceae > Paracoccus > Paracoccus sp. J39. The sequence goes on along the minus strand of NZ_JAEN01000011.1, from coordinate 96,729 downwards.
CCGTGCGGGCCCTGCAGCATCAGGAACACCCTTTTCTCGGCCGGCAGGGCCGCCGTCGCGGCCACGGCGGCAAGCGGCCGGCCGGCGGGCGCGGGCGGTCTGGCGGCCTGCGGCGCGGGTTTCGGCGGGGTGGCACGCAGCTGGCGTGATCCTGTCGTCATGGCATTCGGCATCGGAGCCCTGGAATCTGGTTCATGCAGGAATTTGGGCTTTTCGCTACAGGCGGGGCCCGGCCACCGGGGTCATGCCTCCTCTGATTGCACCAAAAACCCGCCTCTGTCACGGCCTTTCCCGATTCTCGCTTAACCGGCGTTAACACCTGTTGCGGCTTTGCTTGAAGATCGCGCCCCAAGGCTCTAGTTCTCGGGCAGCACGAAGGAAGGGGGCGTCCATGTTTACCGGCATCATCACCGATATCGGCGAGGTTTCCCGCGTCGAGATGCGCGGCGACATGCGGGCGCGGATCTCGTGCCATTACGAGATGGCGGGGGTGGACCTGGGCGCCTCGATCGCCTGCGACGGCATCTGCCTGACCGTGGTCGAGAAGGGCGCCGACTGGTTCGACGTGGATATCTCGGCCGAGACCATCTCGAAGACCAATATCGGCGCGAACGGCTGGGCGCCGGGCCGGCGGCTGAACCTCGAACGCGCGCTGCGCGTCGGCGACGAGCTGGGCGGTCATATCGTCTCGGGCCATGTCGACGGCGTGGCGGTGATCGAGGAGATGCGCGACGAGGGCGACAGCACCCGCATCACCTTCCGCGCGCCCGAGGCGCTGGCGCGCTTCATCGCGCCCAAGGGCTCGGTGGCGCTGAACGGCACCTCGCTGACGGTGAACGAGGTCGCGGGCAGCCGCTTCGGCGTGAACGTCATCCCGCACACCCAGGCGGCGACCACCTGGGGCGAGGTGCGGGTCGGCGACGAGGTGAACCTGGAGATCGACACGCTGGCGCGCTATGTCGCGCGGCTGGCCGAGGCGGGCTGATGGCGGGCATCGGCCATAATCGCGGCCCCGGCCTCGACCCCGCACCGGGGCGCGGCTTTCGCGCCCATGCCTGGGCGGTGGCGCGGCGCGAGCTGCTGGGTGCCCGGCTGCCGGTCGAGGTGGTACGGATGCAGGTGCGCCGGGCCAGGCAGCTGGGGCTGGACTACCAGACCTATGCCGGGGTGCGGGCGGCGACCGGGCGGGACCTGGTCGCCTTTCTTTATTCGACGAACGCGCTGGGGGTGTTCCGCGACGGCCAGCCGGTCGGCGCCGCCGAGCGCCGGCGCATCGCGCAAAGCGCGGCCGCGCCGCATCTGGGCTGCGCGCCGGGGCTTGCACCGGATGCGCTCGCGGTGCAGATCGGGGCGGTCTCGGCCGGGCACCTGCCGCCCTTCGGCGACAGCTGGTCGGCGGTCCGGGACAGGATGAAAGGCTGGCTGCGGGCGCAGGGCCTGCCCGGCGACGCGGTGCTGATGATCGGCGAGACCGACCATGAGCGGGAAATGATGACGGCGGGCGGTCTGGCGGGTTTCGTCACCGGCCAGAGGTTCTTTGCAGGAGCGGCGGATGCAATATGAAAAGCCGGGACCGGTCGAGCGCGACTGGTCCGACGCGATCTCTCCCATCGAGGAGATCATCAACGAGGCCCGCAACGGCCGCATGTTCATCCTGGTCGATCACGAGGACCGCGAGAACGAGGGCGACCTGGTCATCCCCGCGCAGATGGCCACGCCCGATGCGATCAACTTCATGGCCACGCATGGCCGCGGCCTGATCTGCCTGGCCATGCCGGCGGCGCGCATCGATGTGCTGGGGCTGCAACTGATGAGCCCCAAGAACTCCAGCCGGCACGAGACCGCCTTCACCATGTCGATCGAGGCGCGCGAGGGCGTGACCACCGGCATCTCGGCCCATGACCGCGCCCATACCGTGGCGGTGGCCATCGACCCGACCAAGGGGCCGGCCGATATCGCGACGCCGGGCCATGTCTTTCCGCTGCGCGCCCGCGACGGCGGCGTGCTGGTCCGCGCCGGCCACACCGAGGCGGCGGTGGACGTGGCGCGGCTGGCCGGGCTGAACCCCTCGGGGGTGATCTGCGAGATCATGAACGAGGACGGCACCATGGCCCGGCTGCCGGACCTGATCGCCTTCGCGCAGAAGCATGGCCTGAAGATCGGCACCATCAGCGACCTGATCGCCTATCGCCGCCGCCACGACAACCTGATCGCCGAACGCGGCCAGCGCGCGGTGCATTCCCTGCATGGCGGCGACTGGATGATGCGCATCTTCGCCGACGAGACCACGGGCGCCGAGCATATCGTGCTGACCAAGGGCGACCTGACCGCGCCCGGCCCGGTGACGGTGCGCATGCACGTGCTGGATCCGCTGCACGACGTGCTGGGCATCGGGCGCGAGAATGCCGGCACCCTGGACGCGGCCATGCGCATCATCGCCGAAGAGGGCCGGGGCGTGGTGGTGCTGTTCCGCGACCTCGAGCCGCGCCTGCCGCGCCAGGGCGAGGTCTCGTCGCATGTGCTGCGGCAATACGGGCTGGGGGCGCAGATCCTCTCGGCGCTGGGTCTGTCGGAACTGGTGCTGCTGACCAATTCGGCGCCGGTCAAGGTGGTCGGGCTTGACGCCTACGGGCTTTCGATCCATTCCACCCGTTCGATTCCCAAAGAGTGACCCCATGGCCGCCAGCATCGAACATTACCAATTGCCGCTGCCCCGGATCGAGGGCGGCGCGCGCCTGCTGATCGTGGTGGCGCCCTATTACCGCCAGATCGCCGACGGCCTGATCGCCGGCGCCCGCGCCGTGGCGGAAGCCGCCGGCGCCGCGGTCGATCTGGTCGAGGTGCCCGGCGCGCTGGAAATCCCCAGCGCCATCGCCCTGGCCGCCGGCCGCAATCTTTATGACGGCTATGTGGCGCTGGGTTGCGTGATCCGGGGCGAGACGACGCATTACGACACGGTCTGCAACGACAGCTCGCGCGGGCTGACGCTGCTGGGCCTGCAGGGACATTGCATCGGCAACGGCATCCTGACGGTCGAGAACGTCGAGCAGGCCGAGGTCCGCGCCGACCCGCTGGGCCAGAACAAGGGCGGCGGCGCGGCGGCTGCGGCGCTGCACCTCGTCGCGCTCAAGCGGGGCTGGGCGGCGCAGTCGCCGCGCGGCGATGCCGCGCCTCCGCGCGACGTGATCAAGCTGGCCGGCGAAATCGACGGGCCGGGCAGCGCATGAGCGGGGCGGGCGACAAGACGCGCCGCGAGGGCGACCGGCAGGCACGGCAGGCCCGCGCCGCCGCCGCGCGGCTTTACGCGGTGCAGGCGCTGTTCCAGATGGAGGCTGCCGGCCTGTCCGCCGACCGGGTGCAGCGCGAATTCCTGAACTGGCGCATCGGCCGCGAGGACGAGGACGAGGACATGGTCTCGGCCGAGGCGGATCAGGCGCTGTTCACCCGAATCGTCGATGATGCCGTCACCTGGCAGTCGCGCATCGACCAGATGACCGACCGGGCGCTGGTGGCGAAATGGCCGATCAACCGCATCGATCCGGTGCTCCGTTCGGTCTTCCGCGCCGCCGGGGCCGAGCTGGTGACGCCCGGGACCCCGCCCAAGGTGGTGATCACCGAATATGTCCGCCTGGCCCAGTCCTTCTTCGCCGAAGGGCGCGAGTCGAAATTCGTCAATGCCGTGCTGGACCACATGGCCCGCGAGGCCCGGCCCGAGGCTTTCTGAAGCGCCGCGCGCGGGGGACGGGGCATTCTGACGCGGCCGGCGTTTTCCCTTCGGCAGCCGGGGCATTCGCGCTAGAATGCGGGGACTCGTCCGCAGCCCGGGGAAGGACATGCCGCAACTGGTCCGGCTCTATCTGGTCAGCATCGCCGTCGGCCTTGCGCTGGCGCTGATCTTCACCGCGCTGCTGCTGGCGCTGGACGTGGCCACGCTGCGGCATCTGGTGACCGCGACGCGCGGCGGCTGGATCGCGGTGCTGATGCTGGTCTTCTTCCACACCATCCTGTTTTCCGGCGTGCAGTTCGGCATCCGCGTCATGCTGATGGCGCGCCGGGACGGCCCGCGCGGGGGCCTGAGGCAGAAGATTCGCCGCCCGCAGGCGCCCGCCTTGGCCCCGGTCGCGGCGCCCCGGCGTTGACGGTCCGGCACCGCCCGCATTTTTACCGCGCCACTGTGGGTCTTTCGCAACAATTTTACCTTGCCGGAGGCGCTTCAGAACTGCCTTTTTTTCAGGCAGGCGGTTTTCGTCATCCTCGTGTTTCGCGCCCGTCATTTTTCGTGAGCCTTGTGGTGTCCTATCACCAACTGACCGGGCAGGAGAAATTTTCACGCAACCTGAAGGAGAGATGGTTCCATCACTTTTTGCCGTGGTCCATTTTCCGCCGAGCCGCCGGTTCCGAAGAAACTTCACGTTTTTGAGAGTCCGGCCCCAGTTTTGCAGGGCTCTTTATCGTCCTGCGGCGGGGTTCTACCTCTGACCCAGCAGAGATGCTCGTGGCTTCGGGAAAGCCGGCGCCACGGACACGAAACGGTTCGGAAAAGGACTGACCAAGATGAAGACGCTTGCTTACCTCGCCGGTGCCACGGCGCTTGCCGCCGCCTTCTCGGCCCCCGCTTTCGCGCAGCCGGAGATCGCCACGGGCGCCAACGCGACCGGCATTTCGGATGTCAATGAACAGATGAGGGACGTCGAAGAGGCGGTCCGCGACGATTTCGACCGCTCGTCGGACGCCTATCGCTTCGGCAATCCCGAGCGTCGGGACGGCCTCTACGGTTCGGTGGCGCTGAGCTATGTCGGCCGCACCGGCAACAGCGAAAACCAGGACTTCAGCCTGGCCGGCCGCCTGTCGCACAACCAGGGCCCGTTCTCGCAGTCGGTGGGTATCCTGCTTGAATACGGCGAGAACAACGCCGGCGACACGGATACCGAGAAGACCTATGTCATCTATGAAGGCATGTACAGCTTCAACGACCGTTTCTATGCCTTCGCCCTCGGCCGCCTGGCGACCGATGCGCTGGCCAACGATCCGGTCAGCCTGGCCACCGATCAGGACTTCAGCGATCTGGACGGCCGGCTGAAGCGGGACGCCTATTTCGGCGTCGGTCCGGGCTATCGCATCATCAACAACGACACCACCGCCTGGCGCGTGCAGGCCGCCATCGGCGTGCGCTACACCAAGGCCGTGGACGTCCTGTCGGTGGATCCGACCGACCCGCTTACCGGCACCTATGAATACGACACGAACACCGAGACCGGCTACCTGCTGTCCTCGCGGTTCTACCACCGTATCAACGACAATTTCTTCATCACCAACGATACGGACTACCTGACCTCGGACAGCAACGACACGGCCACCAACGAACTGGGCCTGAACTTCAAGATGTCCGAAGCCTTCGCGACCCGCGTGTCCTACAAGACCGAATATGTCTCGGATCGCGCGATCCGCACCGACAACACGCTGGGCGTGTCGCTGGTCTACGGCTTCTGATCCGGAAGCCAACCCTCCTCTCTCTCACGGGCGGCCTTCGGGCCGCCCTTTTTTGTCGCCGGCAGCAGCGGGCACGGTGCGGGGAAGAGTGCGCTTCCTCGCGGGGCAGGGATCAGGCGGGGAAAAGAAGGCGGCGGGAACCGCAGCGACCGTGGCGGCGCAGGTTTCCCCGAAAGCCTGGATGTCCAGGTGGGAACCGGATAACGGGACCAGGGCCCCGACAGAGCCAGCCCCCTCGGTGAAGTTATAGGCCAGTGAGAAAAATGGCCGCGCACGAGAAGAGCAGAAACCCGCCAGCCCCCTAGATAGGGCGGCTGCTCGCCTGCCGCAAGGGCGGGATGGGCTTGCAAGATGTTTCCGTTTCGTTCATGTTCGGGACATGAAGCGCGCCGCCGATCTGCCCTCCGACCTGCCCGACGATCTGCTGCCCGCCCTGCCGGGCCAGCGGTTGGCGCGCGGCGTGGCGCGGCTGCTCACCGGGCTTGGCCATGCGGCGCTGCCGGAATTCGTGCCGGCGGGCGGGTTGCGGGTCGATGTGATCTCTGTCTCGCCCCGGGGCGAGATCTGGGTGGTCGAATGCAAGAGCTGCCGGGCCGATTTCGTCTCGGACCGCAAATGGCAGGGATACCTGGAGTTCTGCGACCGCTTCTTCTGGGCGGTGGACGCCGGTTTCCCCGAGGATCTGCTGCCCGAGGGCTCGGGCCTGATCCGCGCCGATCCCTGGGGGGGCGAGCTGATCCGCATGGGCCCCGAATCGCGGCTGGCCGGCGCAAGGCGCGCGCGGCTTCTGCGCGACATCGCCCGGGTCTCGACGGCGCGGCTTCTGGCGCTGACCGATCCGAGGGGGATCAGCGGCGCGGCTTCCTGACGCCCTTGCCCGGCTTGGCGGGGCCGCCGATGCTGCGGGCGGCCTCGGCGGCGGCCAGCAGTTCCTCGGCGATTTCCTCGGCTTCCTCGGGGTCGAAATCCAGCGGCAGGTCGATATTCTCGCCCTCGACATAGATCCTGACCATGCCGCGGTCGGTGGGACCGATCTGCAGATTGGCGGCGATATCGCTTTGGCTGTTGATGCTCATGGGACTCTCCTGGCGCCTGGCCCTTGGATCTGGGGATTTTCCTTAACCCGCATGCGAAAAACCGGCAAGACGGGCTTGCGCAGGCGGCGGGCTGGGGCTAGATACCCGCCTGTGCCGCCTTAGCTCAGTTGGTTAGAGCGCTAGATTGTGGATCTAGAGGTCCCCCGTTCGAGCCGGGGAGGCGGTACCACCGCAATCACCCATCTGTCAGGCATTTCCCGTCGCCATCCGGCTGCGAAATCCGCGCTGCCGCGCCCATGACCGGGCCCGCTCGGCACGGCCGGGTGCGGGAGAAGGATTTTCTCTGTCCGCCGCCGAAAAAACACGTCTTATCTTGTCGTGTTTTTAGGCCGGCCATGCTACCGTGGCCTTGAGCTATTCGGAGGATTTCCCGATGCGGCAGAAATGTCCCGGTTTCAGGATCATCGGTCCCGAGGGCTGCCCGGTCGCGCAACGTGCGGCGCTGGCGCTGGTCCTGCGGGGGCAAAGGATCAACTGGCTGGTCGGAGCGCGGGCTCGGCTGGTGGTCGAGCAGGCGAACGGCGTGGTGATGGCGATCGAGGACGGGCTCGCCATGATCGAGCTGATCGAGGACCTGCATCCCGACCGGCGCCTGCATCCCGCCAATCCCGAGCTGCGCGCCAGCCACCGCGAGATCATGGGCGGTGCCTTGCGCGCGCAAGGCGCCCTTGCGGCGGTGATCGCGGCGCGGAACCTGCGCGATCTGGACATCGCGGTGCATGACCTGCGCAACCGGCTGGCGCGGATCGAACATGCGCTGCCGGACGGCGACCCGAACCCGCCGCTGGCCAACCTGGACGTCGCGCTGCTGCCGCTGCTGTGGCGCATCGCCCTGCTGGACCTGCGCCACGACACCCATCTGGCCGACGGCATGCCGCGCTGCAACCGGCGCCTTGCCGCCGCGCTGCGCCATCCGGCGGTGCGGCAGGTCCTGGACCGCGGCGCGGGGCGGCGCTTCCTGGAAGAGGTGGCCCGGCGCGGCGCGGTCCTGGCCTTCGACGATCCGGGCAGCGAATGGGAGCGGCATTTCGAACCCGCCAGGGGCAGCGCAACGGACGGCGCCCTGCTGTTCCTGCGGCCGGGCGCCGGGGCCGGTCCGGTGATGACCCGCAACATGGGATAGGCCGGACCGCTGCGGGCTTGGCCGGCACTGCCATTGCCTGCCATAGCGACCGCCTTGCGATGCAAGGACCGGAGGCGGTCAACGGTAAAGGGTTCGGCCCATGGCTTCGGCCGAACTGCCGGCAAGGTTCTGGAACGGGCGGCGCGGCTGTCCGTGGCGCCGAGGGACTGGCGGAACAAGTAAGAAAGCGATGTGAGAGCGGCTTCCAAGAGACAATCCGGAAGTCAAGAAAAACCCTTGGCAAGGGCGGCCGAAGACGGCAGGGCCGCCTTCGATCCCGGCCGACAGATCGGAGCGGCAATCAAGCGCGCCGGGCGCTGAAACTGCAGCGGGCGGACCCCGAGGGCCCGCCCGATCAGAGGGGTCAACCACACCGCCGTTTGACCACGATGGGCATATTGCCGAGAGCGCGCCATGCGGCAACCTGCCGTCTTGGTTAGCATCGGCAATTGAATCGAGCGATCTGCAGCGCCCTGCTGCGGGACAGCAAAGGGCCACGGATTTCTCCGTGGCCGCGCGGCAGCTCTGCGCCCCGATCAGCAGACCAGCGGGCGATGGTGCTCGATGTGACGGACCGTCAGCTTCCGGGCCTTGCGGCCCGAAGGCAACGGTCGTGCGGGCTGCGGCACGAACTCCTTTTCGCGAAGCTCGGGGAACAGGGTGAAGATCTCCTCCCGCGCCGCCTGGCCCACCGACTGAAGCGCCTGCGCCCCGGTATAGAGCGATTCGGTCGGCGCGCCGTTCGATGTCACCACCTCGTGCCGGTCGAAAAGCAGATGGAAATATTCGACCTCGTGCAGGTCCTCGGCGACATCGACGCCCTCGATCTGCAAAAGCTGCTTGGCCGCGACCAGCACCTCGGTGGCGCCGAACATCTTCAGGGCCACTTTCGACCGGACAAGAACCCGGTGCTGGGGCGACACCAGAAGGTCCGAGGACGGGGTTTCCGTCCCCAAGGCACCGGCCTTGATGCGGATGGGCAGCAGCTTCGGCGTCGCCTTCAGCGCCGAGGCGCCGAGTTTCACCGACCCGATCCAGCGGAGGGGCTGATGGCCGTTATCCAGCGTCTGAACCAGATCTCCCACCTTGAGACTTTCGATCGGCCGCGAGCCATCGGCGCATTCGATCAAGGTGCCGCGAACGAAACAGACGATGTCCGTTTCAAATATGTCGGCGTTGAAGCCGATGGTGGCTACGGTGTTGTCGATCGGCGTGGCCGACAAGACCTCGACCTTTGAGAATCGCGTGATGCTGTCCCAATCGTTCACGGTGCTCGCCGATGGGCGAAAGAACAGATCACCGTTGCTCATCTGAATGAGAACGCCGTTCTGCTGCACCACGGAAGGATTGCCGTCTTCATCATGCACGGTGATCGCAAAGCGGGCGCTTACGAAGGTCGTTATCGTGACCCCACTTTGCGGGTCGCCAGCGGGATCAGTATAGGAAAACTGGCTGGCCGGCTGTTGAGCGGTGCCCTGATAGGTCGTCTTAAAATGATTGCCACCGCTGGTATAGTAATCCCCGGTCAATTCTACCGGCTTGATTTCATCCTTGCCTTCGGCCGTCCAGCCGACGATCTGGTTGGCTTGGGTCTGACTGATATTGCTGCCGGGCGTTGGATCAAGCAATGGTTGACGATTGCCGATCCACATGAGGTTTACGGTTGTATCAGGCACTGCACTCTCCTCGTGCAAGTTACCGATCCGCTTGGCGTAATGAGAGAAAAATTGTTCTGCTCACCCGCCTTGGAGGGTGTTGCTTTAAGCTCCATGGGACTCAACTTGTCCTTTTAGTCAGGTTGCGGAAAAGCTCGGAAAGCGGCGCGGGCGGGGCGAAAGAAGCGGCCGGCATATAAACAGCAGAAAGCCCCGCAGAATGGGGAGCTTTTGCATTTCGACCGAGAGCTATTCATGCGCTTGTTTCTTCACGTCCTCGGGCGGCGCGATTTTGTCGAACCGTGCCCCGACGGTCCGTTTGTCGCCAGTCGCCCGCAAATATATCTCTGCGAGCCTGGCCAATTCCGAGGGTCCGAGAAGCTTGCGGCCTGCCGCATCGTTTTTCCATCTTGGACAGCCGCGACACGCCCCCATGGCGCGGGTCGTATAAATGCAGGTCCTCAATGCCGAGAAGCTGGCCCCCCGGCGAATGTCGCGCTCGCCGCGGGGTGGTGTAGGGAAGATCCGCTCGTGATTGTGGCCCATCGTCTGCACGACTTCAGCATTTGGGCCTTCACCTTGCCGATCCGTTTGGTGGATCGCATCCGCCAGGGTGGCGCCGCCAGCCCGCGCGCCCTCCTTCTTCTCGAAGCCGGCCGTCTTCTTCCGGCCTCCAACCAGGCCTACCCGGCGGGTCGGCTTTCGACGCGGAGGCCCTTCTGCCGTCTCGCATTATCCGGACCTGTGCGGTATAGACGACGGTGCTGTCCTTGAGGCGGCGCTCGGTGATGGTCCTGTCGGATGTGCTCAGGTCTCTGCGAACCTTGCCAATCCCAGGCAAAGCAAAGACGAGAACCGGACCAAACCAGTAAAAACAAGGCAGGATCAGACGGCCCGACCAGTGTTGAAAATGGCTGAAACGGACAATTTCATCCGTAAAAACAATAGCGCGCGGCTGTCCGTTGCGCCGATGATGGACTGTCGGGACAAGTCAGAAAGCGACGGAAAATCATATCGCTAAGGGCGGTTTGGAAATTTAAGCAAAATTTTTAGCAAGAGCGCCCTATCGGCCGAGCGCTCTGGCTTCCTTCCGGGCCGATTCCGCCCGCGCATCGATGTAGGCTGCAAGGTCCGAAAGATGCACCATCTTCGCGCCCTTCTGGCTGTTCTCCATCCGAACAAGCGGCAGTGGGATCTCGCCGGTCGAGACCTTCCGCAGGAAGACGGGCAGGGTGAGCGGGGCGAAGAAGTCCTGGCACACCACATCGGCGCCGATCATCGCCCGGCCTTCGTATTGGGCCATGAGCAGCCAGATGGTATTGATTCCCTGCTTGCCCATCACGCCTTCCCCTTCCTGACCTCGCGGGCACGATACTCCAGCTTGGCGGTCGCCATGATCGCCGGTTTCAGCTCGGCCGGCGCGCTGTCGTAGTTGCGCCCGAACCGACCATTGAGCCGCGGCAGCATCGCGCGCGGCACGGCCTCCCAGTTGCTCGGGTCGGTATTGGTCCTGTCGCCGTCCAGGCATTTCAGGGCATGGCCGGCCGGGATCGGACCATTCTCTTGTTCCCAGAGGTATCGGTGTTTCATGACCCGGCGGGTGTCGGCGCCCGTGTGAGGGTTGGTTTCCGCTACGATGATCCAGACGTAGCCGTCCTTGGGGTCGATAGATTCATGTCCCGGTCCGCGCCAGGTGTGAGGCCTGCTCCCCGGCTTGAAGGTCGTCGCCATTACCTTGGCCCTGACATGGTCAGGCATCGGCTTGCCCTTGTTATGCGATACCTGGCCGGGAACGAACTGCCCGGTGCGCCCGGTCAGCCATCCGTTGCGCTTGCAGAGGGCTTTGAAATTCGAGAGCGAGACATCCTGCCGCATGAAGCGGGCGCAGAACAGGGTATAGGCTTCCGCCCGCGGCAGTTCCTTGTGCGCCTCGATCCAGGCCAGCTCCTCGGGTTCGTAGACAATGGCGCGCCCCTTCATGGCTCGCTTGCTCCGATTTTGGGCAGCATCGGCAGGATGCCTTGGCCGTGTTCGGCAAACAGCTTCGCCGCCTTCAGCTGCAGATCAGCATTGCCGACGATGCGATCGGCGACGGAAACGATCGCATCCGCGCGCTTCGCCTCCTGTTCGATCTGCTCGGGTGTCAAGGACTCGTCGGCCAAGCGTTCCAACTGAGCGAACAAGTGGTTGTTCAGATCTCCGAGCTTGTTTTTCATGACGTGACTCCTTCGATGGCGGCCAGCTTGCGCTCGGCGGCGGCTATCCAATTGCGGAAGGCCTGTTGCAGGCCCGCCGTTCCGCTCGAGCTGATGCCGTGCATGCGGATGGTGTTGGTCCACGCCTTGTCGTGGATCCGGGCGCCGTAGGTGGCGCGCAGATGGTCGGCGAGGGCCTCGGCGGCTGCGCGGTGCTGGCGGTGCTGATCCGCCCAACCTGCGGCGTTGTCACCGATCATCGGCAGAGCATCCAGGCGCTGACGCAGGTCGGCAATGGTGGATTGCACCAGTTGCGGATCGATGCGGTGCTTAGGCATCGAGCTTTCTCCCCTTGTTTCCCCAGAAGTCGGTGCAGGCGGCGATGGCGTGCCGCGCCATGGCCTCAATCGCGGCCTCAGGCCTGCCGCCCGTGCGCATCGTGATCAGGACGAATGCGCACATCAGGTCAGCGGCTGCGGTTGCAGCATCGCCGCCCAGGTTCCCGGCGTTGAGGCTGGCGGTCACCACGAGCGCTTCGATGCGCTTCTTGATCGTCTCTTCGTCGTGACGGTCAGCCATGGTCTTCCTCCCCAGCCGCGACCCACAGGCAGACCGCGATGGCCGTGACGCCCGCGATGGTGGTCGGCCAGAAGCCGAACGCCGCTCGCATCAGATGGAGGACCACATAGATCAAGGTGATCGCCAGCGCCGTGGTCAGGCCATCGATAAGCGTGCGCAGCATGCGTGTGAGCCGGTCACCCATCGCCTACCTCGCATTCCATCGGCTTCTCGCCCTCGGCGGTCGGCAGGAAACCGGTGCCGCGCAGCCATTCCCATTCGTCGTCGGTGCCCAGGTATTCGACCCACTCGCCTTCGCCGCGCATCTGGCCGGGCCCGGGCTGCTTGATCCAGCGATCAGTCATCGGTCCGGTCCTCCGACAACGCACGCAGGGTGGCCTTGACGCTGGCGATCCAGTCCTCCATCTCGCGGAGGGCCTCGACGGCGTGAGCGTCCTCGGGCGCATCGGACATGCGGTCTGGATTGCCCACGATGCGGATGGAGTTGCGCAGGCCCTCGGCCTCGACCGCCATCAGTTCGCAGCCTGCCCGCAGCAGGGCGCGCATTCCCGCCTCTGCCTTGCGGTGGGCGAGGACTTCGCGGATCAGGGCAGGGACAAGAGCGATGGCGCGGGCGTTGGCGGTGGGGTCAGATGATCCTCGTCCATCCTCCCATTGTGCCGCAGAGAAATCCTTGCGAACCCTGATTTCACATATAGTATTCCAGCTATCCCCGGTCAGGACTTGGGTTCCGTGAATGGAGCTGTTCCACGGCCCCGGCGTGATGCTCGCCGCCAGCCGCTTGAGTTCTTCCGTGGTCACGTCGCTACGCATCTTCCCCTCCTTCGGCTTCGGGGGCGGCGGGCAGGGGCATCCAGCCTTCAAACCAGTCATCGCCGACGCCCATGCCTGGAAACAAGGACCAGCCAAGGTCCAAGCCTGATGCGGTCGTGCGGCCCATATGCTTGATGGCGAACGGGCGATTAGCCATTCCCATCCACCGCTCTTCGAGAGTGGCTTTGGTGTACGCAAGAATGAACGTGCCATCCCTCGGCGCAGTCTCAATCGGCTGCCAGCGGGGGGCTGACGTCAGGGCGTCCCGACCGATCTCCGGCGCATGCCGCTCGACATACTCGGCCTCGCCCTGCGCGGCGTGGTGGTTGCTGACGTGGCGGGTGAGGCGAGGGGGTGAGGTGTAAATGCTGGTCATGCGTCACCGCCTTCCACGGCCTTCGCCCAGGCTGCAATCTCGGGCTCATCGCTGCCGCTGAACCGCCAAGGCATCGGGCAAAGCTGATGGGCAACCTGCCATTCGTCGATTGCAGCCCGGACGCGGGCCTGCAGATCGAGGTTGACCGCCGAATCGAAATCCAGGATCGGATCGCCATCCTCGTTGCAGAGGTCATACAGGGTTTCCTCGGCCGCATCGAAGAAATCGCCCTGGTCAAAATGCTTCGACACGCGGACCGGGTCTTTCGTGGCCCGCATGATCAGCCGATGCCGACAGGCTTTGGCCTCTGCTTCAGCCTCTTCGCGGGTGGCATAGGGTCCGCCGGTCCAGACCTCCTCATCATTCGAGGAATACCAAGCCGTGCTGGTGGTCGTCAGCTGTTCGATGGTTTTCATTCACACCATCCCCAGCGCGGACTTGTAGATCTCGATGACGGCTTCTTCTTCGGCAACATCGTCCTTGTCGCGCTTGCGCAAAGCGATGACCTTGCGCATGGCCTTGGTGTCATAACCGCGAGCCTTTGCCTCGGCGAACACCTCCTTGACCTGGTCGGCGATATCCTTCTTTTCGCCTTCCAGATGCTCGATGCGCTCGACGAACTGGAGCAGTTCCCCAGCCGCGATGCTATAGGCGCTGTCCGCTACCGCCTTGTCCTCTTCGGTCTCCTTCATGGGCGGAGACTTGCGACGCTTGCGGTCTGCGCCCTTCATGGCGGCGCTCACGTCCTCGGATCGCACGGGCATGTTCATGTGCCTCTCCTGAAAAGCTGTGGGTGATGAGCGGCCCGGCACCTCGCCGGGCCGCAGGCATGCGCGGCCCCCGACTACCAGCCGTCGCCGTAGCCGTCGCCGTAGCCGTCGCCGTTGCCGTAGCCGTCGCCGTAGCTGTAGCCGTAGCTGCTATGTATCGCGCTGCCCTGCTGGATCACCGGAACGCCCGGTGCGTCGTATGTCGCAGATGCTCCCTGATCGGCGATCAGGGAGGGGGCCTCGGGCGCCGCGACAGGTGCGGCAACGGTTGCGGTGTTCATCAACAAGTCCTCTTTCTGCGAAGCCCGGAACCGCCGGGCGCGGTGTGAAAGGAAAGGTGCTGGCCACCCCGGACACGGGAGGGAGGGAGGAACTCAAGCCAGAGCGGCCAGCCAGTGAGGGTGCGACAAGCGATCAACGGCACCCATCTCGGGCGAGGGGCGGAACCCCTCGTTCATTCAGCGGCCGCCGCGCGTCGGCCAGCAGCTCGCGGATCTCGCAGGCCAGGGGCGTGTTGCCGATGGCCGGAACCTCGGCCAGCACGCGCTGGCACAACTCGATGGCGCGCAGATAATCCGCCATCATCACCGGCATGCCCCCGGCGAAAGCGCGCGGCATCATCTCCACAGGCTTGCTCATGGCAAAAGCCTCGCCGAGCCCTCCGATAAAGCGACCCAGCCCGCCTCGCGCGCCTGCACGGCCGTGGGCGACAGAAGGTCCAGCATCGCCTGACCGTCCAGACGGCCGACCAGCAGGCCGAGCCCCATCCCGGCGAACACCAGCACCAGAACCCAGATCCAGAGGAACACCACGCCCCAGGCGATCGGCCGACGCTCGGAACCTCGGCCATCAGCCTCGGGAACCCCGTAGATCACGAAGGGGTCGCCGCCAGGCGCAAAGTCATGAACGGGAACGCCATCCTGCCGCCGATGCACGGCCCGCATGGCGATCTCATCCGCCTCGGCACAGATGTCGGCCGAGGCCGGGGCGCGGCACAGATAGGTGTCGACCTTTGCGAAATCGGCGCGCGCTTCACGGTTCTCGCGATCCCAGCGGGCGTCGTCCTGGTCTGTCGAAAGCATCGGATGATCTCCCAGTCGGCGGGATGCCGACGGGGGTTATATTGTGGGAATTAATTCCCACGTCAACAGAAAGTAGGAATGAATTCCCATTTTTTCCTTACTTGCCTGATTCGCCCTGCTATCCTGCCGGCAGGGTGGGCGACGATGCGCACCCAGCTGGCGCCAGGCTGCGGCGCATGAAAAAGCCCGCCGTGGGGCGGGCGAGGAGGCGGAGTTGATCAGGTCGATGATCGTTGGCATGTTGGCCTCAGGTGGCGCTGTGTTGCTGGTGCGCAGCGGTGAGGTCAGCCCGTTCCAGTCCTACTTGATTGGCGCAGGACAAGGCGTCGCATGGGCACTGCTTTGGGCCGCAATGTTGTTAAGGCGTTAATTTTTATCCTGGGTGGCGTCCCCATTTTCGATTGGTGGTGGAAGAGCCAGTTGCGGGGTTTCTGGAAGGAGATAGGCTATTCCCCCTCCCAAGAGCGATCCAGCCGTCATGACCTCAGACGCAAGCGCTAATGCGAATCTGCCGTGCTTTATGGGAACGGTAATGGCTTCCTTCAGCTTTTCCAGGAAAGGTTTATGGCGAGCATCTATTTCGGAAATCTCTCTCTCTATGTCGGAAGCCAGCGACTTAAGCTTCAGCCGTATTTGGTCTTCGGTTGCCCCTCGGCACTCGGTCAGGAATCGCAAAAGGGCGCGCATCTTTAGCGTAATAACCGCTTTCTGTATGGGTGGCAGATCGCTTTGCTCGACCATGCCAAGCCAGTGGTCTAGCGTAGAGGTGAACTCTTGTCGATCAAAGTTGAGTGATACGGGAATACGAGCGGTTACGACAGTATGACCGATCAGATTGAGGGTGCCTATGCTCTTATTGGGATGAGCGTGTCGGGTGAATTCTGCAACGGTGTCCTTTGTGATGGCGTGCAAAATTTTTCCTTGGATTTCCCGTACTTGAGACATTAGGTCCCGGACTGCTTGATCGGGTAGAGATGGGATAAAAGAAATCTCTTCGATAGCGTCATCAAATTTCCGCAGAAATCGAAGCTTTGCATCGCTGGTGTCCAGTTCCGGGAAGACCGATGCGAGAGCCTGGGCCAGCGGCAACTTTGCATCATTCGCCGCAACTTTCTTGATTGCCGAAACGATCTCATAGCAGGCAGTCATAGCTTAACCCCGGAAACGATCAGAAAAATAGTGTCTAAAATCATCTCCGCTCAACCATCTCGGCCGGCAGCGCCAGCCTGACCCGCGCCGCCCATTTGATACGCTGGTTGTGCTTGGTCTCCGCGGTCGGGTTGAGACTGATCAGATGGAACAGGCCGGGTTCGTCGCCGCGCTTCACCTGCTTGACCCAGGCATTGCCCTCGGCATCCTCGACGATGCAGGGACGGCCGATATCGTCGTCAGGGATGCCCTCGTGCGTCGCGCGCGAAAAGAACAGGATGTCGCCCGGCTGATACATGGGTGCCATCGAGTCGCCCTCGACCTCAACGGCGCCGATCGGCCGTGCAGAGCGCATGCGCAGCAACTGCGGGGGCTCGGCAACCTGGAACAAGCCGCCGTTGTCGGTGTGGTCGAATAGCGGAACGGATGCTCCTGCGCCGACGCGGCCAGCAATCGTTATCGATGGCGCTTGAGCTGTCTGGCTGATGATTGCTTCAACAGTGGTTCCAAGCTCCTCGGCGATCTTCACTGCGTTGGCAAGGGTTGGGGTCCTGACCGTCCCGTCGAGCATCTTTCGGATCGTGGACTTGTCCCCGATCCGCGCGCTGATGGTGGCTGGCTTCAGTCGAGGATTGTCCTCAAAAAGCTTCCGCAAACCGATGATGAAGGGGTGCTCGCTCATGCAAGGAAGATGCCCCGCAGACACAATCCCAGCGATAGGAATGAATTCCCTTGCACGAAGGGGAATTTATTCCTACCTTCGCGCACATGGAACAGTTCATCCGTGAAATTGAGGCCTACACGGCCCTGCACTGCATCTCGCCGCAGAAGCTGCTGCGGGAGGTGATCGCCGCCCCGTGGGGGCAGTGGCAGAAATGGAAGGATGGTACGTCCAGCCCGACTATGCGGATCGTGGACAAGATTCGTGATCACATGGCGAAGCATCCCGCCTCTCCCACCTCCGAGGACGCGGCATGACTGTTCATCATCCCGCGCCCTCTTTCCGTTCTGGTGATCGTCCTTCTGCACGGGGACACAACAGCACAGGATCATCTGAAATGTCTTTCCGAAAATGCGGCGGCGAGGAGGCCGAGCGCGCCTGGTTCGCCGGGCTGCTGTGGCGGGCGTTCCCGGATGCCCGGAGCGAGAACGAACTGGCCGAGCTGGCGGCGGATGTGCTGACCTCGGACAGTCGCCCGGTGACGCCGCGCACGGTGCGCAACTGGCTGCGCCGCGAGAACGCCCCGCATTTCCGCTATGTGCTGAAGGTGATCGCGCTGGTCGGCGCCGAGTCCGTGTTTCAGGTCATCGATCCGGAGGTGCAGTGATGCGGATCTGGTGGCGCATCGCCCAGCGGTATTATGCGGCCCGTCACCGGCGGGCCGTGCGGCTGGCGGGGGCATCCTCCGCCGCGGCTGCCCGGCTCAAGTCGCAGTCGGAAAAGTTTTTCCACAAGATCAAGGGGGCGCGGAAGCAATGACCTCCTCGCCCTCCGACAGCATCCCGCATGGCACGTCTCGCGGCTATCAGTATTACAGATGCCGCTGCGACGCCTGCCGCGCCGCCGAGATTGAGCGCCAGGCCGATTGGCGTCGCCGTCTGCGCGAGGGCAAGGTTCAGCATCGCTCGCATCACCCGTCCTGCGTTCCGGTCCGGGTGCGCGGCAAGGTCTATCCGTCGATCTCGATGGCTGCGGCCGCTCTGGGCATCGCTCCGACTTCGATCGGCCACCAACTGCGCCAGCGCGGTGACGCAGACCGCGCGGGTCTGGGCGCGAAGGCGCCTCGGTGCTGGACCCGGCACAATTCCAAACCGGTGCGGATCCACGGCCGCGATTTTCCGTCGATCCGCGCCGCGGCGCTGGCCATGGGCGTTTCGGAAGCGCATCTGCGTCGACATTTGTCCCAGGGCATGACGCCGCGCTATTCGCAGTATCTGCTGGTCAAGATCATGCAGGCGGACGCGCGGGCCGGTGTCGGAGGTGCGGAATGATCGCTGCCGTTTGCCCCAGTGCCTTGCGCAGCACCTCGTTCACGAATGCGCTCTTGTTGTCGAGCTTGTCGAGCTGGGCGGCAATCTCGGGCTCGATCATCAGGTTCATGCGCACTTTCCGCTCGGCGGCAGGCATGGCCGGGCGGCCACGCTTCGCTGTGGCGAAAAACGTGTCGTCCAGTTCCCGGACCTCGCCGTCCTTGCCGATGAGAGCATCTCTGGCGGGCGGATTGTCCTGGCCGGAAGCGGCGCCGTTGTCAGTGCGCCGCATGGATCTCCGCCCGTGCCGCCGAGGACAGGAACGCGCTGCGCGTCATGCCGCGCCGCGCCGCCTCGGCGTCGATGGCGTCCAGAAGGCCCGGGTCCAGGGAAATGTTCACCCGCTTGGGCGATCCGCGGTCCAGGATCAGGGCGACATGGGCGATCTGCGCCCCTTCGCGCCATTCGGCAAGGGCGGGATCGGCCAGGATATCGTCAACGCTGCGGGGGGCAGGGACGTCGAGGCCGTCCTCGCGCATGCCCTGGACGTGGAAAGCCAGCGCCTGCTCGCCGCGCTGGATGGCCTGCTCGACCGTATCGCCGTCCGAGATGGCGCCGGGAAAATCGGGGAAGCTGATGCCGAAGCCGCCGGCTTCGTCAGTATGCAGGAAAGCGACGTAACGCATGCTGGTCTCCTTTCAGCGCCATCCGGCCTGTCGATAGATCGACATGACGGTGCCGGGTTTGATGTCCTTGTTCGGGTGCGGAACGGTCACGCGGCCGGGCTTCTCCGGGTGCTTGAACTGCCAGTGATCGCCCTTGACCGCGACCCGGACCCAGCCGTCCGCTTCCAGCATCTTGATCAGCTTCCGGCTGTTGCGTTCCATATCCGCCCCTCTTTCTTGTGTATAGTGATACACAACAGCGCCGGACAATGCAAGGCGATTGTGTTTTATGATACACAATTTTCAGGGGCCGCCGCGCTGGCGCTGGAGGTCTTCGTTGACCTCTGCACTTCAGGGGGGAGTGCCGGGTTGGCTGGACGAAAGTATTCGCAGCAATACCACCGGCTGTCTGAAGTCGTCGTCTGGCCGCGAGATTGCGGCAAGGTTAAGCGTGGGGATGATC
The DNA here is from genome assembly GCF_000518925.1 of Paracoccus sp. J39. Classification (NCBI taxonomy): domain Bacteria; kingdom Pseudomonadati; phylum Pseudomonadota; class Alphaproteobacteria; order Rhodobacterales; family Paracoccaceae; genus Paracoccus; species Paracoccus sp. J39. The sequence continues at coordinate 77,301 of NZ_JAEN01000011.1, read as the reverse complement.
GGCCGAAAGGTTTCCCTTCCTGTCCGCCCGGTCAGGTTTCAGAACAGCGAAGCTTGGCCGCTGGCCCCCGAGCTTCCTTCGCCGTCATCATCGTCGTCGGCGAGTGCTTCGTTGACGCGGCCCTGGTTCGTGCCGAGCTCGGCGGCGATCTGCTGCTGGGAGAGGCCGTCTCGGCGCAACAGACGAGCGGTCTCCCGTTCCAGCCAGCCCAAGTTGGAGCGCTGGACCGTGATCTGGTTCAGCAAGACACCCGTCACCGGGTGGTAGTAAGTAGCCATGGTTTTTCCTTCCACGTGGCTGCTGTGGTGCCGCTGTCTGTGCGAGTGCAGCGGCTTCACTCGCAGGGCGACTCGTTGGCGCGAGTCGTCCTGCAATCCCTAGTTTCTGACACAATCCGGCAGAGCGTCCATCGGGATATGCTGTGGATAAGGCATGGGGAGATGGTGGCATGACGCAGGATAAACGCCATCTCTTCGATTCCATGGTTACCCTCTGGGAGGAGGCCTTGGCGCATGAAGGCAGGTCGGAAGATGCGATCGCATTGCTGGCCGATGCCTGCGCCTATGGGCTGAACGAGGGTGATTTTGATCCTCGACCAATAGTCGATCGCCTCCATGCGTCATTCTCTTCGCTGCACCGCGCAAAGCATGTGGGGGTGCGGCAATGACCGCGCCTTCCGCCAAGCCGCTTTCCGGCCAGAACAGCAGCAGCGCCGTCATGCAGCAGCGCACCGAGCCTCACGACAGTCTCGACGATTTCCCGACGCCGCCCTGGGCGACGCGGGCGCTATGCGAGTGGCTGGAGCGGGGTGCAGGAAACGACTGGGATGCCGCCGCTCTTTGGGGTCTGGTGGCACGCGAACCAGCTGCCAATCGCGGCCATATGGTGCGGGTGCTGCGCGAATTTTTCGGCGCGGTCGATGCGGCCGATGTTCATGACTATGGCGCCGGGTTCCCGGTCCGCGACTACCTGTTTGGGCCACTGCCCGACGCAAAGGACTGGACGATCACCAACCCGCCGTTCCGCCTGGCCGAGCAATTCATCCAGCGCGCGCTTGCCACCTCGCGTCGCGGTGTGGCGGTCATAGTGCGGTCGGCCTTTCTTGAGGGCGTCGGACGATACCGCGATCTGTTCAGCGCCTTCCCGCCCAGCGACATCCTGCAGTTCACCGAACGTGTGGTGATGCACAAGGGCCGGCTTTCGGCCAAAGGCAGCACGGCCACGGCCTATTGCTGGATCGTCTGGCGCAAGGAGGTTCAAGACGGCGTCACGCAATTTCACTGGCTGGCGCCCTGCCGGAAGCGGCTGGAGCGCGACTCCGATTATCCGACCGAGCCTGCCGAGATGGTCGAGGGGGTGCTGCTGTGACCCGCAACCGCATCCGCCACGAGAACGCATTTCGCGCCGGCGCCCGCGAGGGCATTCGCGATTTCCTCGCGGACCTGCTGGCACTGACACCGGCCGAGGCTCACGACGATCTCAAGCGGCTCGCCGCCAACGTCGCGGCCCGGCCGAAATATCAACGGATCGAGAGGGACAAATCGTGATCCGCACCGAAATCCTGTCCACCGCGGGCGAGTATGTGACCCGCGACCGCGCTGCCACCCATGGCAAGGCCGAGGATGGTTTTGCCGCCATCGCGCAGGTCTGGAGCGCCCTCGATGCCGCGCGCGGCGACCGGCCGCGCTCCGCGCTCGATGTGGCGCTCTACATGGCCGGGCTCAAGCTGGTCCGTGCCGCCACCAACCCGGCCCATCCCGACAACTGGGTGGATCTCGCCGGCTATGCGGCCTGCGGCGGCGAGATCGCCGCGGAAGGCGGTGCGGCATGAGGCCCTTGCATGCCGTGCCCACCGGCGAGATGGAGCAATACCCTCTCACGGTCGAGGATCGCCTCGACAGCCATTATTTCATGGCTTGGGAGCGCCGGCGCTGGCTGAACAGCGATATGCGGCTGCGCGGCACGCCCGAATGCCGGGCCCTGTTCTTCGACCTGATCAACATCGCATATGACCAGGCGCCGGTCGGCACCCTGCCGAATGATCTGGAACTGCTGGCCCGGCTGCTGATGGTCGATCATTCCCATTTCCAGCAGCTCTGCCGGCTGGAATATGGTCCGCTGCACAAGTGGTATCCGGTGATGTGCGGCAGCGAGATCAGGCTTGCGCATCCGATGGTGCTGCGGTCGCTGCAGGACGCCATCGCCCGGCGCGAGGACAACCGGGCCAAGAACGAGGCCGCCAACGCGGCGAAGCGCCTCCAGCGGCTGCGCATCACGGTCTCGGGCTATCACAAGGATCTGGCCGCCAATGACGCGGCTGTCCGCTGGATCGATGAGTGGCTGCAGAAGGAAGGCTGCGAATATCGGTCGGCATCATGGCTTGAGCGCGCGATCAGCGCCTGGGCCGATCACTCCTTCATGTTGGCTGGCAAGGGGCCCGGCGGGACCGTCTCCAGACTGTCCTGAATTGTCCGAAGGACAGTTTCAGACAGTCTCGGACAATCTCGGACTGTCCTGCACGACAGGGACATAGACAGAGACATGAAAAGGAAAAGACACAGGCCAATCCCCGGACACTGAACCGGTGCGGCTTGTGGATAACTCAGCAGGCTGGGGAAAAGAGGTGTTGGGATGAACGGCGAGGAACAGGCCCAAGGCGAAAAGCGGGTGATGCGGCTTCTGGTCGAGCCGCTGAAGAAAAGAGGGCTGGCGAAGCCAACGACGCTGACCGTTGCGGGCTTTGACGAAATGGTCAGGGATATGTGCGCCCGGTTGGCCTATATGTCGGAGGCGAGCCTCATGGCCTTGGAAGAACAGGTCGCCGCCAACCCGGGCGGGAAGGATCGCGACCGCTTTCCGATCTCCAACCTGATCCTGTCGTGGGCGGCGGACATCCAGCCGCCGGGCGACGGTGCGTCGCCCTTGATCAGGGCGGTCTTCGCCCATGCCTGCGGGCAGACGGCACTGGCCGAGGGCTGGGCGCCCGAACTTCTGGCCGAGCTGCGCAAGACACGGCGTTGGCCGGGCGGGTGGACGCTCAAGACCGTGCGAGATGCTGCGGCCAGTGCCGTGCGGCGTCTGCAGGATCTCGATGCCCGCTTGGCGCGCGAGGGCGAGATTGGACCGGCAGACCGGGAATGGCGGGATCAGCGCCTGGCTGCGATCCAGCGGTGCCGGGAAATCGCGGAAGGGCAGGCGGCATGACGAAGCAATATCGGGAAATGGTCGCGGGCCGCGCAGCAGCCGAGCGGGCCCGGCTCGATGCCATCCTGTCCCGCGCAACTCCGGTCGAGGGGTGCGGTCCGGCGATCCCCGTTGCCCCGGCCCGCGGGCCGCAGGTGGCGTTCATGCCGCATGTTGTGATGCCTGACGAAAAGGCCGAGAGCGGCTATAAGGTCGAACGCATCGGCTGGCGCGGGTTCAGCGCCGCGCGGGCGGCCGACATCTTCGACGTGCTGGAGCGGATCGCGGCGAAGCGGAAGGATAGGGATGGTAACCCGGGCAGGTCGCCGTTCAGCAAGGGACAGGTCAACGTCGCGCGGCTCTATCGCGATCTTGTCGAGCGTCACGATGCGGGCGGCATGCGCTGCGCCAGCCTTGAGGCGAGGCGGGGTTCCGGCCCCAGCGGCGGCGGCGAGTTCATGGATGCCTTCATCGCCGAGGGCGAGCAGATTGCCCTGATGCGGCGCAGGATCGGCGCTGGCGTCGCCATGGCGGTGCGGAGGGTCCGGCCCTCGAAGCGTGGCGGACCCGATGCCAAGCCGATCCTTGATCTCGTCCTGGTCGATGCGATCTGCCTGCATGGCGAGACATTCGAGGCGGTCCTCAGGCAGCATGGCTGGAGCAAGACCGGCCGTAATATCTCGGCCTTGATCGAGGCTCTGGCGGCCTGTCTTGATCGGATGCAAGGCTATCCTGATGCGGGTGTGCACAAAACATCTTGACGTCTTAGGACACCGCATCGCATATATATTGACATCATCCGGAATTGCGCCCGCAGGGATCATCATCCCTCGCGGGCGCTTCTGTTTCCGGCATACCCGAGCGCGCCTGCCGACATGCGCGACCAGAAGGGCCAGATGCAGCGGCGGGACGGCTGGCCGATCATCAAGCAGAGGGTGTCGCTCATGTCACGCTTCGCGCTCTACAAGACGGCGCGATGGCGAAAGGCACGGCTGGCGCATCTGCAATGCGAGCCTCTCTGCAGGCTGTGTCGCCAGCGTGGTGTCCTGAACGACGGCGCGCTCAAGGCCACGGGCGAACCGCAGCCCGATCCGCGCCGCCGCTTTCTTGTGGTGGACCACGTTGTCCCCCATCGCGGTGACCTCGATCTGTTCTGGGACCGGAGCAACTGGCAGACCCTTTGCCCGGACCACCACGACATCGTTAAGCAGCGGGAGGAGGTCAGAGGGTTCTCGAATGCCCGCGGCCCGGACGGCTGGCCCCTCGATCCGGCCCACCCGGCGAACCGATGACCGCGAGGGTGCGATCCGAACCGAGATGCCCGGTTATCGGGCAGGCCGGTCCCTGGGGTCACCCCAGAGGGGGGTGGGTCGAAAGTTGGGGGCCTCGGCGGCGGGGACCGGCGGCCAAGGTTTCTGTGCGCAAAGCTGGAATTGGATAGAAAAAGCCCAAGGTAGGAAGAGGTTATGGCAAGAGGAAGACGGCCAGCCGAAAGCGCTGTCATCCCGATGCGGGAAGTTGGCGATGCGGGCCACAATCTCCAGGCCCGTGCGCTCGCCCGCGCCGCCCAGCTTCGGCCGGAAGGGCTGCTGGACAAGGAGCGTTGGGTTTACGACCGCCTGGCGCCGCCGCTCTGCCATCCGACCAAGGACAGGCTGAACGAGGTGAACATCTTCATGTTCGTCCAGCTCTGCCGCTCGATCGTGCGCTATGAGGATTACCAGGTTCTGCTTGCAGAACTGGGTGAGACCTATACCGCGAAAACGCGCAACGGCGATCAGGTCAAATCGCGGCCGGAAGTCGCGCAGCTGAACGAGACCTGGCGGCAGATTCGCGCGCTGGCCAGCGATTTCGGCATGACGCCGGCGGCGGAACGTGCCCTTGGTGCGCAAGGGCAGCTCGGCTTCAGCTTCGGCGAAGGTGATGACGACTTCACCTGACGCGGACCGCTATGCGGCCGATCCGGTTACCGCCTGGGCGCAGGATGTCGCGGATGGCAAGATCGTCGCCGGCCCGCACATCCGGGACGCGGCAGCCCGCCATCTGCGGGATCTGGTCGAGGGCCCGGGCCGCGGCCTGCTGTGGGATGTGGCCGCCGCCAAGAAGGTGATCGCCTGGTTCGCACGCAACCTGCGCCTGAACGGCGGCCAGTTCGAAGGGCGGCCGTTCGTGCTCCATCCCAGTCAGGCTTTTCGCGTCGGATCGCTCTTCGGCTGGAAGCACAAGGCAACCGGCCTGCGGCGGTTTCGCCGCTTTTACGACGAGGAGGGAAAGGGCAACGGCAAGAGCCCGATGCTCGGCGGCATCGGCCTTTATCTGATGGTCGCGGACGGAGAAGCGCGGGCCGAGGTCTACTCGGCGGCAGCCAAGAAGGACCAGGCGCGGATCCTGTTCCAGGATGCCGTCGCCATGGTGGAACAGTCCCCGCGGCTCAGCAGCCGGATTACCTCGCAGGGGCAGAACCCGGTCTGGCAGCTGAGCTACAAGGGCAAGGACGGCGGCACGCGGTTCTTCAAGCCGATCGCCAACGAGGCCAAATCGGGCGGTCAATCCGGGCCGCGTCCGCATGGTGCGCTCTGCGACGAGGTGCACGAGCACCCGAGCCGAGACACCATCGACATGCTGGAGCGCGGTTTCAAGTTCCGCATGCAGCCGTTGCTCTGCATGGCGACCAACAGCGGCTCGGATCGCAAGTCGATCTGCTGGGAGGAGCACCAGCACGCGGTGCGCGTCGCGGCCGGCATCGTCGAGGACGATTCGACATTCGCTTTCGTCTGCTCGCTCGATGATGGCGACGATTGGGAGAATGACCCGTCCTGCTGGGTCAAGGCCAACCCGCTCCTGGACGTGACGATCACCAAGGAATGGCTGGCGGCGCAGGTCGAGCAGGCCAAGAAGATGCCTGGCAAGCGCAACGGCATCGCCCGGCTGCACTTCTGCGAGTGGACGCAGGCGCAGACCGCGGCGATCAAGCGGGAATCCTGGCTGAAATGCCAGGGCAAGGTTGATCTGCGCGAAATGGTCGACGCCGGTTATCCGTGCTTCGGCGGTCTCGACCTCAGCCAGACGCGGGACTTTTCCGCGCTCACCCTGACCTGGCTGCTCGATGCCACCAGGGACGCTGAGCGGTTCCTCTCGCACACCTGGTTCTGGACGCCGAAAGACACGCTCGCAGATCGCGCGGCCATGGACCAGACGCCCTATGACGACTGGGTGCGCTCCGGGTTCATCGAGGCGGTTCCTGGAGACCGGCTGAAATATGCCTGGCTGGCCGATGCCATCGCCCGGATCAATGCCGAATTCGCCCCGCAGGTGATCGGCTGCGACCAATACGGCCTGGAGCGGCTCCAGGAGCATCTGACCGACATCGGCGCGGTCATACCGGCGGAAATACACCCGCAGGGCTTCCAGAAGCGGATCCTCGAAAAGGATCCGAAGGCACCCGAAGGGCAGCAGGAAATCTACCTGTGGATGCCCGACAGCATCAACAAGCTCGAAGCGGCAATATACGAGGAGCGAATCTTGATCGATCAGAACCCGCTCCTCGACAGCATGGCGGCCAGCGTCGTCTATGCGGAGAACCGCACCGGGCACCGGATGTTCGACAAGCCGAACGCCTTCGGCCGGATCGACGGCATGGTGTCCCTTGCCATGTCGGTCGGCGTCGCGCTTTGCAGGGCGCCGAAGGAAGAGCAGCGCCGGCGGAAGAACTCCTACTTCCAGAGCCTGGTGTCGGCATGAAGCTCCTGCGCAAGATGTTCGGCCTGCAGGATGGCAAGAAGCCTCTGGACCTGACCAGCCATACCGACTTCCAGCCGCAGCCGGGTGTCATGGATGCGGGCGTGCCAGTCTCGGCCCGGTCCAGCATGGCGCTTTCGGCGGTCTGGGGCTGCGTCAACCTGCTTTCCGGCACGATCAGCTCGCTTCCGCTACAGGTCTTTGTCCTGGGCGAGGATGGGCAGAGGACCGTGATGCGGGATCACCCGCTCTATTCCGTCCTGCATGACAGCCCGAACTTCGACCAGACGGCACTGGATTTCTGGGATTTCATGACCATGGCGGTCGAGTTGTGGGGCAATGCCTATGCCCGCATCGATCGTCTCGGCGGCAGGATCGTCGCCCTCACCCCGGTGCGGCCGGACGCCGTCACGGTCAGGCGCGAGACCGGCGGCGCCTTGCGGTATCGCTGGACCCAGGATCGCAAGCAGTACGACCTCACCGAGGCGGATGTGCTGCATATTCGCGGTCCCGGGGGCGATCCGCTGGGCGGCATGTCCACGCTCGCTTTCGCGCGCTCGACGTTTTCGCTGGCCATGGCCGCCAATGCCACGGCGGCGGCGATGTTCCGAAACGGGCTGAAACCGTCCGGCGCCTTGCAGTTCGATGAATGGCTGTCGGACGAAAACCGGAAGATCGCCCGGGAATACATGGTCGCCGAGTTCATCGGCGCTGCCAACGCCGGCAAGCCCTTCGTGGCGGAAGGCGGGGTCAAATGGCAGAGCTTCAGCCTGACCCCGGAAGACGCGCAGATGCTCGAATCGCGGGGGTTCTCGATCGAGGAGATATGCCGGTTCTTCGGTGTCCCGCCGGTGATGATCCAGCATAGCTCTGCCACAACGTCCTGGCCGACCGGTGTCGAGCAGCAGGTGTTGCTGTTCCAGAAGTTCACCCTGCGCCGGCGCCTCAAGCGCATCGAGATGGCCCTGGCCAAGCAGCTGCTGACCGATGCCGAGCGTCGTCGGGGGCTGATGATCGAGTTCAATCTTGAAGGGCTGTTGCGCGGCGACAGTGCGGGTCGCGCGGCCTTCTACAAATCCGGCCTGAACGACGGCTGGCTGACGATCAACGAGGTTCGGGCGAAGGAAAACCTGCCCGCGGTCGAGGGCGGCGATGTGCCGCGCATCCAGAAACAGAACGTGCCCATTACGGATCTCGAAGCGCTGATCCAGGGCGGCAAGGTCAATGAGGTCTGACATGCAGGTCAAGCAAGGCGCTGCGCTCCTCGACATCAAGTCGCTGGGCGAAAAGGGACAGTTCGAAGGCTATGCCAGCACATTCGGCGGCGAACCGGACAGCTATGGCGACATCATCGCGCCCGGCGCGTTCTCCGAGAGCCTTGCCAGCCATTCGGCGCGCGGCACCATGCCCAAGATGTTCTGGCAGCATGATCCGCGAGAACCGATCGGGAAATGGCTGAAGGCGGCCGAGGACGGCAAGGGGCTGCTGGTAACCGGCCAGCTGAACATGGGCGTGCAGCGGGCGCGCGAGGCTTATGAGCTGCTGAAGGCCGGCGATATCGACGGTCTTTCCATCGGTTACCGCATCCAGGGCTATGAGGTGGACGAGGACCGCGATGTCTGGACGCTCACGAAGCTGGATTTGCGGGAAGTGTCGATCGTCAGCATCGGCGCCAACGAGAACGCCACCATCGCCGCGGTGAAATCCGAACGGCGGGTGCTGGAGGTTGCAGAAAAGCTCAAGGCCGGGGACCGGCTGACTGAGCGGGAGTTCGAGGATCTGCTGAAGGGGGCCTTCGGCCTCTCGAACTCGCAGGCGGAGCGTGCCGCGCGCGTCCACCTGAAAGGTCAGGGGGAACCTGACAGAGCGGCGGATCAGCTTGCTTTCTTGCAGGCGCTGACGGGCTGAGGCCCATCCCTATCATTGCTGGAGGTTCCCCATGTCGGAACATAAGACGCCCGAGCAGCTCGCGGCGGAGTTCAAGGCTGCACAGGATGCGGCGATCGAGAAGGTCAAGGCCATCGCCGAGGATGCGCTCGGCCGCGTCAAGGCCGGCGAGGCCCTGACCGAAAAGGTGAAGGGCGATGCCGATGAGGCACTCGTCAAGATGAACGAACTTGCCGGCCAGGTCACCGAACTGGCTCAGAAGATGGCCCGCGCCGATGGCGGCGACGGTGCGGCGACCAAATCCATCGGTGAGCAGTTCGTCGAAAGCGAGGGCTTCAAGTCCTGGGCAGACGGCCGGCCGCGCCAGGGCAAGTCGGATCTCGCGGTCAAGGCGACGATCACCACCTCGGCCACCAATGCTCCGGGCTCTGTGGGTGCCGCAACCGATCGCACCCGGTTGCCGGGCGTGTTGGAACTGCCCCGTCAGCGTCTGGTGGTTCGCGACCTCATCACCCAGGGCCGCATCGACAACGCTGCGATCGAATACATTCGCGAGGTCGGCTTCCGCAACAACGCGGCACCGACGGCGGAGACGGTCAAGAAGCCGGAATCCGACATCCAGATGGAACTGATCTCGACCTCGGCCAAGGTCATTGCCCACTGGATGAAGGTTTCCAAGCAGGCGCTCAGCGACGTGTCGCAGCTGCGCTCTCACATCGACAATCGCCTGCTCTGGGGCTTGGCCTTTGTCGAGGAGACCCAGCTGCTGCATGGCGACGGCACCGGCCAGAACCTGCATGGGATCATTCCCCAGGCGAGTGCCTATGCCGTGCCGGCGGGAATTCCGACTGCCGGGCTGACTGTGATCGATACACTCCGCATCGCCCAGCTCCAGGCGGCGCTGGCCCTCTATCCGGCGACGGGCCATGTGCTCAATCCCATCGACTGGGCAGTCATCGAGCTGACCAAGGACGAGATCGGCCGCCACATCATCGGCCAACCCCAGGGCGATGCGCCTGCCAGCCTCTGGCGCCTGCCGGTGGTGGAGACGCCCGCCATGGCGCAGGGCAAGTTCCTGACCGGCGCCTTCCAGATGGGCGCCGAGGTGTTCGACCTCTGGGATTCGCGCGTCGAAGCGGGCTTCGAGAACGACGATTTCACGAAGAACCTGCTGACCCTGCTCGCCGAGGAGCGGATCGCGCTGGCTGTCTACCGGCCCGAGGCCTTCATCTACGGCGACATCATGCCGGCGGAGCCGGAAGAGCCCTGATCCCGGTGACGGCATCCGTGGGGCGGCAAATGCCGCCCCGCGCCACCATAGGAGGTTTCCATGAAGTTCGACGTTCTGCGGGAGCATTACGGTGATCGGTTCTATGTCGCCGGGGAAACGCGCGAGGCGGAAAAGTCCTCGGTCGCTCATCTGCTGCGTTCCGGCGTTCTGGCCGAGAAGGCGGCAAAAAGCGTTCCGAACAAGGCGGCGCCCGCGCATCCGAACAAGGCGAAAACCGTCCCGGACAACAAGGCGAAGTCGTGAAACTTGAGCGGATCAGCGGCCCGGAAGGCGTTTTTCTGACGCGAGAGCAGATCAAGGCCCATCTCCGTGTCCTTCACGACGACGAGGATGAGCTTATCGATGCCCTGGGCGACACCGCCATGGCCCATATTGACGGTATCCGCGGCGTGCTCGGGCGCTGCATCCAGCCGCAGGAATGGCGCTTGACATATGAGGACGGGTTCAGCGGCGGGTGCATCCGGCTGCCGTTTCCCGGGGTAGGCGATGCCGCGGCCGTATGGCGGGACGAAGCAGGCGATCCCCAGGAGGCCGAGATTCGGCGTATGGACTGCGGCATCTGGACAGAGGTGATCGTCACGGCACCCCCCGGCCGCGCGGTCGAAATCACCTTCACGGCCTCGACCCCCGAGGATGTCTGGCCGGCGATCAGGACTGCGATGTTGCTTCTGATCGGTCATTGGTATCGCAACCGCGAAGCGGTCGCGGTGGATGCCCGCTTCGACACGCTGCCCTTCGCCGTCCGCTCGCTGCTTTCCCCTCTCAAGGTTCATTGGGTGTGACATGATCCCCGCCGGCGATTTCAACCGAATCGTGGCCTTTCTGGAGCCCGTCCAGCAGCGCAATGCGGATGGCCGCATCGTCCAGTCCTGGGAGGAGCGGTTTCGGGCATGGGCCAAGGTTCTGCCCCTGCGCGGCGGAGAGCAGGTCATGCAGGCGAGACTGGCCGCGCGAACGCCTGCCATCGTCACTATCCACACCAGCGCGCGGGCGCGCGAAGTGAATGCGAAATGGCGGGTCCGGATCGCGAATCGGCTCTATGACCTGAAGGAGCATCCCCGCGAAGATAAGGACGCCTCCTGCTTTGACATGCTGGTCGAGGCTCAGCCATGAGGGCGGGGCGCATCCTCCGGCGGTTGATCATGGATCGGATCATCGATCAGGTGCCCGCATTCGAGGGCCGGGTCTATGACAAGGCGGTCGAAGATACGCCCGTGCCCTATGTCACCATGGGCGCGAGTTACGGTATCGACGACGACGCGGAATGCATCGAGGCCCGGTTGATCACCGTGCAGGTCGATATATGGGACAGCGCCCGCGACGAGACGGGCGATGTGGACAAGGGGGTCTGCGAGGATCTGACCGATGATGTGGCCGCGGCGCTGAAAGGCTGGGCCGACACCGACGCGCTGACCATGCACCCGCTGCGCGTGACGCTCGTTCGCGTCATGGATGATCCCGACGGCGTGTCGGTGCATGGCGTGGTGCAGGTCGAAGTGTTGGTGGAGGGGTGACCCGGGCTAAAAACCGACGGTTCTTCTTTTGCTTGCGTCAATTTCGGCCAGTTTTTTCTTCTCTCGCTCCTCGCGTTCAATCTCTGCGCTTGCATCGTAGTGCTCACGGCCAACCAGCGCCAAAACCGCACCGGCCGGCGTGAGCAGGCAAGACAGAGCCACGATGAATGCCTCCGGCCGCTCATACGGTGAACTGCTCAAATAGCTCATGACCAACCATCCAGAGATGGTCGGTCCAAGGATGAAAAGGATAGCCCCGAGCATGCCTTTTGGCGTGAAGCGCTGGCGATAAATCACCGATATCCTCCAGGTTGTGAATGGCCCAGCTTAATCCCCGGATCGTCCGGAAACTCAAGCAGATTCCGGATGTGGCAGTCGAGGCGGCGCGCCAGGCTATGGAAGAAGGCGCGGAGGAGGTCTGCGAATATATCCGCAATCTGGTCCGTTCGACCTTCAGGCAGCAGTCCGGCGACATGATACGGTCGATCGGCTGGACCTGGGGAGAGTTGCCCCCGGGCACATTCATGATCGACGAGATCCGCAGCGGAAAGAACAAGGGCGACCAGTACGCCGCCTTGCGGATCAGGATCTATGCCGCCGCCGGGGATGGCTTCTATTTCCGGTTCCATGAATTTGGAACCAAGGACGGCCTTCCGGCCCGGCCGACCTTTTATCCGGGCTGGAAGGCCAAGCGGGCGGAGTTTCGCAAACTGATCCGTGACCGCGTCCGGGCGGCAATCAGGGAGGAGTGGCGCCGTGGCTAAGGCAATCTTCACGCGCGAGTTTCATTATACCAGCATGACGCGCAACGCAGGCTGGTCCGCCTATCCCAGGGATGAGCCGCAATATTACCCGCGAGAGTTCATCGATGCGGCGGTCAAGGCAGGCTGCGCGAAAGAGTCTCCGCCTTCGGTTCGCAAGGGCCGGGCAAAACCGGCCGCCGAGGCCGATTAATCGGGCGCGACATCGGGCCCTTCAAACCGACCATGCCGCCCTGGGGCGGCATTTTTCATGGAGCTGAGGCATGGCAAAACCGATTACCGAGAAGTTCGAGCAGATGACGCTCGAGGTCGCCACCGACGAGGCTGGCACCACCTGGACCAAGATCTGTGGCCTGGTGGGCGTCACGATCACGCGGTCGGCCACCTTCGACACGAGCGAGGTTCCTGCGGATTGCGATGATGAGTCGCTGCCTCTCGATCAGGAACGGGCGCTTCGATCGCTGCAGGTGTCGGTCTCTGCCGACGGTGTCTGGGCGCAGCAGTCCCACGAAATGATGCTGGACTGGTATTACGGCGGCCAGAGCAAGCTCATCCGGATCGGCAACCAGAATGCCGCGGTCGGCGATACGCAATACGAGTCGGGCCCGGCGGTCATGACTACGCTTACCAACCAGCGGACCAAGGGCCAGAAGGTCACGGCATCGATCGCGCTGGAATTCGATGGCACGCCGACCCGCCTGCCGAGGGCGGCTTGATGGCGCGCGTCGTCATGCGTTGGGCGGGCGGCGAACACGCTGTCCGCCTTGGCATCGCCGAGGCCGAGGTGATCCAGCAGAACACCGATTGCGGCCCCGAATTTCTGCTGAACCGCATCAGCCTTGGGCAATGGGAACTGCCTCATCTGATGGAGGTGATCCGCAACGGGCTGATCGGTGGCGGCATGGACGAGGTCGAAGCCAAGCGGCTGGTCGATCGCGTAGTGGCGCAGCAGCCGTGGATTGCGCTGAAGAACCCGGCCATGGAGATCCTCTCCCTTGCCCTTTACGGCCCCCCGGATGATCCGGCGGGGGAGGATATGCCGGCGGGCGATCAGACGCAGGAAGGCTCCCTCGCGGAAAATGGAAGTTCAGCACCTATTACGGGTTAGGTGCCGCCATGGGTTTCACGCCTGCGCAGGTGGGCGCGATGACCCCGTGGCAGTTCATGGCGTGCGTTGAAGGTTACGGCCGGGCAAACGGCTGGAAACCCGATGGCGGTGGCGGCGGCGCGGATGCACTGTCCGACGCTGATCTCAAGGAAATGGGCATTGTGGGCTTCTGATGGCTGAAGAACCGGATCTGATCATATCTGCGGGCTTTTCGGACGCCCAGCTTGTTGCCGAGTCCAACAAGGTCGTCGCCGCGTTCCGCAAGCGCGGCGAAGAGGCGCAGAAGGCGTTCCAGGACGCGCGGGGCCGGGTGACCGATACCCAGGCCGCGCGGGCGCATGCCCGTGATCTTGACCGCCTCGCCCGGCAGTACGATCCGGTCTATCGCGCCGCCAAGCGCTATGAGGAAGAGGTCAAGCGCCTCGATCGCGCCCTGGACGTCGGTGCCATCAGCCAGCAGCGCTATACAGCCGAGGTCGCAAAGGCCGCCCGGCAGATGCACCAGGCCGGCGAGACGATGCAGGACGCTGCACGCAAAGGTCAGCAGATGGGCGCCGGATGGCAGAACGTCGGCTGGCAAGTCGGGGATTTTGCCACGCAGGTCGGTGCAGGCACCAGTGCTGCACAGGCGTTGGGTCAACAGCTGCCTCAGCTCCTTGGCGGGCTAGGGACGGTGGGCGCACTTATGGGCGCCGGTGCGGCCATCGCGATTCCGCTTGGCGCAGCGCTGCTCAAGGTGGCGATGGATACCGAGACGCTGGACGAAAAGCTCGACAGCCTGGAGAAGACCACCGGCGCATACCTGGACGCTGTCGAGGCGGCCGAAACGCCTCTGGAACAGCTCCGCCTTCAATACGGCGACTTTGCCGACGAGATTGCCCGGGTGAACGATCTGACTGCAGTCCTGACATCCGTGCAGGCGCGGGCCGATCTCATGGGGTCCGCCAACAAGTTCGCCGGGACGGTTTTCCCCGGCCAGGCAGTGTCTCGCGCCCCGGGCCTTTCGGATGCGGAATGGTCCGCTGTTCAGGAGGCGCAAGCGCGAAAGCTCGCGCGGGCAACGGGTGCGAGCGTCGAGCAGGTGGTGTTGCTGCAAATGGCAATGCGCCGCCTGGAGACCAGCAACAGCATCGAAGCGGTCCGGACGGATGCCGAGTATTTTCGGGACGTGCTGATCAAGATTGCAGGTAGTGCCGAGGCGGCGGCCCAGAAGTTTCCCGAGCAGATGGGGACCCTGAACACGCTGATCACCTCAGCCGCAGATCAGCTTGCGGCAGCGGATCGCCAGCGGCGCGAGGCGCAGCAGGATCTTCTGGCAACCTATGACGCGAATACGCAGAAGCTGAAGAAGCTGGCCGATGAGCGTCGCCTGGCCGAGGAAAGCCAGACCGAGGCGGTCAAGGCCGGCAAGATCGAGCAGGCCGATGCCTATGGCCGGGTGATCAAGGCCATCGATAAGGAGGTGCAGGCGGTCCGGCAGTCGATTGCCGAGATGGACGGCACCTTTGAGGCCAGCATCAAGCGGATGCAAGAACTGGCCGGTGGCCTCGGCGGTACGATCAACGATGCCATCAAGCAGTGGACGGGGCTCAATCTCCGCGAATGGGGTCAGGCCGGGACTGCGGCGAACAAGGGCATCCTCGACCTGATCGCCCAGCGGGAAAGCCGGGGCGATTACAATGCCACGCTCGATGATGGGCGCTGGACCGGCGGCGCGCGCAATCTGGTGAACATGACGCTGCGAGAAATCCGCGCCCTGCAGGAGTCGATGCGCACGCCTGAAAATCGTGCCCTTTATGGCAACGGTGCCGGATCGTCGGCCTTGGGCCGGTATCAGATCGTCGGCTCTACCCTCGATGACCTGATGAAGCGGCTCAAGCTGACCGGTGATGAACTGTTCACGCCCGAGTTACAGGACCGGCTGGCGATGGAGCTGCTGCGCCAGATCAAGCCCGGCGATGTGGAAGGTATCCGCAAGGTGTGGGCGGGCCTGGAGAATGTGCCTGCGCCGCTCATCCAGCAGGCCTGGGGCCAGCAGTCCATTTCCCGGGTTGATCCTGAGGTGCAGAAGGACCTCGACAAGGAGATCAAGGATCGCGAGCGGCTTGCCGAACAGGCCCGACGCTATGGTGACCAGCTGGCCCAGAACCTGCTGACCGAAAAAGAGACTGCCCGCCTGGCAGCCGAACAGGCCGATCAGATCGCTGCTATCAAGGCGTCCGGCATGGACGAGGAAGCACAAGCCAGGGCCATCGCCGCCGTCACCGCCGAAACCGAGCGCCAGCGCGTCGTCATGACCCTGCTGGCCGAGGCCAAGCGCCGCAATGTCGATCTTGATGCGATGCTTGCCGATGGGTCTATGACCTACAGGCAGGCGATCGAGGCTCTCGGGGAGGCCAAGAAGGCAGACATCATCGCCACGCAGGAGCGGGCGCTCGCAGAGGGCAAGGCTGCCGAATCGCAACAGCTGATGGCGGATGCGCAGCAGCAGGTCAAACAGGGCTTGCTGGATTCGATCCTGGCCGGAGAGAGCTTCGCGGACGTTCTTGCCAATGTCGGCAAGATGTTCGCGCGCGCCGCCCTCGAGGCCGCCTTGTTCAACCAGGGAGCCTGGTCCTCGGCCGGTGGTGGCAACGGGCTCCTGGGTGGAATCGTGGGTGCGATCTTCAACGGCTGGTCAGTCGGGGGTTACACTGGCCCCGGCGGCAAGCACGAGCCGGCCGGGATCGTGCATAAGGGCGAGGTGGTCTGGTCGCAAGACGATGTGCGGCGCGCTGGTGGTGTCGGCGTGGTCGAAGCCATGCGACGCGGCCGGAGGCTTCCCGGTCTCGCCGATGGCGGCGTGGCGATGGCCAACATGCAGCCGCCCGCCATTCCTGTTGGGTTCGCCGCGAGCCGGTCGAATTCGGTCAATGCCACCTTCGCGCCGAACATCAGCATCGCGCCCGGTGTGACGCAGGCCGAGCTGGCAATGACGATGGCTGCAGCCCGACAGGAATACGAGCAGAACTTCATGCCCATGCTGCAGAAGCACCTGCCAAGCTATAATGAGCGGTATTCCTGATGCCCGAAATCATCGACTGGCCATGTAACCTGATCCGGGCTCTGGATGTCAGCTATTTCATTCAGTGGACCTCGCGCGAGGCCGGGGCGAACCTGGCAGGCGTGCCACAGATCCTCACGCCGAACATGGGCGTCTGGCGCGTGGACATTACCATTCCACGCGACTTCGACGGCACGCGGGTTAAGGAATTCGAAGCGCTCGTGTCGGAAATGCGCGGCCGATACAATGTCGCCAACCTCTGCATCTGCGATCCCTACAAATACGGGTCCAGGGTCAGCCCCAAGCAGTTCCCTTTCGCGGACGGCACTTGGTTCAGCGACGGCACGGGCTTCGCCGATCCGACGCAGGGCACGGAGTCAATCGTCACCACTGCGCCGGTCGCGGCCGGGGATAATCAACTCTATGTCGAACTGACCAACCCGGTTCGGCCGTCGTTCCGTCTGGGTGACATGTTCTCGGTCAACGGCTTCCTCTATCGCGTGGTCCGGCGCAATGCCGCGGGCTGGGTCAAGTTCGAGCCTTCTGCCCGGGCGCCCATCCCGGCTGGCACCGTTCTCCAGACCAATCCGCCCCGATTCCGTGGCCGCTTCCTGGACGACATGCAGGGCCAGCGCACCCGCCAATACTTGAAATGGGGCCAGAGCATCACCGTCTCCTTTATCGAGGCTTTCGACCGATGACCCCAGAACTGGCTGCTTTCCTGGACAGCGATCCCGAGGTGGTGCCGCTGGTCCGGCTCTTTCACCTGAACTTCGGCTCGGTCGACTATTATCTGAACGAAACCGAGGTGCCCTTGACCTTCTCCGGCCAGACGTGGGCGCCGTGCTTTGGCTGGATCGTCGCTGATCCGCTGCGCGTCTCGGCCAATCCTTTCGACGCGAACCCGGCCCACTACACGGTCTGGAACGTCGGCAACAAGGAGGGCGAGGATCTGGCCCATGAGGCGCTGAATAATCCGGCATCATGGTCGGACAAACTGGTCAGGCAACTGTGGGCCGTTCGAGGATTTCCGAACGACGCCATCGTGGTGCATGTCGGCCGCATTGTCGATGTGAAGCCGCGCGAGGCCGAGGGGTTGGCCCAGATCAGGATCAGGGCCGAAACCATCGCCGCAGCGCGGAACTTCACGCCGCTCGGCGAATATACCGATCGGGACCAGCAGCGCCGGCATCCCGGCGATCTGGGTTGCCAGTATGCGGCTTCCCTGGTCGGCAAGAAGATCAAGGGCTGGTTGGTTGGCTGACCTGGCCGCTTATGTCCAGCGCACGGCAGGATTGCCGTGGGCATGGGGCCGGCAGGACTGCACGATCTGGGTTGCCGACTGGTGCATCGAGCGATGGGGCGCCGATCCGGCTGAGCGGTTCCGGGGCCGCTACCGCAGCGAGCCAGAGGCCCGGGCGCTGACCGCGTCGGGATTGCTCGAAACGGTGGCGCCGGAGATCACTCTGCGCCGCAAGGCGGCCCCGGCCGAGGGCGATATCGGCGTGATCGAGTTTCGCGGCCGGAAAGTCTCGGCCATCTGGTCCGGCAGCCACTGGCTGTTCCGGACCCCGCGCGGCATCGCAATGGCGCGCGGCAAGGCAATCGCAATCTGGGGTGACTGAATGCCGGCGGTAGGATCCTGGCTCGTTGCCGTGTGGACCGGCGCGAGCGCGGCCGGCGCCGTGGGCGCGGCGCTTCTGAAAACGGCCGTCGCTCTGGCGGTCAATGCGGCGGTCTCCAAGGTCATGGCCCCGAAAGGTCCGCGCCCGCAGGAGCTGCAGACGGAATTGCGGTCCAGCAATGCGCAGCGTATCCGGCATCTTGGCCGGGTCCGCACCAGCGGTGCGACGATGTTCTGGGAATGGGCGCATGTCGGCGGGGAGCGTCGGCTGTTCAAGCTGCTGGCCGTCGCCGAGGGCGGCATGAACAACGTCCTGCAGTGGTATCTGGACGGCGAGCCGGTCGAGGTCGATGCCAACGGCTACGTCACCACCGAGCCATGGGACAAGGGCAATATTCGCCTGCGGTGGCGCAAGGGCATCCAGGGCGACCAGTGGGACGGCGGGGATTGGGCCGATCTGCGCGCGGCGTTCCCGAACCATTGGACCGTCGATCATCGGCTTCGGGGCGTCGGCACCATCCTGGCGACGTTCGACGCGGTCGACGGCGACGATATAGCCGATGTCTACTCGGGCGGGGAGCCAGAGGTTTCCGCGCTGATCGACGGCGCTACGGCCTATTGGGCCGTGGACGGGGCCGGGATCGTCGGACGCAACCCGGCGGTCCATCTGTCCGATATCATGGCCAATCCCGCCTATGGCGCGGTTGCCGCGGCCGATATCGATCTGGCGCGGCTTGCGACCGCCCGGGCTGATTGCAATGGCACCGAGCCGACGGCGGGCGGCACCAGGCCGCGCTACCAGTCCGGCATCAGCTATGCCCTTTCCGACGCGATCAAGGACACCGCCCAGAAGCTGCTGGACGCGATGGGCGGCCGGGCCTGGATTTCTCCGGAGGGCAAACTGGCGGTCGAAGCGGGAATGTGGCGCGCGCCGACGGTGACCATCGAGGAGCGGCATGTCGTCGAGATGGAATACGGGGCAGGGACAGAGCGCATCAATCGCGTGACCACCCTGGTCCCGACATACGTGGCGCCGCAGGTCCACTGGCAGGAGAACCCGGCCGATCCGGTGGATGACGCAGGGGCGATTGCACTTTGGGGAGAGGGGCAGCCGAAGGGTGTGGATCTTCTGGCAGTGCAACACCACGGGCAGGCCGCGCATCTCTGCAAGCAGATGCTGGCGCGCATGAACCCCCGGCGGCGGATGACGATCAAGCTGCGCGCCTTGGGGCTGCGGCTGGTTGGCGAACCCCGGGTGGCGGTGAACATTCCCCGCCTTGGCCTCGTCTCGACCGCGTTCTGGGTGGACAGCCTGAGTTTCGATGGGACCAACACCACGGTCGAGTTGATCGAGGCGGCGCCTGCGTCTTTCGACTGGACGGCAGCCGAAGAGGGTGAGCCGCCGGCCATAGCCGAAAAGGTCAACCACGGCGAGGCGGCTTTGGGCACCACCATCGACAGCGTCACCGTGGTGAGAACGGATGGCGATCCCTTCATCCGGATCGCTGGCTCTTTCACGGCCAGCCCGGGACTGATCCCGTTCGGCCAATACAAGCGGAGCGATCAATCCGGCCCCTGGACGGATATGATCCGGGAGGAGGTTGACAGCGGGTATTCGTTCCGCACGTCATCCTTGGGCGACCGGGTCGAATACGACGTGCGGACGTTCATTGTTGTGGGGTTCTCGTTGCATGGGGTTCCGCGGCCTCGTTCTCCCTATACGACGGTCAGCGGCATCGAAGTGTTCTCCAACACGACCGCGCCAGATGAGCCGGTGGTTTTCATGGAAAGCGGCACGGCCGGCGGAACCCTCACGGTCACCTTCCAGCCGGACCTCGGGGCCAATTACTATCGCACCGGGCTTTACCAGGCGGAGGCGGGCGCCGCCTTCGAGACGGCCGTTTTCGTGAAGTGGAGCTACGACACATCCTCGGATGTGACCATGGCCGCCCCTATCCCGGCGACGGGGGCGCGGTTCTGGCTGCGGTCCGAGAACAGGTCCGCGGTGCATTCCGACCCGGTCGAGGTCGGCAACTATCCAGCATAGGTGAAGAATGGTTACGACCACCAAGACGCCGGGTGCGATTTACCCGAATGGATCGGCTGTCGCGAAAGACGACGTTCAGTTGTGGATGAACGAGGTCGTCGGACAGGTGAACGCCGAACTGCTTGCGACCCTCACGAATGGCGGCAAGACCTTCCGCTCCCGCGACGATGCGGTTGCGTTCGGCCAGGCCGAGTTGCCGGCCAGAATCGGCATCGTAGTGACCCTCGAGGGCGGTGTAATCACCTGGCGCGCGCCATTCCAGAACGGCGACGATCCCTTGTTCGTTACCGCTCCATATTGGGGGGTCGTGGCGCGGGCCGATGTCGCATCTGCGCTCCGTGACGCTGGGGTCATGTCGCTCACCAATGTCGGCGGCACGGGAGACGCGATCACCGCCGAATTGCCCACCGCCGCGCTACGCAATGGCGTCACCACCACCTCTGGCACCTCGATCATCGAGATCGTTCCGGTCGCCACGAATACTGGCGCGACCGAGCCGACGCTCTCGATCGACGGCGGCGCGCCGGTGACCATCAAGAGCGAAACCGGCGCCGCCCTGACTGCTGGGCAACTGATCGGCGGCCGCTCCTACCTGCTGCGCCGGCGCGGCGGGGTTTGGCGCATTATCGGCGGCGGCGTCGTCATCGCCGATCTGCTGGCGCAGGGGAGCCTTCACAGCCTAGCGGTGCGTGACGCCGGCATCCTGCCCCTGACCAATGTCGGCGGCACGGGAGACGCGATCACCGCCGACCTGCTGCCTTCCATGGTCGATGCTGGCATAGCCAGCCTGAGCGCAGTCTCCGAGGTCGAATACATCCCGGCCGCGACCAACGATGCCGCGAACCCGAGCATTACCATCGCCGGGACTGCATATGGCATCCGCAATTCCGATGGCGGTGACTGGCCTGCTGGAGGCTTCGTGCCCGGCCGGTCCTATTTCCTGCGCAGGCGGTCGGGCCTGCTGCGCGTCGTCGGCGGGGATGCGACCCGCGGTGATCTGGATAGCGAAGCCGCCGCCCGCGCCGCCGATATCGCGGCGCTCACGACCGGCATCGCGGATGTGGCCAGCCGCATCGACGAGCCGTCCGAAACCGTGCAGACGGAGGATGTGCGCTGGATCGCCTGGGACGATCAAGGCCACGCGATGCTCGGATGGTCGGGCAGCGGCCTGCGCGTGCGGCTCGATGACTGGACCGTCGGGGATGTCGCGCCGCGCGTCCTGTCGGACCCGGGGATCGAGGTGGTGCAGCAGACCGACGACACTCTGGACGGCCGGGTGCTGGCGCGGGACGCTGCCGGCAATGCCCTGTGGATGTGGCGCGCCGGTCCCGACGGCGGGTTCGACGGCATCATGAGCCAGGCGTTCTGGGATCGGGGCCGCGAGGAGCTGAACCTGCAGGCGCAGCAGCTGTCCACGACTGCGATCCAGATCTGCAGCGTCACCGGCCAATCCCTGACGGTGGGCGGCAGCTATACGGCCGAGTTCACGCTGGGCCATGCCTCCAGCCTGATGTCCGAGGGCTGCCTGCAGATCGATGGTCTAGCCCGTGGCGATGGGATCGACATCGGCGATACGCTGGGACCGCGCAGCCAGGGCTACAGCACCAGCACGCCCGGCACCGGGCTGGAGCTCGGCCGGCCCGGCGCCGGCGCCAACGGCTTGCCGTTCTCGGTGTTCTCGATGCTCAATGCGCATCGAGCTGACGCGGGCGTGCCGCTGGTGCCGGTTGTAACCTCCGGACACGGGATCAGCGGCATCCCCATCGAGCAGATGGACGATGATCCCGCCACGGGTGCAAATGCCGACACCATCGCCTGGGACAATTTCACCTACTGGACTGCACAGGCCAAGGCGGTATCGGAGGCGGCCGGCCGGACCATCCTGCCGGGCTGGCACGTGATCAGCCACGGCACCAGCGCCCAGAACATGCCGCGCCATGCCTATGCCAATGCCTGGTGGGGCCTGCAGCAGGACAGCCTGGACTACCTGCGCTCCATCGGGCTGCCGCTGCCGCGCTACATCATCACCCAGCCCGGCGGCAACGCCAACATCACTAGCCAGCCCTGGGCGGTCTGCGACGACATCCTCGACATCTGCGAGCAGGGCGGCGCCATCCTCGGCACCGCCGAATACTGGTATCCCATCGCCGACAACAACGTCCATCCGGACGCCTACTGGACCGCGATCCTGGGCGAGACGATGGCCTGGGGCATCGCCGAGGTCGAGGCCGGCCGGCGCTGGACCATCACCCGGCCCAAGGTGCTGTCCAATGCCGGCGGCGTGCTGACCCTGCATTTCGACAGCCTGCGCGACGACGAGGTGCTGGAGATCGAGGCCGCCTCCAAATATGGAGGCCAGGGCATCGACGCGCATCTCGGTTTCGAGCTGACCGGGGGCGTCATCACCGCCAGCACCGTGCGCGGCCATGTCGTGGTGCTGCATTACACCGGCGCGCCCACGGCCGTGCGCTACGCCATGCAGTCGCAGGTGGTCACCGGCATCCCCGGCAACCAGTACACCGCCCATCGCGGCCTGCTGCGCACCTCGCTGACCAAACCGGCCAAGTCGGTGCCCGATCAGCGCCTGCTGGTGCGGCCCGTCCCCTCCTTCACCCTCAATCTGTGAGCTGATCCATGCGCATCAAATTCGATTTCACCGCCCCGGCCGGGACGCATTTTGGCTTGGTGAAAACCTTGGACGAGCTGCTGGCGGAGATCCCGTCCCCGGTCGACACCTGGGATGCCACCGCAGGCAGCGTCACGACCGAGGACGGGCGCGTCGCGGCCTGGACCGGCCAGCGCGGCCGGCAGTTCGTCCAGGCGACAGCCGGGCGGCGCCCGACCTATACCGGCAACGGCCTGCGCATGTTCAACGCCGCGGGCGATGCGGCCGAGGCGATCATGACGCTGGGGGGCGAGCAGATCGGCGCCGCCCCCGCGCTGACCATCGCCTGCAAGATCCGCATGTCCGCGTCCGCCCTGACGGCCGACAGCCAGTATATCTGGGCCTGTCCCTCCCCGCTGCACCGGCTCATGTATCGCTACACCAGCGGGAACAATTACATCAGGGCCCAGGTGCTCGCCACCAGCAACAACCTCGACCGCGACGTGCCGGCGGCCGTGACGGATATCGGTGCCGTCTATGTCGCCTCCGGCTCCGACTACACGCTGCACGTCGCAGGCGCCGGATCGATCACGTTTGCCGGATCGGAGGGCGCCAATCTGCCGAGCCTGATCCTCGGCGGCCTCTCGACCACCTCGCCCTCGCTGCGGGGATGGATGCAGCGCGTCGGCGTCTGGCGGCACGTCCCGACGACTGCCCAGCTCGACGCCATTCTCAAATGGGTAGGGTAAGCGCAATGGACGGACGCCTGCCCGCTGCGCTCTTGAGGGTTGATGACCATCTTTTCGACGAACATCACCCCTTTACATTGATCGTGAAAGGAACCTCTCTATCGTGCAGCGAGAAGCTTAGGGAGTATGTTTGGCCGGGAATCACGAGAGAGCTCCAGCCCCATGAAGCGACTTATCACCTTACCCCTGCTGCCGCAGAACCCAGCATCGAATAGTATCGATTTCGCCGGCCTATTTGGCGGACCTCTCGTCTCGGTGCCCGTCAGGCCACTCGCCCCAGCGTCGACTTGCTACTGGGCCGCGACCAGGGTCGCAGAAAAATGGGGTGGGGAGGTGGTCTGCGGATACCTGGTCTCGATCCTCCCCGGCATTATGATTGAGGGCGTTCACCACGCCATAGTCCGCCTCACGGATGGGACATTGGTGGATGTGACGCAATATGAGCAATGCGCGACGGATAGTGTCGGGTTTGTTCCTGATGGCTCGGCTTGTCCTACCTTGGAAAAGCCGCCTTATCTAAGCAATAGGTGGATTGTTCTGGGTTATGAGGACCTGGTGGCAAAGGTGATCGAGGCGCACGAAGCGGCATGTATCGCGCAGCGCCGACGGGCGGATGCTGCAGCGCGCCTCGGGCACATTTTCGACCCGTTTGCGCCGCCCGCCGCCCGCGAGATCGCGACCTCGGATCCAGAGCTTGTCGTTGCCGCTCTTAACGAGCGAGTTGCGATCAGGTCATTCCATAGGTCCATCAAGGCTCTGACCGTCGCGGCCTATAACGATCCTGAGCAAGCCAAGGCGCGTGCCGTCGCGACAAATCCCGGCCAGTGATCACCTTAATTGCAGGACGCACAACCCCGCTTCGGCGGGGGCTTTCATCACCAACGGAGACGGAATGTCTGCCCCGATCAACCCGCTTCGTGCGGGATTTTTTATCCGTAACCGCATGGAGACAGGAGAATGACCATAGTGCCTTCGGTGGATAACAGGATCAGCATGGGAAACATGATCGTTCTGGGGGGCATGCTGGCGTCGGTGGCGGTTGCCTGGGGGGCATGGACCACGAACACCAGCGCGCTGATGTCGAAAATGTCCGATCAGTCGGCGCAGATCGCCGCCAGCGAGGCACGCATCCGGGCGCTGGAGACGGCGACCGCGCGTCAGGATGAGCGCATGGTGCTGATCCTCGACAGCCTCCGGAAGATCGAGGCGCGGGTTGAGCGGGGTCCGCATCCCTGACGGTGTGGCCGCCAGCCCAGCAAACAGGCCCCGGAATAGCGTCCGAAATCGTGCTCCGGGGCCTGCCTGTTCGCGATACTCGGAACGGGTCGAAGGTGGGACAGTTGCCATGCCCCTGTCAACGGCACGGCGCGGGACGGTTCCCCACCTTCCGAAGTGCCGCGCGCCAATCCATCAACTTGAACGAGAATTTCTGGCCCCGGCGCCGAGATGCATTGCCGCCGGGGCCGGCCTGCCGGGGTTCAGGGTCCGGCGGGCCCCGCGCACGCTAAGCCTGAAGGATCGATTGTCAAGGGCGGGCCACCCTCGTGTCGTGTGCGATCAGTCTTTGTCAACCGTAACGCCCAACTCGGCCCCCAGCCCCTCCAGCGCGGCAATCGTCGCGTCGTAGCTGTTCCCGGCCTTCGGGAACCGCGCCTTGCGGCTGCGATACCAGCGCAGCCATTTCGGCAACTCGTCCAACGGGTAGGTGGCCGACCAGATCTCGCCAGTCAGCGTGAAGGTGGTTTCGTCATGCGTCGCTTTCATGGCGGCGTTTTGCGGCGGGGCGCGGTCGGCTGCAAGGGGTGCCTGGAGAACGCTCGGGACCAAACCCAGACCAAAACTATACCGATCAGTTCAGAATCGGGACCGAACCGCGAATGAACGCGGAACATCCCGGCCACAACGCCCCGCCATCGCGCGGGGCTTCTTCACATCATGGAGAAACGCATGATCCCAGCAGGGTTTAAGGGCCGCGCGTCGCGGCTCACCGATATCGACGTGGCCCGCGTAGGGCGCCTGATCGGCGCCGGCGAGGATGAAATCCGTGCAGTGATCGAGGTCGAGACCTCGGGTGGCGGCTTCGACAGTCACGGCCGGCCGAAGATGCTTTTCGAGCCGCATGTGTTCTGGCGCGAACTGGGTGCCGGTCCGAAGCGCACCAGGGCCGAGGCGCAGGGTCTGGCCTATCAGCGGTGGGGCACCGCACCCTATCCCAGGGATAGCTATCCGCGCCTGACGCTTGCCATGGGCATCGACATCAACGCAGCGCTGCGCTCGGCCAGCTGGGGCTTGGGGCAGATCCTCGGCGGCAACCACAAGGCTGCGGGTTATCCGACGCCGGGCGATATGGTCGCGGCATTCTGTGACAACGAGACCGCGCACCTAGAGGCGATGATCAGCTTCATCATCTCCGAGGGTCTCGATGATGAGCTGCGCCGGCATGACTGGTCCGGCTTCGCCCGCGGCTATAACGGGGCGGGCTACGCCACGCATGGCTATCACACCAAGCTCGCGGTCGCTTTCAAGCGCTGGCAGGCAATCCCCGACGCGCTGGCGCCTGCCTGCCCGAAAATTGGCCTCGGCAGTCGAGGGAATGCAGTGCGCCACGCCCAGCAACGCCTGACCGATCTCGGCTTCGACACCAAGGGCGTGGACGGCATCTTTGGCGCAAACACCCGCGCCGCTACCGTCGCCTTCCAGAAAGCCGCCGGCCTCGCGCGCGACGGCATCATTGGGCCCAAGACCTGGGCTGTGCTTCTCAAGGAGAACTGATCCATGAATTCCGTTTTCGTTCGCATGGCGATCTACATCCTGTCGCCGCTGCTCACCATGCTGGCCGGCCTGCTGGGCGGCTGGGGCGTCTCCTATGACGCCACCTCGCATGTGCTGTCGATCAATGTAGAGGCGGTGATCGGCGCTGCTGTTGCAGCTGCCGGTCTGTCGGGCGCGGTCTTTGCGAGGTGGGGGGTGAGGTAGTGCGCGCCCTATGAGGCCGCGCTGGCCGCGTCTCTGGTGGCCGGCCTCACGGTCGGCGCCACCCTCGTGGCGGCCGTGCTGATCACGGCCCGGCCAATGGGGGCGCCGTGCTGTGCTTCATAAATCACCGATATCCTCACAACATTCGTGCGTCGTGCAGAAGATCGGCAAAAACCTGCCGGTGTGCGCGTCAGGATTCGGCATCTATTTGTCTCCATGCTAGCCTCCCCACATCAGTCAGGTGGAGGGTGAAGAGATGGGGCAAAAATTCGTTCCCGAACTACATGACCCGGAATACCGGCAGACTGAGGGACAGAAGTTCGAGAAGCTGACGGACGATGAAGCTAAGAGCTTGTTTGATGCCATGGTGGCGAGGCTCGACGCTGAAGAGCGGTCTGATCTCCGCCATAATTGACCTGCGCCCCGCCTCGGTTCGCCGGGGCGGGGCTTTTTCGTGTTAAGGGCGCTTCAAGCCGCTCTGGTCTCCACGTCAGTGGTCCATCATCACCGTGCCTCGTCCGAGCGTCGTTTCTGGAACCGCCCATCCATTGTGGCGTTACAGAGGCATACCGCGCCAAGCGGTGAGTTTTGTGGAGGAACTATCTGATGAAAACATTGCAGGACGCGTTCGAGCATACTTTGCAGGATATCTACTGGGCAGAGAACGCCTTGTCCAAGTCCTTGCCCAAGGTCTCCAAATCCGCAAACAACGCCGAGCTAAAGACAGCAATTGACGGCCATCTCAAGGAAACCAAAGGACACATTAAGACCCTGGAGGCGGTTTTCAAGTCAATCGGGCAGGAGGCCAAAGGGGAAAAATGCGACGCCATGGACGGCCTGCTGAAGGAGACCGATGGCCTGATTGAAGAGGCTTCGGGCCATGCTTTGGATGTGGCGCTGATCGGAGCAGCCCAAGCGGTCGAACACTACGAGATCGCACGTTATGGCACGTTGCGCGAATGGGCCAAGGTTCTGGGCCATGACGAGGCGCACACGTTGCTTACATCCATCCTGGACGAGGAAAAAGCTGCGAACGCAAAACTGACTGCCCTTGCGGTAACCGCCGTGAATGAGGCCAAGCAACCCTCCAAGAAATAAGCGTTGCTCTTTTGTGACTTAGGTTGTTGAGCCTGCTAGCTAACGGATACAGCACGACAGTTCACCGTCTCGCCTCGGCTCGAACGAGGCGGGACAGGTCCCTACGGCAGCGTGATCACCGAGCATCTAGACACAATTGTTCTCTTCATGTCCTCCTTTGGGGGTTGAGAATCAGGAGGCTGTCATGATGATCATCGGTAACGTTCTGGCGGTCGAGCCAGATGACAGCATGGAGGCGCATGTGCGCCGCTATCTCGCATTCCGGTTTCCCGGGCATGCCGCGGTTGACCTACGCGGCGAGGACGAGATATGGACGGCGCGGCTGCACTCGGCCGAGGCCGGAGACGCCGAAGTCACGATCAAGGCCGATCTGATCGAGGATGATCTGTATCTGGCCTTCGACATCCTCGACATGGCGGCGTGAGTGCCTGCCTCGGTAACGCGATGAAATTGCGGGTGTGATCGAGGATGCTTACGACATGCTACGCAACTCTGTGGTCGTCGGCGGGGTGCGGCGCGAATGGGGCGGCGAGTGGTCTTGGGACATCTATACCGAGCCCAAGGAACGGGGCTGGGGTGTCACCTATGACGTCGCCACCCATATGCTGTCGATCAATGTAGAGGCGGTGATCGGCGCCGCGGTCGCGGCCGCAGGCCTCTCCGGCGCGATCTTTGCGAGATGGGGGGAGGTAGTTGCCGGCATCTTGAGCGCGTCGATAAAAAAGGGCCACGGATTCCTCCGTGACCCCTGGAAGCTGCTATGAATCTGCGATCAGCAGACCATGGAGCGATGGTGCTGAATGTGACGGACTGCTAGTTTGCGCGCCTTGCGGCCGGACGGCAGGAGGCGTGCGGGCGCAGGTACGAATTCCTCCTCCCGGAGTTCCGGGAAAAGGGAGAAGATCTCTTCGCGTGCGGCCGGGCCCACCGTTTTAAGCGCCTGGGCACCGGTGTAGAGAGACTCAGTGGCGGCCCCGTTGGAGTTCACTACTTCGTGCCGATCAAAGAGGAAGTGGAAATATTCCACGCTGTCGATATCCTTGGCGATATCCACACCTTCGATCTGGAGCAGCTGCTTGGCTGCGACCAGGACTTCCATGGCGCCGAACATCTTCTGCGCCACTTTCGACCGGACGAGAACCCGGTGCTGCGGCGACACGAGAAGATCGGTGGAAGGGGTTTTTCTGCCAAGAGCGCCGGCCTTGATGCGGATTGGCAGCAGCTTCGGCTTGGCTTTCAACACTGCGGCGGAGAGCTTTACGGAGCCAATCCAACGGATGGGCTGATAGCCATTGTCCCGCGTTGCAATCAGGTCGCCGACCTTGAGATCCTCGACCGCCACGAAACCCCTTTCGGTTTCAATAAGTGTTCCGGAAGCGAAGCAGATGACTTCGTCGTCGGTCAACTCCAGCGTGCCGTTGGGGTCATGCTCCATCGTTACGATGGCCGTGTTGGCGGTGGACTGGATCAGATCGGCGGATCCCCGGATGAGGCCGGCAGCCACCGGTCCGGCTATCGGGATACCCTCAACTGCCGCCGCCAGTTGTTCGGCAATGTCCGAAATGGGCCCCGTCACGGAAACGGTCTGACCGGCGACCGTGATCGAAGCTGTGACCGACAGATGGTCGTCGTCCAGCGGCTCGTCGCTCACGAAATAATAAGAGCCATCGGCTTCCATCAGGTGACCGCTGATCGGATTCACCTGCAACCCGATGGTTGACAAGCCCGGAATGCCGACAGACGCCGCGGCGTTCTGGACCGTGGTAGATCCAAGATAGGTGCCCGTACCGGTGAGAGGATTGCCTTCAGCATCCACCGGCGTGATGTTGTCGCCGTTGCTGAGCGTCGTGGCGCCGTTGGCGTCAACGTCATACTGCGCGAACTCCTGGGAGGATTCGAACGCGTTGAGCAGTGACGTGTCGGGAACGAAGGCAACGACGCCATCAAGGCCCACGGTGATGAGGTTTGAGGGGATCTCGGTAATATAAGGCATGAATGCCACCTTTTGTCAGACCGCCGCCAACCTGGCCGGTCGATAGGTTGAAAAGGAAACCGGGACACCGAGCAATTTACATTGCACGCTTGAAAAAGAAGCGCGGCACTCTATCTATGGACGATTCTTCGCTGGCGATCAAATAAAATCACAGTCGCGTGCGTATTTCTTGTGCAGCTGACTCTGAACTGAACGATGCAAGGACGCGCTCGGGCTCCGGAAGCCATCATCATCGTAGCCGCCCATTAGCTTGGTGCTGGCGGTGCAATTTTGTCGAGCCATTTCCAGCCTGCCCATTTGTCACCCGTCGCTCGCAGGTGGCTGTAGCGCTGCAAGCTGGGCCAGCTCCTGTGTCCCGACACACTGGCAGCTTGGGGGATGGTCTTGCCCATCTCGAAAAGCCGCGACACGCCTTCGTGGCGTAGATCGTGAAAATGCAGGTCCTTGATGCCAAGCAGCTTGCATGCCCTGGTGAACGCGGTACTCACCGCATCGGTTGTGTAGGGGAAGATGCGGCTGCTCTCGGCCGGCATGGTCTTGACGATACGCTCGGCCTCTGGCGGCAGGTCAACCCAGATGTCGTTGCCTTCCTTCTCGCCTGGGTGCTTCATGTCGCGCACCAGGACGCGGCCGGCTTCGAGATCCGCCCAGGTGATGCTCACGATTTCCTCCTGACGGCGGGTCGAGAAGATCGCGAAGGCGCAGACCTTGTGCATGGGAAGCGCGCGGCCTTTGCGCCAGCGGTCCTCGAAATGCGCCATCAGCTTGTTCATCTCCTCAAGGGTGGGGCGCCGGTCGCGCTTCTTGGATTTGCCTATCAGCCCAAGGTTCTTGCACACGGTCGTCGCGGCGCGCATCTCGGCCGGGTCCAGCGGAATCTTCCATGCCGGCTCTGCGATGGCGAAGATCGCCGATAGGTGGGACAGATAGTTGCCGATCGTCTGGGGTTGGCGCCCACCGTCGAAAAGCTCCTGCGCGAACTCGACGAGCTTTTGCGAAGTTACGGCGGCGCAGGGCAGGGAGGCTATTTCGAAGGACTTGATGGACTTCAGCACCTGCGCCTTGGTCTTGCCGATTTGCTTTGTCGACGTCCTGGCATATGTGTCGATCGCCTCGGCCAACGTGGCGCCGCCGGTGCGCTGGCGTTCCATCTTCTCGAACCCGCCTGGCTTCTTTAGCTCAGCTTCCTTACGGCGCAGCCATGCCTCGGCTGCCGACCTCCTCTCGAAGGTGGAGGACGCGGAGGCCTTCTTGCCATCTCGCATTATCCGGACCTGTGCGGTATAGACGATCGAGCCGTCTTTGAGGCGGCGCTCGGTGATCGTTCCCATGTGATTTGCTAAAGCCTCTGCGATTCTTGCTAAACGTAAGCAAAGCAAAAACGGGAACGGAATTAAACCAGCAAAAACAAGGCAGGATAAGAGGCCGCAACGGGTGCTAGAAATGGCCAGAACTGGCAATTTTATCAATAAAAACAATAGCGCAATGCTGTCCGTTGCCCCGATGATGGACTGGACGGACAGCCTGTGCCGCCGCATCCACCGGCTGCTGTCGCGCCGGGCGCTGCTTTACACCGAGATGGTCACCGCCCCGGCGCTGATCCACGGCGACCGCGCGAAACTGCTGGATTTCGACGCGGCCGAACATCCCGTGGCGCTGCAGCTGGGCGGCTCGGACCCCGCGCAGCTGGCCGAGGCGGCGCGGATCGGCGCGGAATGGGGCTATGACGAGATCAACCTGAACGTCGGCTGCCCCAGCGACCGGGTGCAATCGGGCTGTTTCGGCGCCGTGCTGATGACCCGGCCCGAACTGGTCGCCGAATGCGCTGCGGCGATGATCGCCGCCAGCCCGGTCGAGGTCACGGTGAAATGCCGCATCGGCGTGGACGAGCAGGATCCCGAGGCGGTGCTGCCCGATTTCATCGCCCGCATGCGCGAGGCGGGCGTCCGCCGCCTGACCATCCATGCCCGCAAGGCCTGGCTCCAGGGCCTCTCCCCGCGCGAGAATCGCGAGATCCCGCCGCTGGACTATCCGCTGGTGCATCGGATGAAACAGGCGTTTCCCGACCTGCACCTGTCGATCAACGGCGGCATCGCCTCGCTCGACGCCGCGCGCGATCATCTGGCGGCGATGGACGGGGTGATGATCGGACGGGCGGCCTATCACCAGCCTTGGGACATGCTGGGACAGGCGGACCGGCTTTGGGGCGACGAGCCGCGCTTCGCCGACCCGCTGGAGGCGGCGCGGGCGCTGCGCGAGCTGGTCGAGGCGCATCTGGCCCGGGGCGGGCGGCTGCATCAGGCGACGCGGCACATGCTGGGCCTGTTCCACGGCCGCCCCGGCGCGCGCGGCTGGCGGCGGCAATTGTCCGAGGGCGCGTCGCGCGCCCGCGACCGGGCCGAGGCGCTGGCGGTCTATGACGCCGCGCTGGCCGAGGTCATGGCGCCGGCGTGATCGCCCGATCCTGCCCGCCCCAGTCCCGCATCGCCCGGACCAGCGCCCGGCGGCGCGCGGGCTGGCGCGCGCTGTCGAGATAATAGGCCAGCATCAGCTCTCCGATCAGGAAGCGCAGGATCGGCGCCTGGTCCGGCGCCATCAGGCCCGGCACCCCGGTCAGCGCCAGCCAGTCGGGCAGGGCGATGCCGTCGCGGGTCCGGGCCGGGGGCGGCTCGCGCCGGCTTGCCAGCCAGACCAGCAGCCGCGCCATGTCGCGGGCCAGCGCCATCTCGGTCGCGCCCTCCATGTCGATGGCGGTCAGCCGCAGCAGGCCGGGACGGGGCGCATCCACGAACAGGTTGTCGGGGGTCAGGTCGCCGTGGCAGAGGCCGCGCTCGACCGCGGCGCTGCGCAGGCTTTCGGCCTCGGCCCGCATCCGCCGCATATGGCCGGCGACTAGATCGCGGTCGATCCAGTCGCCCGTGGCGGCGGCGATCCGCGCCTCGAGCCCGTTCAGCCAGAAGCGCGGGCCGAAGCGACCGCGGGCGCGCGTCGTGCCGGCCAGCCGGCGCAGCCAGAGCCCCATGCGCGCGATCAGCGCGGCGCGCTCTGCCTCGCCGGCGCCGGCCAGGGCCTGCGCCACCGGCCGGCCCGGCGCGGGCGCGGTGATCAGGATGCCCCGTTCGGGCAGGACCAGGAGCGGCGGGGCGACCGCGTCAAGCGCCTGTCCCAGCGCAAGCGCCGCGGCGCGCAGCCGCGACTCGGCCTGTGCGACCGCGGCCGCCGGATCGGGGCCGCGCCACAGCTTCAGCCAGGCCGGGCGCCCGTCCAGCCGGATCTGCAGCACCAGCCGGTCGGGCCGGTCGCGCAGCAGGCGCAGCGGCTCGATCCCCGGCAGCGCCGCGATGGCGGCCAGCGGGTCAGGCGCGCTCGGCAGCCTTGGCCTCGTTCCAAAGCGCGTCCATCTCGGCCAGGTCGCTGTCCTCGGGGCGGCGGCCCCGCGCGGCCAGCGCCGCTTCGATGGCGCGGAACCGGCGGGTGAACTTGGCATTGGCCAGCCGCAGCGCCTCCTCGGGGTCGATGTCCAGATGCCGGGCCAGATTCGCCATCACGAACATCAGATCGCCGAATTCCTCGGTCAAATGGGCGTGATCGGCGCCCGCCCGGGCCTCGACCAGTTCGCGGCTTTCCTCGACGATCTTGTCCAGCACCTCGGCGGGCCCTGGCCAGTCGAAGCCGACGCGGGCGGCGCGGTTCTGCAGCTTGACCGCGCGGGTCAGCGCCGGCAGGCCAAGCGCCACGCCGTCCAGCACGCCCCTTTCCGCCTTGGCGGCGCGTTCCCTGGCCTTGATCGCCTCCCAGTCCTTGATCTGCTGGGCGGCCGACTTGTCGCGGGATTCGTCGCCGAAGATATGCGGATGGCGGTCGATCATCTTGTCCGAGATTGTCGCCACCACGTCGGCGAAATCGAACATGCCCGCTTCTTCGGCCATTTGCGCGTGAAAGACCACCTGCAGCAGCAGGTCGCCCAGCTCGCCCGGCAGCTCGTCCCAGGCCTCGCGCGCGATGGCGTCGGCGACCTCATGCGCCTCCTCGATGGTATAGGGCGCGATCGAGGCGAAGTCCTGCTCGATGTCCCAGGGGCAGCCGCTTTGCGGATCGCGCAGCGCCGCCATGATCGCCAGCAGCCGGCGGATGCCGGTGCGGTCCGCCGCATCGCGGGCCAGCGCGGGATGGTCCGGCGCGGGATGGGGCGCCTTGTCCTCAGCCATGGTGATCCCCCTAGATAGGCTTGGCCCGCATTGACCTGCCACATGCGCGGCCCCATGTCCACGGCGTTCACGGCGCGGCGTCGCCGGCGCCCGGTCCGGGCTTTCTTGCCATCGGTCCGAGCCGCGGATAGGGTGCGCGCCAATTCCGCCGGGGGACCGCCCGGAGATCGACAGCACAGGGATAGACTTAATGCTCGTGACCCCCGCCTATGCCCAGGCCGCCGGAGGCGCTTCCGGCGCCGCAGGACTCGCCTCGTTCCTGCCGCTCATCCTGATCTTCGTCATCATGTATTTCCTGATGATCCGCCCGCAGCAGAAGCGCATGAAGGAACATCGCGCCATGGTCGAGGCGCTGAAGAAGGGCGACGAGGTCATCACCCAGGGCGGGCTGATCGGCAAGGTCACCTCGGT
Organism: Paracoccus sp. J39; assembly: GCF_000518925.1. Lineage (NCBI taxonomy): Bacteria > Pseudomonadati > Pseudomonadota > Alphaproteobacteria > Rhodobacterales > Paracoccaceae > Paracoccus > Paracoccus sp. J39. Next base: position 43,065 of record NZ_JAEN01000011.1, on the reverse strand, counting down.
GCGCGAGAACGAGCTTGAGGTCGAGATCGCCCCCGGCGTCAAGGTCCGGGTGATCCGCTCGACCGTGACCGGGCTGGTGAACCGCACCCAGCCCGCCGCCGCCAACAGCTGAAGACCACATCCCGCCATGCTGGACATCCCTTTCTGGAAGCGTCTGCTGATCCTGGGGCTGGTCGCCCTGGGCCTGCTCTATGCGATGCCGAACCTGTTCTATACCAAGGTCGAGCAGCATAACGACGCCATCACCGCCGCCGAACGCAACGGGTTCGAAACCCCGGAGGAAGCCGCAGCCCGCGCCGGATGGCCGAACTGGCTGCCCTCGGGCCTGGTCAACCTGGGCCTCGACCTGCGCGGCGGCGCCCATCTGCTGGGCGAGGTGCATGTCCAGGATGTCTACAAGGCGCGGATGGATCTGCTCTGGCCGGAACTGCGCGACGCGCTGGTGGCGCAGCGCGAGGTGGTCGGCGCCGTCCGCCGCGTCCAGGCCCCCGCGGGCCAGCTGGCGGTCGAGATCGGCAATCCCGAGCAGATGGCCAGGGCGGTCGAGATCGCGCGCGGCCTCGCCACGCCCGTCACTTCGCTGACCGGGGCGGGGCAGAGCGATCTGGCGATCTCGGCCTCGGGCAACCGGCTCCACGTGCAGCTTTCGGACGCGGAAAAGGCCGCGACCGATGATCGCACCGTGCAGCAGTCGCTGGAAATCATCCGCCGCCGCATCGACGAGGTCGGCACGCGCGAGCCGACGATCATGCGCCAGGGCAAGGACCGCATCCTGATCCAGGTGCCCGGCATCGGCTCGGCCGAAGAGCTCAAGCAGCTCATCGGCACCACGGCGAAGCTGACCTTCAACCCGGTGGTGAACCGCACCACCGACGCCAATGCGCGCCCCGGCACCGGCAACGTGCTGCTGCCCTCGATGGACGAGCCCGGCGTCTATTACGTCATCGAGGAAAACCCGGTCGTGACCGGAGAGGAGCTGACCGACGCCCGGCCCAGCTTCGACCAGAACGGCCAGCCGGCGGTGGATTTCCGCTTCGGCCCCTCGGGCGCCAAGCGGTTCGGGGCCTATACTTCGGCCAATATCGGCCAGCCCTTCGCCATCGTGCTGGACAACCAGGTGATCTCGGCGCCGGTGATCCGGCAGGCGATCACCACCGGCTCGGGCCAGATCTCGGGCGCGATGAACGTGGACGAATCCACCCGGCTGGCCGTGCTGCTGCGCGCGGGCGCCCTGCCGGCGCAGATGACCTTCCTCGAGGAACGCACCATCGGCCCGGAACTGGGGCAGGATTCCATCGACGCCGGCCGGCTGTCCTCGGTCATCGCCACGGTCGCCGTGGTGGCCTATATGGTCGCCAGCTACGGGCTGTTCGGTATCTTCGCCTCGGTCGCGGTGATCGTCAACGTCATCCTGATCCTGGCGGTCATGTCGATGATGGGGGCGACGCTGACCCTGCCCGGCATCGCCGGCATCGTGCTGACCGTCGGCACCGCCGTGGACGCCAACGTCATCATCTACGAGCGCATCCGCGAGGAGTTGCGCGCCGGCAAGCGCATCGTCAAGGCCATCGACGACGGCTTCAACGAGGCGATGAGCGCGATCATCGACGCCAACGTCACCAGCTTCATCGCCGCCATGGTCATGTTCTTCCTGGGCTCCGGCCCGGTCAAGGGCTTCGCGGTGACGCTGACCATCGGCCTGGTCACCTCGGTCTTCACCGCGATCTACCTGACGCGGCTGCTGATCGTGTTCTGGCTGGAATGGCGCAAGCCCAAAGAACTGATCTTGTAAGGGAGCAGGACCATGGCATTTCGTCTGAAACTCGTTCCCGACAATACCAGCTTCAACTTCTTCCGCTGGCAATGGCTGACCTTCGGCATCTCGGCCGCGGCGATGGTCGCCTCGGTCCTGCTGCTGCTGGTCATGGGGCTGAACTTCGGCATCGACTTCAAGGGCGGCACTACCATCCGCACCGAAAGCCCGACGGCCTTCGAGGTCGGCGACTATCGGCAGGCGATGAATCAGCTGGATCTGGGCGACGTCTCGATCACCGAGGTCTTCGATCCCGCCTTCGGCACCACCAAGCATGTCGCCATGATCCGCATCGGCACCACGGACGAGACCGGCTCGGTCACGCCCGAGCAGCTGAACGAGATCGAGGCGGCGCTGAAGACCGTCGATCCGCAGGTGACCTTCGCCGCGGTGGAATCGGTGGGCCCCAAGGTCTCGGGCGAGCTGATCAAGACCGCGCTCTATGCCGTGGGCGCGGCGACCATCGGCATCATGTTCTACATCTGGCTGCGCTTCGAATGGCAGTTCGCGCTGGGGGCGGTGATCTCGCTGATCCACGACGTGCTGCTGACGGTCGGGCTGTTCTCGCTGTTCCAGCTGCGCTTCGACCTGACCACCATCGCGGCGCTGCTGACGACGCTGGGCTTTTCCTGCAACGATACGGTCGTGGTCTTCGACCGGCTGCGCGAGAACCTGATCAAATACAAGACGCGGCCGCTGCTCGACCTGATGAACCTGACCTGCAACGAGACGCTGTCGCGCACCATCATGACCGCCGTCACCACCGCCATCGCGCTGACCGCGATGCTGATCTTTGGCGGCGACGTGATCCGCGACTTCGTCATCGCCATGCTCTGGGGCGTGATCGTCGGCTGCTATTCGACGATCTATGTCGCCAAGAACATCGTGCTGTGGCTGGGCGTCAAGCGCGACTGGTCCAAGCCCGGCGCGGGTGAAAAGGCCCCGGGCGAGGATATCCCCGCCGCCTTCCGGGACGCCCCCTGATGCCCACGATGGTGCCGACGGAATTTTCCGGGGCCGTGCCGGTGGACGGCTACGGCCCCGGCTTTTTCCGAGTCGGCGGCGTGGTGCATCACGGCGCGGTGATCGTCACCGCCGAGGGCGTGCGGCCCTGGTCCGGGCTTGCGGATCGCGCGGCGCTGCTGGCGCTGGCCGGGCAGGTGGACGTGCTGTTCCTGGGCATGGGGGCCGAGATCGCCTTCCCGCCGCGCGACCTGGCCGCGGCGCTGGAGGAGGCGGGCGTCATGGCCGAGCCGATGAGCTCGCCCTCGGCGGCGCGCAGCTACAACGTCACGCTGTCCGAAGGCCGGCGCGTGGCCTGTGCGCTGATCCCGCTATGAGCCTGCTTGCGGTCCGCGACCTGGCCGTGGCGCGGGGCGGGCTGCGTGCCGTCGAGGGGGTTTCCTTCAGCCTCGATGCCGGCCGGGCGCTGGTGCTGCGCGGGCCGAACGGCATCGGCAAGACCACGCTTCTGCGCACGCTGGCCGGGCTGCAGCCGCTGGTCGCCGGCGTGATCGAGGCCGTGCCGGAGGTCGTCGCCTATGCCGGGCATTCCGACGGGCTGAAACCGGCGCTGACGGTGACCGAGAACCTGCGCTTCTGGGCCGAGATCTTCGGCGGCCGCGACATCGCCGCCGCGCTGGAGGCAATGAACCTGCGCGAGCTGGCGGCGCGGCCGGCCCACGCGCTTTCCGCCGGGCAGAAGCGGCGGCTGGGGCTGGCGCGGCTGATGGTGACGGGCCGGCCGGTCTGGCTGCTGGACGAGCCGACGGTATCGCTGGACCGCGATTCGGTGGCGCTGTTCGCCGCCATGCTGCGCGCCCATCTGGGCCGGGGCGGTGCGGCGGTGATCGCCACCCATATCGACCTGGGCATGCCCGAGGCCGAGATCCTCGACCTTGGCCCCTATCGCGCCACGCAGGCCCGCCGCGAATCGCGCCCGGCCGGATTCAACGAGGCATTCGGATGACGGGGACGGGCGGATGACGGGGACGGGCGGATGAAGGCGCTGTTGATCCGCGACCTGCGGCTGGCCACGCGGGCCGGCGGCGGCTTCGGGCTGGCGCTGGCCTTCTTCCTGATCGTCTGCACGCTGGTCCCCTTCGGCGTCGGCCCCGAGGGCGGCACCTTGTCGCGCATCGCCCCCGGCATTCTCTGGGTGGGGGCGCTGCTCTCCTGCCTTCTGTCGCTCGACCGCATCTTCGCACTGGATTTCGAGGACGGCAGCCTCGACCTGCTGGGCACGGCGCCGCTGCCGCTGGAGGGGGCGGTGGCGATCAAGGCGCTGGCGCATTGGCTGGTGACCGGGCTGCCGCTGGCGCTGTCGGCGCCGGTCTTCGGTCTGCTGCTGCACCTGCCGGGGCCGGCCTATCCCTGGCTGGTCGCCTCGCTGATCCTCGGCACCCCGGCGCTGTCGATGCTGGGCGCCTTCGGGGCCGCGGTGACGGTGGGGCTGCGGCGGGGCGGCCTGCTGCTGTCGCTTCTGGTGCTGCCGCTTTACGTGCCGACGCTGATCTTCGGGGCCGAGGCGGTGCGGCGGGGTGCCGCAGGCGCCGACCCGACGGTGCCGCTGGTCTTTCTTGCCGCGATCACGCTCGCCACCTGGGCGCTGGCGCCCTTTGCCGCCGCCGCGGCCCTGCGCGTCAATCTGCGGTGAATGCGACATCGAGCCACTTGAGCGGGCGGCGCGCCCGGTTTACGGAGCAATCATGTCGATCTGGGAATATGCCAACCCCGTCAAATTCATGCGCATCTCGGGCGCGATCCTGCCATGGGTGGTGGCGGGGGCGGCGATCTGCACCGTCGCGGGGCTGGTCTGGGGGTTCCTGACCCCCGAGGATTACAAGCAGGGCTCGACGGTCAAGATCATCTTCCTGCATGTGCCCGCGGCGCTGATGGCGATCAACATCTGGCTGATGATGCTGGTCACCTCGCTGATCTGGCTGATCCGGCGCCACCATGTCAGCGCGCTGGCCGCCAAGGCCGCCGCGCCGGTCGGTGCGGTGATGACGCTGATCGCGCTGATCACCGGGGCGATCTGGGGCCAGCCGATGTGGGGAACCTGGTGGGAATGGGATCCGCGCCTGACCTCGTTCCTGATCCTGTTCCTGTTCTATCTGGGCTATATGGCGCTGTGGGAGGCGGTCGAGAACCCCGACAGCGCCGCCGACCTGACCGGGGTGCTGTGCCTTGTCGGCTCGGTCTTCGCGCTCTTGTCGCGCTATGCGGTGAATTTCTGGAACCAGGGCCTGCACCAGGGCGCCTCGCTGTCGCTGGCGCCGGGCGAGCGGATGGCGGCGGTCTATCGCTATCCCTTGTATCTGACCATGGCGGGGTTCTTCCTGCTGTTCCTGGCGCTTCTGCTGATCCGCACCCGCACCGAGATCCGCCGCCGCCGCCTGGCCGCGCTGCTGGCAAGGGAGAACCGCGCATGACCGAGCTTGGCAAATACGCCACCACCGTCCTGGCCGCCTATGGCGCGAGCCTGGTGCTGCTGGTCGGCATCATCGTCCAGACCGTGCTGGCCAATGCCCGGGCCCGCCGCGAATTGCAGGAGCATGAGCGCCGTGGCTAGGGTCTCGCCGATGATGATGCTGCCGGTGGCGGTCTTCGCCGGCTTCGCCGGGCTGGCCGGCTGGGCGCTCTTGCGCGACGATCCCGACGCGCTGCCCTCGGCCATGGTCGGGCGCGAGGCCCCTTCGGTGGGCGAGACCACGCTGCCCGGCAAGGCGCAGCTGACCGACGAGATGCTGCGCCAGCCGGGGGTGAAGCTGGTGAATTTCTGGGCCAGCTGGTGCCCGCCCTGCCGCGCCGAGCATCCGACGCTGACCGAGCTTTCCGCCCGGCTGCCGGTCTATGGCGTCGACCTGAAGGATCCCGAGGGCGCGGCGCTGGGGTTCCTCTCCGAGCATGGCGACCCGTTCCATGCGCTGGCCACCGATCCGCGCGGCCGGGTGGCGATCGACTGGGGCGTGACGGCGCCGCCCGAGACCTTCATCATCGACGGTTCGGGCCGCATCCTCTATCGCCATGCCGGCCCGCTGGTGCGCGAGGATTACACGAACCGCTTCCTGCCCGAGCTGGAGAAGGCGCTGGCGGCCGAATGAGGGCCGCGCCGGCCTGGCTGCGGCCTTGCATGGGTATTTTCGGAACGAAGAAGCCTGGAGGAGACCGGGCGCCTTCGCAGCCTGCGCCGTCGCAGGAGTATTTGGGAAACGGTGAAGGCCGGGGCGGTCGCGCGGAGGCTTTCCAAGCCGGGCGGCGGGCGCTAAGACGGCCGGGCTTGCAAGAGGGCCGCCATGTCGCAGAACCAGACGACCATCGCTCCGCAACCCGGCATCATGGAGATCTCGCTTTACGAAGGCGGGGCCTCGAAGGTGGCGGGGGTCGAGAATGTCGTGAAGCTTTCCTCGAACGAGAACCCCTTCGGGCCGTCGGACAAGGCGCGCGAGGCGGTGATCCGCGCCGCCCACAGCCTGCATCGCTATCCCAATACCGACCATGCCGGGCTGCGCGGCGCCATCGGCGAGGTGCATGGCCTGGACCCGGACCGCATCATCTGCGGCGTGGGGTCGGACGAGATCATCCATTTCCTCTGCCAGGCCTATGCCGGGCCCGGGACCGAGGTGCTGTTCACCGAGCACGGCTTCCTGATGTATCGCATCTCGGCCCATGCCGCCGGGGCGACGCCGGTGCAGGTGGCCGAGCGCGACCGGGTGACCGATGTGGACGCGCTGATCGCCGGCGCGACCCCGCGCACGCGGCTGATCTTCGTCGCCAATCCGAACAATCCGACCGGCACCATGATCGGCCTGCCGGAACTGGAGCGGCTGGCCCGCGCCGTGCCGCAGGCGATCCTGGTGGTCGATGCCGCCTATGCCGAATATGTCGAGGACTATGACGGCGGCGCCGAGCTGGCGACGCGGCTGCCCAACGTGTTCATGACCCGGACATTTTCCAAGATCTACGGGCTGGGGGGCTTGCGCGTCGGCTGGGGCTACGGCCCGCGGCAGATCGTCGACGTGCTGAACCGCATCCGCGGCCCCTTCAACCTGTCCAATGTCGCGCTGGAAGGCGCCGAGGCCGCCATGCGCGACCGCGAGCACATCGCCCGCTGCCAGGCCGAGAATGCCCGGATGCGCGCCTGGCTGGCCGAGGCGCTGGCCGAGAAGGGCGTGCCTTCGGACACCTCCTGCGCGAATTTCATCCTGGCGCGCTTTGCCGACGTGGAAACCGCCGGGGCCTGCGACGAATATCTCAAGACCCAGGGGCTGATCGTGCGCCGCGTCGCCGGCTACGGCCTGCCGCAATGCCTGCGCATCACGGTGGGCGACGAGGCGTCCTGCCGGCGGGTCGCCCATGTCATCGGCCAATTCATGGCCGAGCGCGCGGGAAGCCGCTGATGGCCGCGATCTATGACCGGGTGGCGCTGATCGGGCTGGGGCTGATCGCCGGCTCGATGTCGCTGGCCATGCGCGAGGCCGGGCTGGCGGGCGAGGTGGTGGGCCATGCCCGCAGCCCCGAGACCCGCGCGGTCGCGGCCGAGATCGGCCTGGTCGACCGCGTGGCCGAGAGTGTCGCCGAGGCAGTCGATGGCGCCGATCTGGTGGTTCTGGCGGTGCCGGTCGGCGCCATGGGCGCGGTCGCGGCCGAGATCGCGCCGCATCTGAAGCCGGGCGCGACCGTCACCGATGTCGGTTCGGTCAAGCAGGCGGTGATCGAGGCGGTGGCGCCGCATATCCCCGCGGGTGCGCATTTCATTCCCGGCCATCCGCTGGCCGGGACCGAGCATTCCGGGCCGCGCTCGGGCTTTGCCTCGCTGTTTCGCAACCGCTGGTGGCTGCTGACCCCGGTCGAGGGCAGCGATCCGGCGGCGGTCGCGCGGCTGTCGGCGCTGATCCGCGCCATGGGGGCCAATGTCGAGGAGATGGACGCCGCGCATCACGACCTGGTGCTGGCGGTGACCAGCCACACGCCGCACCTGATCGCCTATACGATGGTGGGGGTGGCCGATCACCTCAAGCGCGTCACCGAAAGCGAGGTCATCAAGTATTCCGCCGCGGGTTTCCGGGATTTCACCCGCATCGCCGCCTCGGACCCGACCATGTGGCGCGACGTGTTCCTGCAGAACAAGGAGGCGGTGCTGGACATCCTGGGCCGCTTCACCGAGGAGCTTTTCGTGCTGCAGCGGGCGATCCGCATGGGCGACGGGGCGCATCTGCACGATTACTTCACCCGCACCCGGGCGATCCGGCGCGGCATCATCGAGGCCGGGCAGGACATCGCGGCACCGGATTTCGGCCGCAGCCTGGCCGCGGGTGAGGCGCACAAGCCCTAGCGGCGCGGGAAGGCTGGCGCCGGGCCCAGCGTGAGCGGCCCGAGGCTCGTCTTGCCGTCGGCGAAGGTCAGCGGCAGGCGCAATTCACCCTCTGCCGGCGGCGGGAAGCGGAAGCCGGCATCCTCGGGCAGCGGAAGCTCCGAGATGTTCTTCAGCATGGTCCCGGCCAGCCTCACCACCTTCGGCGGGATCAGCCCGGCCGCGGCCGCGGCCTGCAAGAGCGGCTCGGCATCCCGGGTGTAAAGCGCAAGCCGGCCCTGGGCGCGGCCCTGCGCATCGGCCTGGACGCGGCCGAGGATGCGCGCCTGCAGCGTGCCCAGCCGCAGCTCGGCATCGTCCAGGCGCAGGCCCACCGGCAGCGGCGCCGGATCGGCGGACAGGGCCGAGGGGCGGGGCAGGGCGTCCAGCCAGACCCGGCCCGTCGCAGTCAGACTCAGCCGGCCGGGCAGGGGCAGGGCCGCGAACAGGGCGGGGTCCAGATCGTCCACGGTCAGGTCCAGGTCATAGGCCGCGGCGGCCCCCGGCGGCGCATCCGCCTCCAGCGCAGCCAGTTCGGCATCGGCGCGCAGGGCCCGGGCCAGTTCGGCATCCTCGACCGTCAGCCGTCCGGCCGCGACCCCGGCCGAGGCCATCGCCAGGCCGTTCAGCGGTTGCAGCCGCAGCCGGGCCGAGGCGTCGGCAAGGCCCAGCTCCAGCGGGCCCGATCCGGGGTCCAGCGTGGCGCGGGGCGGCAGGTCCAGCCGCAGCTCGGTCGGGCGCAGCGGGTTCAGCCACAGCTCGGCCCGGGGCAGGGCGACCTTGCCGGCCTCCGTCTGCAATTCCAGCGCCGCGGCCTGCACCCCGATCCGTCGCGGGTCGCGCAATTCCCGCACCGCGCCGAGTTCCAGCATCGGCTGTCCGGCGGCGATCCGGCGCAGCTGCTGCGCCATCAGGCTTTCGCCGCCCAGCCAAAGCCCGCCCAGAATCAGGGCAAGCACGATCAGCAGGGCTGGCAGTCGGCGCATCCTATCCTCGCGTCTGTCATGGCGTCTTGGAACGCCGGCCCTGCTGTCCTAAGTTTTTCCTGACCGAATGATCTAGGGCACCGGGGTAAAGAATGGGTGAACGGCCGCAACATTGGGTCTTTGCCTATGGTTCGCTGATGTGGGACCCGGGCTTTCGCGTGGCCGAGATGGTGTCGGCGCGGCTCGACGGCTATGCCCGCAGCTTCTGCCTGCGCTCGGTCGTCTATCGCGGCACCGTCGAGGCGCCGGGGCTGGTCCTGGGCCTCGATGCCGAGCCGGGGGCGCATTGCCTGGGCCTGGCGCTGCGCGTCGCCGAGCCGGACTGGGACGAGACGCTGGCCGGCCTGCGCGCGCGCGAGCTGACCACCAACGCCTATGCCGAGCTGTGGCTGCCGCTGGCGCTGGAGGACGGCCGCCGGGTCGAGGCGGTCACCTATGTGATCCGCCGCGACCACGACCAATATGCCGGCGCCATCGACCTGCAGGAACAGGCCCGGATCATCGCCCGGGCGCAGGGCGGGCGCGGGCCGAACGCCGATTACCTGTTCAACACCGCCCGCCACCTTGAGCAGATGGGTATCGAGGACCTGGCCATGGCCGAACTGGCGCGGCAGGTGCGCGGCCTGCTGTCGCCCGGGCCGGAATAGAGGCGATCCGCCGCTGCGACGGCGCTTGGCAGGCGCCGGTCCCGCCTCTACAGTCGGGCCGAAAGCAGCAAGGGGGTCGTCTTGTCCCGAACCGACGCCGAACCGCCCGAGGGGCCGCCCGCCGCGCCCGAAGGCCGCCGTTCCCGCGCCGCCCGTCTGGCGGCGACGCGCGGCACGGGGCCCGGCGGGGCCGGCCCGGCGCCGCCGCAATTCTCGCAGCCGGTGCGGCAGATCGTGCTGATGCTGATCGTGCTGGCGCTGGTCGTGGCCGGGGCCTGGTTCGCCTACGGCCGGATCTTGTCGATCTTTCACTCGAACGAATATCTGAACGGGCTGATCCTAGCCGTCTTCGTGATGGGCGTGCTGGGTTGTTTCTGGCAGGTGGCCGAACTGGTCAAATCCGTCAGCTGGATCGAGCGTTTCGCCGCCCGCCGCCGCCATGCCGCCGAAAAGGGCCTGGGCGCGACCGAGCCCGAGGGGCCGGACGACGCGCCGCGGCTGCTGGCGCCGCTGGCCGCGCTTCTGGGCCAGCGCGGGCCGGCGGGCGGGGCCATCTCGACCGAATCGTCGCGCTCGATCCTGGAATCGGTGGCGACGCGGATCGACGAGGCGCGCGACATCACCCGCTATCTGGCGAATCTGCTGATCTTCCTGGGACTTCTGGGCACGTTCTATGGGCTGGCCACCACGGTTCCGGCCGTGGTCGACACCATCCGCGCGCTGGCCCCCCAGGATGGCGAGACCGGGCTCGAGGTGTTCAACAAGCTGATGACCGGGCTGGAATCGCAGCTGGGCGGCATGGCCACGGCCTTTTCCAGCTCGCTGCTGGGGCTGGCGGGCTCGCTGGTCGTCGGGCTGCTGGAGCTTTTCGCCGCCCATGGCCAGAACCGCTTCTATCGCGAGCTCGAGGAATGGATGTCGGGATTCACCCGCATCGGCCTCGGCGGCGCCGAGGGGCAGGGGCTGGGCGAGGCGGCGCTGGCCGGCTTCATCGAGCGGGTCGAGGCGCAGCTGGCCGGGCTGCAGGAGTTCTATGCCGGGCGCGATGTCCTGCGCGACGAGGAAGCCGCCGCCGCCGACCAGCGTTCGCTGGCGCTGGCGCAGGGCGTGGAAAGGCTGGCCGGGCTGCTCGGCTCGGACCGCGACCAGCTGGGGGCCGCGCTGAGCGCCGAGCGCGAGGCCACGGCGCAGGCGCTTGCCGGAGTCGAGCGGGCAATCGCCGGGCTGGCCGAGCCGCGCCACGATCCGGCGCTTGCGGCGGCGCTGGAACGGGTCGCCGAGGGCCAGGCCCGGCTTGCGGCCCTGGCCGAGACGCCGCAGCCGTCCTTCGACGGCGCCGCTTTGGCCGAGGCGCTGGAACGGCTGGCCGAAGGGCAGGCCCGGCTGGTCGCGCTGGCCGAGGCACCGGCGCCCGCGCTGGACGGCCCGCGGCTGGTCCGGGCGCTGGAGCGGCTGGCCGAGGGACAGGACCGCATCCTCGATCTTGGCGCGCAGCGGCCGGGTCAGGCCCATGCCGCGATTTCGGGCGACGATCCCGAGGCGCGAATGCGGCTGCGCTCGATCGACGTGCAACTGGGCCGGCTGGTCGAGGAAGCCGCCAGCGGCCGCGACGGGCTGATCTCGGAGCTGCGCGAGGACATGGCGGCGCTGACCCGGGCGATCCGCAACCTGGAGCGCGGCGATGGGACTTAGCCGGGGCAGCGGCAACCGCTTTTCGGCGACGATCTGGCCGGGCTTCGTCGATGCGATGACCGCGCTTCTGATGGTCATGATGTTCGTGCTGACCATCTTCCTGCTGGTGCAATCGGTGCTGCGCGACCAGATCACCACCCAGGACAGCGAGCTCGACCAGCTCGGCCGGCAGGTGGCGCAGCTGTCGGACGCGCTGTCCAGCTCGCAGGCCCGCGCCGCCACGCTGGACCGCGACCTGACGGCCGAGCGCGAGCGGCTGCGCCGTTCCGAGCAGGCGGTGGCCGCCGCCCGGGCCGAGATCGACGCCCAGACCGAGGCGGCGCGGCTGGCCGCCGCCCGGCGCGAGGCGCTGGAGGCGCTGGTCGGCGACCTGCGCCGCCGCAATGCCGAGACCCGGCAGCAGCTGGACGAGACCGAAGCCGCCCGCCTGGCCGACGCCGCCGCCGCCGAGGCGCTGCGCGAGCGGCTGGCGAGATCCGACGCCGAGCTCGACGCCGCCACGCTGGAGCTCGAGGCAGCGCGCAAACAGGCCGAGGAGACGCTGACCCTGCTTGCCGCCGCCGAGGCGGCCAAGAAGGAGCTGGGCGAGCAGGCCGAGGCCCAGGCCAGCGAGGCCGAGAAGCAGGCCGGGCTGCTGGCGCTGGCGCGGCAGAAGATTTCCGAGCAGGAGGCGCTTTCCGCCGAGGACCAGCGCCGCGTCGCGCTGCTCAACCGGCAGGTGGCGCAGCTCAACGACCAGCTGGGCAGCCTGCGCGCGGTGCTGGACGCCGCGGGCGAGGAACGCCGCGAGGCCGACCTGCGCGCCGAGGATCTGGGCCGGCAGCTCAACGTCGCCCTGCTGCGCGCCGCCGAAGAGGAGCGCAAGCGCCGCGCGCTGGAGGAGGAGGCGCGCAGCAAGGCCGAGGCCGAGGCCCGGGATCTGGCGCGCTATCGCTCGGAATTCTTCGGCCGGCTGTCGCAGATCCTGGAAGGGCGCGAGGGCGTGCGCGTCGTGGGCGACCGCTTCGTGTTTTCCTCGGAAGTGCTGTTCGCGCCGGGCGAGGCGACGCTGTCGCCCGGCGGCCGAGAGCAGATCGCGCGGGTCGCCGACATGCTGAAGCAGATCTCGGGCGATATCCCGCCGGAGATCGACTGGATGATCCGCGTCGACGGCCATACCGACGACCAGCCGCTGTCCGGGCTGGGGCGCTATCGCGACAATTGGGAACTGAGCCAGGCGCGGGCGCTGGCCGTGGTGCGCTACATGGTGGACCAGCTGGGCTTTCCGGCCACCCGCCTTGCCCCGGCCGGCTTTGCCGATACCCGGCCGGTGGCGGCGGGCGACACGGCCCAGGCCCGGGCCCAGAACCGCCGCATCGAGCTGAAGCTAACCGAACGCTAGGACGCGCGGCATCGCGCAAGCCGCATGGGACGGCAGTCCCGGCAGGTCCGCCGACGGGATCGCCAAGGCCCCTTGCCGCCGCAGAACCGGGGACATTTGCAATCGGAGGCCCGGCGCCGGGGCCGCGGCGCTCCGGCCGGCTCAGTCCGGGGAACCGTGACGGGCGAGGATCTCCTCGAAGCGCGTTCTGGCGCGGGCCGGGACGGCGGCGGGGATCTCGGGCGCGGCCGCCTCGCCGACCCGGATCAGCATGACCATGCCCATGGCGTAATGCGGGCTGCATTTGATGCCGTAGATGCCGGGCACGGTCAGCGTGACCTCGAATTCCTTGTTGAGGCCGCTCTTGAAGGGCTCGGCCCCGGCGGGGATCATCTCGTCGATGGTCGCGGCGTTATGGCCGGGCTGGGTCGGCAGGAAGCGGACCGTGTCGCCGGGCGCGACCACCAGATGGTCCGGCTCGTAGACCATCGGGCCGGTTTCGTTGCGGTTCAGCATCCTGACCTCGTGGATCTCGGCGAGGGCAGGGGCGGCGGTCAGCAGGAGCAGGGCGAGGCTGCGGGAAACCATGGGCGTCCTTTCAGGTGATCGAGAAGGTCAGGATGTCCGGCCCGCCGGCCGGATCGGGCACCCGCCGGACGCGGATGCCGAAGACGCGCGCGACCAGATCGGGCCGCAGCACCTCGGGGGGCGGGCCGCAGGCGACCAGCCGGCCGCCGTCCAGCATCGCGACGCGGTCGCAGCCCATGGCCTGGTTGAGGTCGTGCAGCGCGATGACGGTGGTGATGGGCAGCTGCCGGATGAAGCCCAGGATCGCCAGCTGGTGGTGGATGTCCAGATGGTTGGTCGGCTCGTCGAGCAGCAGCAGTCCCGGCTCCTGCGCCAGGGCGCGGGCGATGTGCAGCCGCTGGCGCTCGCCGCCCGACAGGGTGGCCCAGCTGCGATCCGCCAGCGCGCTCATTTCCACCGCGTCGAGCGCGCGGGCGACCTGCCGCTCGTCCCGCTCGCTCCAGGGTGCGAGCGCCGAGAGCCAGGGGGTGCGGCCCAGCTCGACGGCGGCGCGGGCGGTCAGGCGTTCGGCGGTGTCGGCCTGCTGCTCGACCAGCGCGATGCGCTGCGCGATCCCGCGACGCGACAGCCGGGCAAGAGGCTGACCCTCAAGCCGGATGGCGCCCCGGTCCGGGCGGACCAGCCCGGCCAGCAGCCGCAGCAGCGTCGACTTGCCCGAACCGTTCGGCCCGACCAGCGCCAGCGTCTCGCCGGGCGTCACCTCCAGCGAGACGTCGCGGATGATCTCGCGCCCGCGCAGGGCGAGGGACAGGGATTGCGCCGAAAGCCTCATCGCATCTGGCCCCGGCTGCGGATCAGGATCAGCGCGAAGGCCGGGGCGCCGATCAGTGCGGTGACGACGCCGATGGGCAGGACCTGGCCCCTGATGATGACGCGCGACAGGATGTCGGCGCCGATCAGGAAGACCGCGCCGATCAGCGCCGCGGCCGGGATCAGCCGGCCGTGGCGGACGCCGACCAGGAAGCGCGCCGCATGCGGGATCACCAGCCCGACGAAGCCGATCGAGCCCAGGATCGACACCATGACCGCCGTCACCAGCGCCGCGGCCAGGATCAGCACCGCCCGGACCCGCCGCACCGGCACGCCCAGCGAGGCGGCGCTGTCGGCCCCGAAGGCGAAGGCGTCCAGCCCGCGCGCATGCAGCTGGCAGATCAGCCAGCCCATGACGGCGACCGGCACGGCCAGCTGCACCTCGGGCCAGCGCACGCCGCTGAGATTGCCCATCAGCCAGAACATGATGCCGCGCGCCTGGTCGGCATTCGCCGATTTCGCGATGACGAAGGCGGTCAGGGCGTTGAAGAGCTGCGAGCCGGCGATGCCCGCCAGCACGATCTGCGCCGCGCCGCCGCGTCCGGCGTCGGCGCCGGCGGCCCGGGCCAGCGCCGCCACCAGCCCGAAGGCGATCAGCGCCCCCATGAAGGCGCCGAGCGACATCGAGAGCAGCCCCGCCCCGAGCCCGGCGATGGTCACCGCCACCGCCCCGGTCGAGGCCCCGGCCGAGATGCCGAGGATATAGGGATCGGCCAGGGCGTTGCGCAGCAGCGCCTGCAGCACCACGCCCGAGACGGCCAGCCCCGCGCCGCAGGCGGCGGCGACCAGCGCGCGGGGCACGCGATAGCTCCAGACGATGCCCTGATCCAGCGGGTCGAGCGCATGGCCCGCCTGCCACAGCCGGTTGGCCAGCACCTTCAGCACCAGATCCGGGGCGATGCGGGTCTCGCCGATCATCGCCCCGGCCAGCACCGCCGCCGCCAGCACCGCCAGCGCCAGAAGCGCGGCGACAAGCGCCCTGCGCGGTCCGGCCGCGGCCGGCGTCATTGCGGCAGGCCGTAGGATTTCAGCGCCGCCGCCAGCTCTTCCAGCCCGTCGATCACCCGGATCGTCGCGTCCATGGCGCCGGCATCCATGACGACGATGCGGCCGGCCTTCACCGCGTCCATCTGGCTGGCCACCGGGTCAGATTTCAGGAAGGCGAGCTTCTTCTCGACGTCGTCGGCCTCGAAGCGGCGGCGGTCCATCCGGGCCACCACGATCACCGTGGGATTGGCCCTGGCGATGGTCTCCCAGCCGACGGTCGGCCATTCCTCGTCCGATTCCACGATGTTCCGCAATCCCAGCGTCTCCATCATGTAGCCCGGCGCACCCTTGCGGCCGGCGACATAGGGATCGATGTCCATCTCGGCCGAGGAGAACCAGAACACCGCCGATCCGTCCTTGAGCCCCAGCGCCCTGGCCTCGGCCTCGGCCGTCTCCTCGCGCGCCTTCAGGTCTGCGACCAGCGCGGCGCCCCGGTCCTGCACGTCGAAGATCGCCGCCAGTTCCTCGATGCCCTGGTAGAGGCTCGCGGTCGAGAACATCGCCAGCCGCGTGCCGTCAAGCCCGACCGTGTTGTCCTTGCCGACGCAATCGGCCGGCATGACATAGGTCGGGATGCCGAGCTCGTGGAACTGCTCGCGGGTGGCGACGATGCCCTGCGGGCCGACATGCCATTCATATTGCACCGCGACCAGCCCCGGCTTCTTGGCCACCACGCTTTCGAAGCTGGGATCGTTGTCGGCCAGCCGTGCGACCTTGGCGTCGATGTCCCGGAACTGCGGCAGCACCTCGCTGAACCAGACCGAGGTGCCGGCGACCTTGTCGCCGAGGCCGAGCGCGTAAAGCACCTCGGTCGCGGCCTGGCCGACGCTTACCGCCGAGGCCGGCGCGGCGTCGAATTCCAGCGTCTGGCCGCAGTTCTCGACCGTCAGCGGATAGCCGGTCGCGCCGGCATGGGCGGCGAATGCGGCAAGGGACAGGGAAAGGCCGATCAGGCCCGAACGCAGGAACATGCTCCGTCTCCATCTGGTTGGGACCAGGGGCCGGAGGCGGCGCAACGTTGGGCTTGGCGGACCGCGTCCTGCCCGCAAGGCGGGGCAGGCGGCATGGGACCGCGTCTGGCTGTCGTCATCTCACCCTCCCCGGACAACCCCGCCCGGTGTGAACGTCAAGGCGCCGGCAGGTCTCCTGACTGGCGGGTCTCTGCCTGTCCTGGCCTTCCCGGGTCGAGGACCCAGTGACGTGATCGGACGCGGCTCGCCGCCTACAGTTGCGGGGGCAGTTCCGGTTGGCGCAGGGATGCGCCGCGGATTCCCTCTTGGCCCTTTCGGGACCGGCAAGGGGGCGTATCGCCGAAACGCGGCCGCCTGGCAAGCCGGATATGGCCAAGCCTGTCAGGAAGCGGTGGATGATCGGGGAAAGAAAGACCCTTGGCCCGCCGCGGCGGGGGAAGGGAAAGGCGCCGGCCCGCCGGGACGGGGTCTTCGGCGGCGCCGGGGGTTCAGGCGTCCTGCTGCGGGGCGCTTTCGCGGGGCGGGCGACCGATGATGTCGCGCAGCGCGTCCAGTTCGATGAAATTGTCGGCCTGGCGGCGCAACTCGTCGGCGATCATCGGCGGCTGGCTGCGCATGGTCGAGACCACCGAGACCCGCACGCCCTGGCGCTGCAGCGCCTCGACCAGCGGCCGGAAATCGCCGTCGCCCGAGAACAGCACCGCATGGTCCAGCCGCGGCGCCAGCTCCATGGCGTTGATGACCAGCTCGACATCCATGTTGCCCTTGACCTTGCGGCGGCCCAGAGCGTCGGTATATTCACGCGCGGGTTTCGTCACCATGGAATAGCCGTTGTAATGCAGCCAGTCGACCAGCGGACGGATCGGTGAGTAATCCTCGTTCTCCAGCAGGGCCGTATAGTAATAGGCGCGGATCAGCTTGCCGCGCCGCTCGAATTCCTGCCGCAAGAGCTTGTAGTCGATATCGAAGCCAAGCGCCTTCGCGGCAGCATAAAGATTCGACCCGTCGATGAACAACGCCAGCCGATCATCCTTGTAAAACACGATTCCCCCAAGATGTCTCTTTACCAAAGTCAGAAGGCGAACTTAGTCCTGGTGGCGCTGGGTGCAAACCTGCCTAGTTCGGCAGGTATCCCATCGGACAGCTTGCGTTTCGCGCTGGATAAGCTTTTGAAATTACCTGCGGTTGTGCCGCTTGCCGTCAGCCGATTCTGGTCCACCCCGGCGGTGCCGGCCGGTTCCGGTCCCGATTATGTGAACGCTGCGGTTTCACTTTCCTGCGCGCTGCCGCCCGATCAACTCCTGCGCGAGCTGCACGCGATCGAGGCGGCGCTGGGACGCCGCCGCGACGGGCCGCGCTGGCAGGCGCGGGGGCTGGACCTGGACCTGCTGGCGCATGGCGATCTGGTGCTGCCCGACGCGGATGCGCAGGACCGTTGGCGCAGCCTGCCGCCCGAGGAACAGCCGCGCCACACGCCCGAGCAGCTGATCCTGCCGCATCCGCGGCTGCAGGACCGCGGCTTCGTGCTGGCGCCCCTGGCCGAGATCGCGCCCGGCTGGGTGCATCCGCGCCTTGGGCTCAGCGTGGCGCAGATGCTGGCGGCGCTGCCGCCCGAGGCCATGGCCGGGATGCGGCCGGCAAGTGCTTGACATTTCCGTTTCGCGCACCCAAATATCCGGCTTCGCCCTGCACCCCGATTCCAGCTGATAAGGTGACCGATGGCCCGCGTTACAGTCGAAGATTGCGTCGACAAGGTTCCGAACCGTTTTGACCTGGTGATGCTGGCGGCCCATCGCGCGCGTGAAATCGCGGCGGGGAGCCCGCTGACCGTCGACCGCGACAATGACAAGAATCCCGTGGTCTCGCTGCGCGAGATCGCCGACGAGACCCAGCCCGTGGACGAACTGCGCGAGCGCATGATCGAGGCCCAGCAGACCCAGATCGAGGTCGACGAGCCCGAGGAGGACGCGATGGCGCTGCTTCTGGGCGCCGAGATCGACCGTCCGAAGCCCGCCGACGAGGAATCCGAGGAGCGCATGCTGCGCATGATGCTGGAAGCGCAAGGCAGGAACTGAGTCCAAAGGTCTTGGGCTGAACATGATCGACGTCGAAGACCTCATCGCGCTTATCCGCAATTACAACCCGCGCACCAATGCCGAGCTGATCCGCGACGCCTACGAATACGGGCGTCGCATGCATGAGGGGCAGTTCCGCCATTCGGGCGAGCCCTATTTCACCCATCCCGTCGCGGTCGCCGCCATCCTGACCGAGATGCGGCTGGACGATGCCACCATCGTCACCGCCCTGCTGCACGACACGATCGAGGACACGCGTTCGACCTGGGCCGAGGTGGCGCAGATCTTCGGGCGCGAGATCGCCGATCTGGTCGATGGGGTCACCAAGCTGACCAATCTGCAGCTTTCGGGCGCGCATTCCAAGCAGGCCGAGAATTTCCGCAAGCTTTTCATGGCCATGTCGCGCGATCTTCGCGTGATCCTGGTCAAGCTGGCCGACCGTCTGCACAACATGCGGACCATCAAGTCCATGCGCCCGGAAAAGCAGCTGCAGAAGGCGCGCGAGACCATGGACATCTATGCGCCGCTGGCCGGCCGCATGGGCATGCAATGGATGCGCGAGGAGCTTGAGGACCTGGCCTTCAAGGTCATCAACCCCGAGGCGCGCAACTCGATCATCCGCCGCTTTGTCAGCCTGCAGCGCGAATCCGGCGACGTGATTCCCAAGATCACCGCCGACATCCGCGCCGAGCTTGAACGCGAGGGGATCGAGGCCGATGTCTACGGCCGCGCCAAGCGGCCCTTCAGCATCTGGCGCAAGATGCAGGAAAAGCAGCTTTCCTTCTCGCGCCTGTCGGACATCTACGGCTTCCGCATCATCACCCGGACCGAGGCCGACTGCTATCGCACCCTGGGCGTCATCCATCACCGCTGGCGCGCCGTGCCCGGCCGGTTCAAGGATTACATCAGCCAGCCCAAGGCGAACGGCTACCGCTCGATCCACACCACCGTCTCGGGCCGCGACGGAAAGCGGGTCGAGGTGCAGATCCGCACCCGGCAGATGCACGAGGTGGCCGAGGCGGGCGTGGCCGCGCATTGGGCCTATCGCGACGGGGTGCGCACGGCGAACCCCTTTGCCATCGATCCGGGCGAATGGATCGCCAGCCTGACCGAGCGTTTCGGCGAAGAGGACCACGACGAATTCCTCGAGCATGTGAAGCTTGAGATGTATTCCGACCAGGTGTTTTGCTTCTCGCCCAAGGGCGACGTGATCCCGCTGCCGAAAGGCGCGACGCCGCTGGATTTCGCCTATGCCATCCATACCCGGCTGGGCAGTTCCTGCGTGGGCGCGAAGGTGGACGGCATCCGCGTGCCGCTGTGGACGCGGCTCAAGAACGGCCAGTCGGTCGAGATCATCGCCGCCTCCGGCCAGCGGCCGCAGGCGACCTGGCTCGACATCGTCGTCACCGGCCGCGCCAAGGCCGCCATCCGCCGCTCGCTGCGGCAGGAGGACCGGACGCGCTTCATCCGGCTGGGTTCGGAACTGGTGCGGGTGGCCTTCGAGCATGTCGGGCGCAAGGTCAGCGACAAGGCGCTGCGCATCGCGGCCAAGACCATGGCGCTGCCCGATACGGACGAGCTGCTGGCCCGCATCGGCAGCGCCGAGATCTCGGCCCATGACGTGCTGACCACGCTTTATCCCGAACTGGCCCAGAAGCGCAGCGAGATCGACGCCAAGCGCGCCGTCGCCGGGCTGGAGGCCGATCAGGAATTCACCCGCGCGCCCTGCTGCAATCCCCTGCCGGGCGAGCGCATCGTCGGCATCACCTATCGCGGCAAGGGGGTGGTGATCCATGCCATCGACTGCCCGGTGCTGGCCGAGTTCGAGGACAGCCCGGAACGCTGGGTCGACCTGCACTGGCGCGAGGGCCAGCACCCGGCGGCCTATTCGACCATGCTGTCCTTGACCATCCGCCACGATGCCGGGGTGCTGGGCCGGATCTGCACGCTGATCGGCGCGCAGGGGGCGAATATCTCGGATCTGGAATTCGTCGATCGCAAGCCGGATTTCTACCGGCTGCGCGTCGAGATCGAGCTGCGCGACCGCGAGCACATGCACACGCTGCTGACCGCGCTCGAGGCCGAAAGCGACGTGGCGCAGGTCTCGCGCATCCGGGACCCTTCGGCCCATATGAGCTGAGGTCGGCCCGGCATGTTCAAGAGACGCAAGCCGCTCAGCTATGCCCAGATGTGGACCGAGATGTTCTATCCGCGCTCGGGCTGGAAGCGGGCCTCGAAATATGTGCTGCACCGGCTGCGCCGCCTGCCGGACCAGCCGCATCGGGTGGCGCGGGGCTGGGCCTGCGGCATCTTCATCTCGTTCACGCCCTTCTTCGGCTTCCATTTCATGGGCGCGGCGGCGCTGGCCTGGCTGATCCGCGGCAATATCCTGGCGGCGCTCTTGGGCACCTTCGTCGGCAATCCGCTGACCACGCCCTTCATCGCGCTGACCTCGGTCGGGCTCGGCCGCTGGATGCTGGGGGTCGAGGGCAAGTTCACCCCGCACCTGATCTTCGACGAATTCACCCGCGCCGGCAGCGAGCTGTGGAACAACCTGCTGGCGCCGGTGACGGACCGCGTCGCGCATTGGGACCAGCTGCTGCAGTTCAACCAGCAGATCTTCCTGCCCTATGCGGTGGGGGGCATCCTGCCCGGAATCGCGGTTTCCGTCGCGGCGCATTACCTGACCGTGCCGGTGATCCGGGCCTATCACCGCCACCGCGAAAGGCAGATGGCCGAGCGCATCGCCCGCGCCAAGGCCAGGCGCGAACGCGAGCTGGCCGGGAAATCCTAGAAGCCCAGCCGGTCGCGCAGCGAATACCAGCCCATGCCGGCGACCAGCAGCGGCCAGCGCAGCGCAGCGCCGCCGGGAAAGGCGGGCGAGGGCAGGGCGGCCATGGTGTCGAATCCCTCGGCCTGGCCCTGCACCGCCTGCGCCATCAGCTTGCCGGCCAGCGTCGCCAGCGCCAGCCCGTGCCCGGAATAGCCGCTGGCCGACAGGCAGTTGGGCGCCGGCCGGGCGAAGCAGGGCATCCGGTTCATGGTGATCGCCAGCGTGCCGCCCCAGGCATGGGTCAGCGCCACATCGGCAAGGCCCGGATAGATCTCAAGCAGCGGCTTGCGCACCTTGGCGGCGATATCGGCGGGAAAGCGATAGCTGACATTCTCGCCGCCGCCGAAGATCAGCCGGCCCTCGGGATCGAGCCGCCAGTAATTCACCACGAATTTCGTGTCATGCGCGCCGATGGGCCGGGTCAGCACCTCGGCTGCACGCCGGCCCAGGGGCTCGGTCGCGACGATGAAATTGTTGATCGGCATGACGCGGGCGGCGACATGGCCATCGAGATGGCCCAGATAGCCATTGGCCGCCAGGATGACATGGTCGCAGGCCACCCGGCCCTTGCCGGTCTGCACCACGCTTTTCTCGCCGGCGCGCCGGCCGTGGCGGATGTGGTGGACATGGCTCAGCTCGCGGATCCGGGCGCCTGCGGCATCGGCCAGCTGCGCCATGCCTATGGCCAGGTTCAGCGGGTGCAGATGCCCGGCACCATGGTCCAGCTCGCCGGCGATATAGGCCTCGGACGGCACCAGCGCCCGGAAGGCGTCGCGGTCGAGCGGCTCGATCCGGTCATAGCCGTAATCGCGCCCCAGCCTGTCGATCAGGGCGCGGGCATGGTCGAACTCGGCGGGCTTGCGGAAGGCATGGGCGATGCCGTCGGCCACCGGCACCCCGGCGCGCGCCGCCAGATCGCGGGTCAGGCGCTTGGCCTCCTCGGCCATGTTCCAAAGCCGGTGGGCGGCCTCTCGCCCGGCCATCCGCTCCAGCTCGTCGATCTCCAGCCGCTGGCCCGAGCCGAGCTGGCCGCCATTGCGCCCCGAGGCGCCGAAGCCGACGCGATGCGCCTCCAGCACCACGACGTCGCGCCCCGCCTCGGCCAGATGCAGCGCCGCGGAAAGCCCGGTATAGCCGGCGCCGACCACCACGACATCGGCGCGCTCCTCGCCCCGCTGCTCGGGGAAAGGCGGCAGCGGGTCGCGGGTCGCGGCATAGAGGCTGGGCGGATATTCCCCCCGCCGGTCGTTGGAAAACAGCAGGTTCATGCTTCGGCTTTCACCGTTTCTCAAATACTCATCCGACGGCGCGCAAGGGCCCGGCCGCGCCCGGCTCTACACGTTCAGCAGCAGGTGCTCGCGCTCCCATGGGCTGATGACCTGCAGGAATTCCTTGTATTCATTGCGCTTGACCGCCTGATAGACGTCGATGAACTCGGATCCCAGCACCTCGCGCATCGCCGTGTTCTCGTCCATCAGGTCCAGCGCGTCGCCCAGGTTATAGGGCAGCTCGTCCTCGGACATATAGCCGTCGCCCAGGCATTCGGCGCGCGGATTCTCGCCCTCGACCAGGCCCAGATAGCCGCAGGCCAGGCTGGCGGCGAGACCCAGATAGGGGTTGCAATCCATGCCCGCCAGCCGGTTCTCGATCCGCCGCGCCTCGGGTTTCGAGATCGGCACGCGCAGCCCGGTGGTGCGGTTGTCGCGCCCCCATTCCAGGTTGATCGGCGCCGCGAAATCCGGGACATAGCGGCGATAGCTGTTGACATAGGGCGCCAGCAGCGCCACCGCCGCCGGCAGGTGCTTCTGCATGCCGGCGATGAAATGCATGAAGGCCGGCGTCTCGCGGCCCCGCTCGTCCGAGAAGATGTTGCGCCCGTCCGCCAGCCCGACGACCGAATGGTGGATATGCATGGCGCTGCCCGGCTCGCCCTCGATGGGCTTGGCCATGAAGGTGGCGAAACAGTCGTGGCGCAGCGCCGCCTCGCGGATCAGCCGCTTGAAATAGAAGATCTGGTCGGCCAGGGCGACCGGGTCGCCGTGGTTCAGGTTGATCTCGACCTGGCCGGCGCCGCCTTCCTGCAGGATGCCGTCGATCTCGAAGCCCTGGGCCTCGGCGAAGTCGTAGATGTCGTCGATGACCTTGCCGTATTCGTCCACCGCCGACATGGAATAGGCCTGCTTGGCGGCGGCGCGGCGGCCGGTGCGGCCCATGGGCGGCATGATCGGCTGGTTCGGGTCGATGTTGCGCGCGACCAGGAAGAACTCCATCTCGGGCGCGACGATGGGGCGCCAGCCCTTCTGCCGGTAAAGATCGACCACGCGTTTCAGCACGTTGCGCGGCGCGATCGGCACCGGATTGCCCGACTGGTCGGACACGTCGTGGATGACCTGCAGCGTGACGTCCGCCGTCCAGGGCGCCGCCGTCGCGGTCGAGAAATCCGGCGTCAGGATCATGTCGGGCTCGGTGAAGGCGCCCGACGGGTTGTCGGCCCAGTCGCCGGTGATGGTCTGCAGGAAGATCGAATTCGGCAGGTAGAACCGTTCCTGATGCGCGAATTTCGAGGCCGGCATGGCCTTGCCGCGCGCCACCCCGGCGATGTCGGCGACGATGCATTCCACCTCGTCCAGCCGCCGCCCGGCGACGTAATCCTGCGCGGCCTGCGGGGTTTCGTCGATCCAGTGCGATTTCATGCGGCCCCCTGCCGTGTCGCCTGCGCCGCAAAGCTGCGCGGCGCCTTGAAGAAGGCCTCGATCCGGTCGGCGATGCTGCCCGATTGCAGCGGCCCGCCCATGCGGGCGCGGGCCCGGTCCAGCAGCGCGCCGGGCACCGTGCCGCGGGCGCGGTGCTCGATCAGGCCCTCGATGAAGGCGTCGTCGAATTCCGGATGCGCCTGCACGGTAAAGGCGCGGTCGTCATAGACCAGCGCGGCGTTTTCGCAGAACGGGTTGCTGGCGACGATTTCGGCGGCCTCGGGGCGGCGGATCACCTGGTCCTGATGCCAGGCGTTCAGCCGCACCGGTTCGCCGCCGAAATCGTAATCCTGCGGCCCCACGGCCCAGCCCTCGGGATGCTTCGCCACCTGGCCGCCAAGCGCCTGGGCGATGATCTGATGGCCGAAGCAGATGCCGACCATCGGCACCCGCGCGGCATAGGCGGCGCGGATGAAGTCCTGGAGCGGCGGGATGAAGGCGTGGTCCTCGTAGACGCCGTGGCGCGAGCCGGTCAGCAGCCAGCCCCCGGCCTCGCGGACGTCCTGCGGAAACTGCATGTTCTCCACGTGATAGCTGGCGAAATCGAAGCCCCGCCCGGCAAGGAGCCGCTCGAACATGGTGTCATAATCGCCCAGTTCGCCGCGAAGCTCTTCGGGCGATTGGCCGCATTTGAGAATGCCGATACGCATGGTGGTTGGCCTGTCGGTTGTTCCCCCCGAAGCTAGTCGTGCGGGGCGCGGGCGGCAAGGGGGCGCTGCGACCTCGGTGGGGCTGGCCGGCGGCGCGGGGTCGCGCTAGGGTTGGCCTGCAACAGCAGAAAGGATCGGCCATGCCCGGACTTCGCCCCGATGTGGACCCCGAGGGCTTGCAGGAATTCTCGGTCGTCTTCACCGACCGCTCGCTCAACCACATGTCGCAGAAATTCCAGGCCGCGATGCGCGAGATCTCGGCCATGCTGCGCGAGGTCTACGGGGCCGAGGCGGTGGCGCTGGTTCCGGGCGGCGGCACCTGCGCCATGGAGGCGGTGGCCCGCCAGTTCGGCCGCGACGCCCATGCGCTGATCGTCCGCAACGGCTTTTTCAGCTATCGCTGGAGCCAGATCTTCGAGGCCGGCGGTTTTGCCCGCCAGACCACGGTGATGATGGCCCGGCCCCAGGGCAACGAGCTGCGCGCGCCCTTCGCCCCGGCACCCGTCGAGGAGGTGGTGGCCAAGATCCGCGAAGCCCGCCCCGATGCCGTCTTCGCCCCGCATGTCGAGACGGCGGCGGGCATGATCCTGCCCGACGATTACATCAAGGCGCTGGCCGATGCCGCGCATGAGGTCGGCGCGATCATGGTGCTGGACTGCATCGCCTCGGGCGCGATCTGGGTCGACATGCGCGAGACGGGCGTGGACGTGCTGATCTCGGCGCCGCAAAAGGGCTGGTCGGCCTCGCCCTCGGCCGGGATGGTGATGCTGTCCCCGCGCGGGATCGAGCGGCTGGAGACCACGGTCAGCGACAGCTTCGCGCTGGACCTGAAGAAATGGCGCGCGATCATGAAGGCTTACGAGGATGGCGGCCATGCCTATCACGCCACTCTGCCGACCGACGCGCTGCTGGGCCTGCGCGATGCAATGAACGAGACGCGCGACTTCGGCCTCGAGGCGGCGCGAGAGGCGCAGTGGCGGCTGGGCGATGCGGTGCGCTCGGAACTGGCGCGGCGCGGGCTGCGCTCGGTCGCGGCCGAGGGCTTTGCCGCGCCGGGCGTGGTGGTCTGCTATACCGACGACCCCGAGGTGCAGAGCGGCCGCAAGTTTCTGGCCGCCGGCTATCAGATCGCCGCGGGCGTGCCCTTGCAGGTGAACGAGGGCGAGGGCTTCCGCAGCTTCCGCATCGGGCTGTTCGGGCTGGACAAGCTCGGCGATGTCGAGGGCACGCTGGCGCGGCTGATCCCGGCCTTCGACGCAGCCCTGTGACCCGGCCCGGTAACGCGACGTCCTGACGCGGCGGGCGGGAAATCCGGGCGGTTCCGGGAACGATCTGCCGGCTTGGGTGTTTGCCTTGCGAAACCCATACAGCCCTGTGAAAGGACAATGTCATGGCGAAACCTGAAGCCACCGCCGACGAAGTGAAAGCCCAGGCGCGCGAGGCCGCCGACGAGGTGGGCCGCCACGCCCGCCGCGCCGCCGACGAGGCGACCGAAGCCTATGAGACCGCCCGCGAGCGCGGCGCCGAGCTTTACGAAACCGCGCGCGAGAAAGGCGCCGAATTCGTCGAGACCGCCCGTCAGCGGGGTGCCGAATATGCCGAGACGGTCCGCGAGCGTGGCCATGACTATGCCGAACGCGCCCGCGATGAGGCTCGCCGGCTGTATCGCCAGGGCGAGCGGCAGGCGCATGAGGTCGCGGCCCATGCCGAGGAATATTACGACGAGGTCTCGGGCATGGTGCGCCGCAACCCCGCCCAGGCGCTGGGGATCGCGGCGGGCGTCGGCTTCCTGCTGGGCCTGATCATCGCGCGCCGCTGAGGCCGGCGATGTTCGATTACACCCGGAACCTGCAGCTTGCCCTGACGGACAGGCTGCGCCGCGCGGGCTTGGGCGCCGGGGCAGGGCTGGCCCTGCTGATCGGCGCCGGCTTCCTGCTTGCGGCGCTGTGGACCTGGCTGGCGGATCATCTTGGCTGGGGGGCGCTCGGCGCCTCCCTCGCCATCGGCATCGGCTTTCTGGTGATCGGGCTGCTGGTGATGCTGATGGCGCGCAAGGAGCGCCATCCCGTGCCCACCACCGACGAGTTGAAGGCCGAGGTCGAGCAGCGGCTGATGCTGGCCGCCGATGCCGCCATCGGGAAAGCCACCGGCGCAGCGGATGCGGCGCTTGAGCGGGCCTCGCAAAAGGCCAATCGGCTGATGGAACAGGCCGAGCAGCGCGTCCACAGCGTCGCCGACAGCCTGTCCTACAAGGCCGACCGCCTGGCCGACCGGGCCGAGGCGCGGGTCTATGGCACCGCGCGCCGCGCCGGAGAGCAGGCCGCGCAACGGCTGGGCCTGCCCCCGGATGCGCTGCGCCGCGCCGCGGGACAGGTCCAGGCAGCCTCGCAATCGCGGGCAGCGGCCATAGCGCCGCTGATCGGGGCCTTCGCGGTCGGCATGACGCTGGCCTCGCGCTTCCAGGACTGGCGGCAGCGTGACACCCCGGAATGGGACGCCGCCGAGGACTGGATGGACGATCCTTACGAGGATGGTTGAAGTGTATGCCATAGGACGATTATTTTATTAAAGTTTTTTGTCTTGCTCTTGCTCGTCGGTGCCGCGCCAACGACGCGGCAGCCGGAAGGTCGTTAGGATTCCCGGCGCTGCTGACTGTCTAAAACCGCAGGCGCCGGCCAAGCGTTTCAGATGACCGTCCGCGCCATGCATCCCCCGGGGCCGGAGGTTGCTGGAAGAACTCTGATAAACCTCCGGTAAGTCATTATTTTCAAAAGGAAAAGACCCCGACAATGCGGGGCCGTCGTTGTCAGTGAGGGCAGGCGCCCGGTCAGGCATTGGCCTCGCGGATGCGGTCGGCGGCTTCCTTGTCATAGGTCACGCCCGCGTTTTCGAAAAGCTGGTCAAGCTCGCCCGACAGGGTCATCTCGGTGACGATGTCGCAGCCGCCGACGAACTCGCCCTTGACATAAAGCTGCGGAATCGTCGGCCAGTCCGAGAATTCCTTGATGCCCTGGCGGATCGCCTCGTCCGCCAGCACGTTCACGTCGCGATACTGGACGTTCATATAGTTCAGCACCCCGGCGACGCGGCTTGAAAAGCCGCATTGAGGCATCTCCTTGGTGCCTTTCATGAACAGGACGACATCGTTGCCGTCGATGGTGTCCTGGATCTGCTGGCGTGCGTCGGTCATTCTGCTGGTCCTTGCTGAAGCGTCGCCATGGCGCGACGCTGGCGGTTGATCTTATTCGGGGGCCTTGGTGGTCAGGGCAAGCGCATGCAGCGCGCCGTTCGGGCCGTCCATGTGGCCCTGCAGCGCCGCATAGACTGCGCGCTGCTGCTGCACGCGGTTCTGGCCGCGGAAGCTTTCGTCGATCACCTCGGCAGCATAATGGTTTCCGTCCCCGGCAAGGTCGGTGATGGTGATCTGGGCATTGGGAAATGCAGCGCGGATCAGGGCTTCGATATCCTGGGCTTCCATCGCCATGGCGGTTCCTTTCACTGTTCTCCATGATGTAGGGGAAGCCCGCGCGGCCCGCAAGATCGCCCTTCACGCCGCATTCCGCCAGGAGATCGGGCAGCTTGCCCCCGCGCGGCGGGGATGCCACTCTGCCCGCGGCAGCAGAGGGGCGATCAGGATGTCGAACGCGGTTTCCGACAGCGACCCCGCGCGCGGCAGCGCCGGCGAGGTCTTCGGGGCCTTCCTGCGGCTGGGCCTGACCTCCTTCGGCGGGCCGATTGCGCATCTGGGCTATTTCCGCGACGAGTTGGTGGTGCGGCGGCGCTGGCTGGACGATCACGCTTATGCCGATCTGATCGCGCTGTGCCAGTTCCTGCCCGGCCCGGCCTCGAGCCAGGTCGGCTTTGCCCTGGGCCTGATGCGGGCCGGCTGGCTGGGGGCGCTTGCAGCCTTCACCGCCTTCACCTTGCCCTCGGCGCTGATCCTGCTGGTGTTTGCCGGGGCTGCGACGGCGATTTCGGGGCCGCTGGGACAGGGGGCGCTGCACGGGCTCAAGGTCGTGG
The DNA here is from genome assembly GCF_000518925.1 of Paracoccus sp. J39. Lineage (NCBI taxonomy): Bacteria > Pseudomonadati > Pseudomonadota > Alphaproteobacteria > Rhodobacterales > Paracoccaceae > Paracoccus > Paracoccus sp. J39. The sequence continues at coordinate 14,465 of NZ_JAEN01000011.1, read as the reverse complement.
CGGTGGCCATCGTGGCCCAGGCGGTCTGGGGCATGGCGCGGCAGCTGTGCCCGGATCGCGAGCGCGCGGCGATCGCGGTGCTCGCGGTCGTCGTGCTGGCCGCGCTGCCGGGCGCCCCCGGCATGATTCTCGCCATCGCCGCCGGCGCGGGGCTGGGGCTTGCCCTGGGCCGCGGCGCGGCAAGGCCCGTCAGCGGGCATCTGGTCATGCCGTTGTCCCGAGGCGCGGGGGCGGCGGCCCTGCTGCTGTTCCTGGCGCTGCTGGCCTTGCTGCCGCTGCTGGCGGACGGGTCGCAGGCGCTTGCGATGATCGACAGCTTCTATCGCGCCGGGGCGCTGGTCTTCGGCGGCGGCCATGTCGTGCTGCCGCTTCTGGATGCCGAGGTGGTGCAGCCCGGCTGGATCGGCCCGCAGGCCTTTCTGGCCGGCTATGGCGCGGCGCAGGCGGTGCCGGGGCCGCTTTTCACCTTTGCCGCCTATCTGGGCGCGGCCCTGGGGCCCGAGCCGAACGGGGTGCCGGGCGCCGCGCTTGCGCTGCTGGCGATCTTCCTGCCGGGATTTCTGGTGCTGCTGGGCGTCCTGCCGTTCTGGGACCGCTTCCGCCGCATGGCCGGGGCGCAATCGCTGATGCAGGGGGCGAATGCCGCCGTGGTCGGCATTCTGGGCGCGGCGCTGTATTCCCCGGTCTTTACCACCGCGATCGGCGGCCTGCCGGACCTGGCGCTGGCGCTCGCCTGTTTCGTGGCCCTGACGGGCTGGAAGCTCGCGCCCTGGCGGGTGGTGCTTCTGGCCGCGATGGCGGGCGCTGCACTGGCGCTGGCCGGATGAGCGGGCTTGCGCCGGCCCTTGATCGGAAGGGGGTTCCGGCGGAGGAAAAATAACCCGAAGGCAGGCTGGCCCCTTGGGGCGGAAGGACCGATTTCGGATATCGGGCAGCGGGCTTGTCCCTCGACGCGCTTTCCCATCGTGGGACGTGGAGGCCGAGGCCGTGACTCCGAAGGCGCCAGAGCCGAGTTTATATGAGAAAGCCGGACTGGAACGGGCGCCGCACCATCTTGGCGAGTTCCATGCATTTGCCTGGGGCTGGTCTTCGGTGCCGAGCGGGCGGCGCCTCCAATCGCGCGTCAAGGGTCGAAGCCTGCACGAGAGTGGTCATTCTTTCGGTTGTCGCGACATTCGCTGAAAATCATGATAACCAGAGTTATGTCATCAACCTTCATGCCAGGTCGGCTTGGCCTTCACGTCGGTTAATGCGGCCTGAGCTTAGCCAAGCCTCGGGCTCATGTTCGACCCGCCACGCAAGCAGCTTCGACCCGCCACGCAAGCAGCTTCGACCCGCCACGCAAGCAGCAAGGATTCCGGCTCTGCGCCAGAAGCGACCGGGCAAGCGCGCGCTGGCGCTGGCCCGGAAGACTGTTGCTCAGCCGCGGCGCAGCTGTTCGAGCAATGCCGCCGTGGGCTCGCCGGTGACGGGCAAGCCGCGCGAGGTCTGATAGGCCCGGATGGCGCTGATCGTGTTCGAGCCGACATTGCCGTCAACGCCCTGGGTGTCGAAACCGCGCGCGGTCAGCAGGCGCTGCATCTCCTTGCGCTGCTCGATGCGCAGGCCGGGATGGTCGGCCGGCCAGGGATTGGCAAGCCCCGGATAGCCCTTCAACCGATCCGCCAGATGCGACACCGCCAGCGCATAGCTGTCGGCATTGTTGTAGCGCAGGATGGCGTGGAAGTTGCGGGTGATCAGGAAGGCCGCGCCCGAGGAGCCGCCCGGCAGGATCAGCTCGGTCGGGGTGCCGGCGGGCGGCAAGGGCCGCTGGTTGGCCTGGCGCACGCCCAGCGACTGCCATTCGGCGACGCTGCGCCGCTTGCCCTTGCCGGCCAAGCCGGTGTTGAAGCCGGGCGGCAGCGTGACCTCGACCGCCGCCGGCAGGCCGCGCTGCCAGCCGGATTTCGCCAGATAGTTCCCCGCCGAGGCCAGCGCGTCCGTCGGGTCGTTCGACCAGATGTCGCGGCGCCCGTCGCCGGTGAAATCGACAGCGAAGCTGAGATAGGTGGTCGGGATGAACTGGGTGTGCCCCATGGCGCCGGCCCAGCTGCCGGTCATGTGGCCGGGATCGATGTCGCCGGCCTGCAGGATGCGCAGCGCCGCCATCAGCTGGCTGCGGAAGAATTCGCCCCGGTAGCCTTCATAGCCCAGCGTGGCCAGGCTTTCGATCAGCGGCAGGTCGCCGCGCCGTTCACCATAGGTCGATTCCATGCCCCAGACCGCGGTGACGATTTCCTTCTCCACGCCATAGGCCGCCTCGACGCGGCTCAGCACGCCGCCATATTGCGCCAGCGCCGCCCGGCCGTTGGTCTGACGTTTTTCCGAAACCGCGTTTTCCAGATATTCCCAGACGGATTTCTTGAACTCGGCCTGACTTTGCGAGCGGCGGATGACCTCGGGGTTATAGGTCACGTCCCGAAAGGCGAAGTCCAGGGTGCTGTCGCTGATGCCCTGGCTGCGGGCGCGGGTCTTGAAGCCCTCGACCCAGCCGCGCAGGCCGGCGACCTTCTCGGGCGGCGGGTTCTGGTAGCGGCCCCATTTGATTTCCTGGCTCTGCTGCGGCACCCCCGTGCCGGGATAGTTGCCGGCGCAGCCGCCCAGCAGCAGGGCCATGGCCGTGAGCGTTGCCGAAAGTCGCAATGAAAACCGCATTCCTGTCCCCTTGGTCGAGCGTTTTGGCCCAGCCTAGCGCCCGATCCGCAAGGCCGAAAGCCGGAAATTCCGCTCCGGCGGCAGCCCGCCCTTTCTATCGGGTTGCGCAAACGGGTTCAGATCATCCGTGCAGGGAATTGATTTGCGGATCATTCCGCCAGAGGCGTCCAGATCACCTCGTCGATCCGCGGCGCGCCGGTGGCCAGCATCACCAGCCGGTCGAATCCCAGCGCGCAGCCCGAGGCCGGCGGCATGAAGGCCAGCGCGGCCAGGAAATCCTCGTCCAGCGGGTAACGCTCGCCATAGATTCGCGCCTTTTCCTCCATCTCCTTCTGGAAGCGGCGGCGCTGCTCGACCGGGTCGGTGAGCTCGCCGAAACCGTTGGCGAGTTCGACCCCGCAGGCGTAAAGCTCGAACCGCTCGGCCTCGCGCGGCTCGTCCGCGGCCCGGCGGGCCAGCGCCGCCTCGGCGGCGGGATAGCGGTCGAGGATCAGCGGCCGGCCATGGCCCAGATGCGGCTCGACCTTCTCGACCAGCACGCGGGACAGGATGTCGGACCAGCCGTCATCCTCGGCCAGCCGCACCCCCTGCCCTTCGGCCTGGGCGCGCAGCGCCGCAGCATCGGTCTCGGTCCCGTCGCAGGTCGAAAGCAGGTCGATGCCGGCATAGTCGCGGAACGCCTCGGCCACGCTCATCACCTCGGGGGCGGCATAGGGGTCGCATTCGGCGCCGCGAAAACGCAGAAGATCGGCACCGGCGCATTCCGCCGCATGCCGCAGATATTGCGCGCAATCCTCGAAAAGAACACGATAATCCTGACCGGCACGATACCATTCCAGCATGGTGAATTCCGGGCTGTGCAGCGCCCCCCGCTCGCGGTTGCGCCAGACATGGCTGAAGGCGAAGATGCGCTCCTCGCCCGCCGCCAGCAGCTTCTTCATGGCAAATTCCGGGCTGGTATGCAGATACATCCGCCGCGGCACGCCGTCATTGCCGATCTGCCGGGTCTCGAAAGCATGCAAATGCGCCTCGTTTCCCGGGCTGACGGCCAGCGCCAGCGGATCGACCTCGATGAAGCCCTGGGCGCCCAGCCAGTCGCGGGTCGCGGCCTGGATGCGGTTTCGCGCCAGCAGCAGCGGCCGGCGCCCGGCATGGCGGTCGCGGTCCCACCAGGGGCTTTCATCGGCGGATTTCATGCGCACAACTCCTGCATTTGCGTCGTTTTCCGCTTGCGGCTGGCGCAAAGCTGCGGAAAACGCTATGGGACATCATCTTTGCCGGACTTCGTATCCGGCACCCCGGAATTTGAAAAGCAGGCAAGGGAACCGCCTTGAAAGTCATCGCCTCCAGCCTTCGCAAAGGCAATGTCGTCGAGATCGACGGCAAGCTCCATGTCGTCCTGACGGCGACCAACTTCCACCCCGGCAAGGGCACGCCGACGACCCAGGTCGAACTGCGCCGCATCTCGGACGGCAACAAGGTCTCGGAACGCTGGAAGACCACCGAACAGGTCGAGCGTGCCCATGTGGACGAACGCGCCTACAACTTCCTCTACGAGGACGGCGAGGGCTTCCATTTCATGGAGCCGGAAAGCTATGAGCAGGTCGTCGTCTCGCCCGACGTGGTCGGCGACGACAAGGTCTTCCTGGAGGACGGCATCAGCGTTTTCCTGCAGGTCCATAACGGCGTCGCCATCGCCATCGAACTGCCGCAGAAGGTGACGGTCGAGGTGGTCGAGACCGAGCCGGTGGTCAAGGGCCAGACCGCCTCGTCCAGCTACAAGCCGGCCATGGCGCATAACGGCGTGCGCATCATGGTGCCGCCGCATATCGGCGTGGGCACCAAGGTGATCATCAACACCGCCGACCTGACCTATGTCGAGCGCGCCAAGAGCTGATTTCTGACGCCCTTGGGCAGGGGCGTGCTCGCGCCCTGCCCTTTCTCGTCATGCAGCGTCATCCGGGGAACGGCGGGACCCTGCGGATCAATCCGCGGTCGCGGCGCCGATGGTCCCGCCCACCACCGCACCGGCCGGACCGGCGATGACGGCTCCGCCCAGCCCGCCGGTCGCAGCGCGTTCGGTGGGGTTGTCGCCGCAACCGGCCAGCAGAAGCACCAACGCGGAAACGGCTGTCGCAATCAGGCTACGCATCTCGTATGTCCTCCTGTGAAGCGGCAAGGCGCCGCTCATATTGGACAAGACGCGCGGGCCCGCCTTCCGGTTCCGCGCGCCGCCCTTGAGGATCGTGGACGAGGTGCCCTCTGGCGGCGCCCGTCAGGGGAAGATCGGCGCCAGCATCAGCCCTTCGGTTTCCGGCAGGCCCAGCATCAGGTTGGCATTCTGCACCGCCTGCCCCGAGGAGCCCTTGCACAGGTTGTCCAGCGTCGAGACGACCAGCGTCCGCCCCGAAATCCGGTCGCCCGTCACGCCGATATGGCAGAAGTTCGAGCCCTGGACATGGGCCATTGCCGGCAGTTGCCCAAAGGGCAGCACCACGATGAACGGCTCGTCGGCATAGGCCGCCGCCAGCGCGGCATGTACCGCCTGCGGCTCGCCCTTCAGGTAGCAGGATGCCAGGATGCCGCGGTTCACCGGGACCAGATGCGGGGTGAACTGGATGCGCACCTCGCGCCCGGCCAGGGCCGAGAATTCCTGGTCGAACTCGCCCAGGTGGCGGTGCTTGCCGCCCTGGGAATAGCCCGCCACATCCTCGGACCGCTCGGCGAAGAGCATGTTTTCCTTGAGCGAGCGCCCTGCCCCGGACACGCCGTTCTTCAGGTCGCAGATGATGTCGTCCAGGTCGATCAGCTCTGATGCGATCAGCGGCCGCAGCGCGAATTGCACGGTGGCGGCATTGCAGCCGGTGCCGGCGACCAGCCGCGCCTCGCGGATCTGGTCGCGATAGAATTCGGTCAGGCCATAGACCGCCTGCGGCTGGATCCCGGGCGCGGCATGGTCGAGCCCATACCATTTCCTGTAATCCGCCGGATCGCGCAGCCGGAAATCGGCGCCCAGGTCGACGATCTTCACATCGCCCGGCAGCTGCCCGACCAGCGGCTGGCTAAGCCCGTGCGGCAGGGCGCAGAACACCAGGTCGATGGCCGAGAAGTCGATCTCCTCCATCCTGACCAGCGCCGGCAGCTTCAGGTGTCGCAGATGCGGAAAGACTTCGTCATAGCCCTGCCCCGCCTTGCGGTCGGCGGAAAGCGCGGCGATCTCGATCCGGGGATGGGTGGCGAGGAGGCGGACGAGTTCCGCCCCCGTGTAACCCGAGGCCCCAAGGATGGCAGCTTTCAGCGTCATGTCTCGATCCCGAGGAAACGGCCGCGCAGGCGCGGCGCTGGTTGGTCAGGCCCGCAGGGGCCGAAAACCGGCACTAGGCCCGGTCCCCCGGCATGTCAAGCCGCCGGCCGGATCGCAAGGCCCGCCCGTTTTGGGGCCGCCCTGCCCCGCTTGCTGCCATCTTTCCAGAAAGCAGGGCAACGAAGCTTATCCAATCGGTGGAAATTTCTTCAAATATTGTAATTCAGCGCGGCAGATTCTCCCTGACAGCAGAGCTGGAGGCATCACCTGTCGCGATTGCCGTTGTCTCCCCCACCTGCAGCCGGTGATCCGATTGAATCGACGACGGAAACCGGCCCGGCTGCAAGGGACGCGAATAGGTTGGGCTTCTTTTCGTGCGCAGAAATGCTGCATCTGCATCATTTTATTGCGAGACATGGCGGAAGGAATCAAATATTCGGGCAGCGGCCGCCGAGGCCCTGGATAACGGAGAGAGTGATGAGCGCGACCCCCGATCGCAAGGGCCGTCTGAGCCCCGATGACATCCGTGCCCGCAAGGGCGGCGAGCCCGTGGTCTGCCTGACGGCCTATACCACCCCCATGGCCCGGCTGGTGGATGCGCATTGCGATATCGCGCTGGTGGGCGACAGCCTGGGCATGGTCCTGCACGGCCTGCCCTCGACCCTTGGCGTCACCATGGAGATGATGATCCTGCACGGCAAGGCGGTGGCGCGGGGCTGCGCGCGCGCCTGCATGGTGGTGGACATGCCCTTCGGCAGCTATGAGGAGGGGCGCGAGCAGGCCTTCCGCAACGCCGCGCGGCTGATGGCCGAGACCGGCTGCCAGGCGGTCAAGCTGGAAGGCGGCCGGCACATGGCCGACACCGTGGCCTTCCTGGTGGCGCGCGGCATCCCGGTGATGGGCCATGTCGGGCTGACGCCGCAATCGATCAACACGCTGGGCGGCTACAAGGTGCAGGGCCGCGGGCATCACGAGGCCGACCGCATCGCCCTCGATGCCGCGGCGCTGGCCGATGCCGGCGCCTTCGCCGTGGTGCTGGAAAAGCTGCCCGAGGCGCTGGGGCGGCGCATCACCCAAGAGATCCCGGTGCCCAGCATCGGCATCGGCGCCGGGGTCGATTGCGATGGCCAGGTTCTGGTGGTCGACGACATGCTGGGGCTGTTCTCGGATTTCCGGCCCAAATTCGTCAAGCGCTACGCCGAGCTGGGCCAGGATGCCGATGCCGCCATCGCCGGCTATGCCGCCGAGGTGCGGGCCCGCCGCTTTCCCGGCCCCGAGCACGCCTTCGCCGAGGGCAAGCCTGCATGAGCGCGCCCATCGTCCGGCCGCTGGCCGAGCTGCGTGCGCTGGTGCGCGGCTGGAAGTCCCGCGGCGAAACCATCGGCGTGGTGCCGACCATGGGCGCGCTGCACGAGGGGCATCTGAGCCTGGTCCGCGCGGCGCGCGCCAGCTGCGACCGGGTGATCGTCACCCTGTTCGTCAACCCGCGCCAGTTCAACAATGCCGAGGATTTCGCCCGTTATCCGCGCACCGAACATGCCGATGCCGCGCTGCTCGGCCCGCTGGGCGTGGACGCGCTTTTCGTGCCCGAGGGCGACGAGGTCTATCCGCCCGGCCATGCCACGGTGATCTCGGTTTCGGGCGTGTCCGACCCGCTGGAGGGCGCGCATCGGCCGGGGCATTTCGACGGCGTGGCGACGGTGGTGACGCTGCTGTTCAACATGACCCAGGCCGACCGCGCCTTCTTCGGCGAAAAGGACTGGCAGCAGCTGCAGCTGGTGCGGCGGCTGGTGCAGGACCTGAAACTGCCGGTCGAGGTCGTCCCCTGCCCCTGCGTGCGGGCCGAGGACGGGCTGGCCCTGTCCTCGCGCAACCAGCGCCTGACGGCCGGGGGCCGCGCGCTGGCCTCGGCCCTGCCGCAGGCGCTGTTCGAGGCGGCGCGGCGCATCGAGGCCGGCGAGCCGGTGGAGGCCACGCTGGCGGCGGCCCGGGCCGGGCTGGAGGCGGCGGGGCTGGGGCCGGTCGAATATCTTGAGCTGCGCGACGGCGAGTCGCTGGGCGAGCCGCGCCCGGGCCGGCCGGCGCGGCTGCTGGTCGCGGCCTGGCTGGAGGGCGTGCGGCTGATCGACAACGTCGCGGTGACGCTGCGCTGAATGGCCCCTTTGCCGCGAGGCGGCGCGGGATGCGCGGTTGCCTCATGAGTATTTGGAAAACGGTGAAAGCGCCAAGTCCCGGGCGGCGGGCGGCAGAGCGTCGAGATGCAGCTCGGCCCGCAGGCCGGGATGGGCGTTTTCCAGCCGCAGCGCGCCCTGCGCGGCATCGGCGATGTCCGAGACCACGGCCAGGCCGATGCCCTGCCCCTCGCCGTCGGGATCGAGGCTCAGCCCGCGCCTGGTCAGCCGGGCCAGCGCGGGTTCGGGCACGCCCGGCCCGTCGTCGCGGATGGCGATGACCAGCCGCGCGCCCGCGACGCGGACCGAGGCCGTGACCCGCGCCCGGGCATGGCGCATGGCGTTTTCCAGCAGCGCGCCGAGCGCCTCGGTCAGGTCGTCGGGATCGATCCGGGCCAGGGGGCCGGGCGGCGCGGACAGCCGCCAGTCGATCTCCGCACCGCGCGGCGTACGGCGCAGCACGCCGATCAGCTTGGCCAGAAGCGCCCCCGGATCGGCGGACTGGCCGCTGCGGGAGGACTGGATGCGCGCCCGCGCCAGCTCGCGGTCGACATGGCGGCGCATCTGGGTGGCGACGGTTTCGATGCTGGCGGCGATCTCGGCCTCGCCGTCGGCGCGCAGCCGGGCCGCATCGCCCAGCAGCGCCTGCAGTGGGGTCTTGAAGCCATGCGCCAGGTCGGCGGCGCGGTGGCGGGCCCGGGCCAGCTCTTCGTCGCGCGCGTCCAGGAGTCGGTCGATCTGGGTCGCCAGCGGGATCACCTCGGTCGGCAGGTCCAGCCCGATGCGCGCGCGCGCGCCCGAGGCCAGCGCCGCCACCCGCGCCCCGACCTGCCCCAGCGGCCGCAGCCCGACGGTGATCTGCAGCCAGCTGGCCAGCAGCAGCGCCGCGCCGAGCAGCGCCAGATAGGGCAGCAGGTCGTCCAGAAAGCCGCGTCGGGCCAGCGCCAGCTCGTCGCGGTCCGAGGCGACGATGATGCGCAAGGGCAGCGGCGGGTCGCCGCGGCCGACCGTCAGGCTTTGCTCGACCGCCAGCAGCGGCTCGCCCTGCGGGCCGGCCAGCGTTCGCACCGCGGTTTCGCCCGGCGCCGGCGCGGGCTCGCCGGTCGGCAGGGTATAGTCCCACAGCGAGCGCGAGCGGCGCAGCTCGGCGCCCAGCATGACCTGCCAGTAATGGCCCGAGAAGGGCTGGTCGTAGAGCGGGTCGTCCGGCGGCGCGCGCAGGCTGGCGCCGGCCTCGCCCCCGGGCCGCACCATGGCGGCCAGCGCCAGGGCCCGCGCCTGCAGGTCGGCGACGGCGACGCGCTCGACATGACGCTCGAACAGCACGGCAAGCCCCATGCCCGACAGCGCCAGCGCCAGCGCGATCGCCAGCCCTCCGGCCAGCACCAGCCGCCAGCGGATCGAACGCATCATGCCTTGCCCTGCGACGCCGCCGGGCCGCCGTCGAGGTGATAGCCGAAGCCGCGCCGGGTGCCGATCACCCCCGGCCCCAGCTTGCGGCGCAGCCGGGTGACGACCGCCTCGACGGCATTGGTCTCGCGCGAATCGTCGTCGCCGTAGAGATGTTCCAGCAACTCGGTCGGCGGCACGCTGCGATCGCGGTTCAGCGCCAGATAGGAGACGAGGCGGAATTCCAGCGGCGTCACCGGGACCGGGATGCCGTCGATGGCGGCGGTCATGCGGTTCAGGTCCACCGTCAGCCGCCCGACCTGCTGGGTGGCGTTGCCCCGCCCGCCGGCGCGGCGCACCAGCGCCCGGGCGCGGGCGATCAGCTCCTCCATGCGGAAGGGCTTGGGCAGGTAGTCGTCGGCGCCGGCATCGATGCCCTCGACCCGCTCGGTCCAGGCGCCGCGCGCGGTCAGGATCAGCACCGGGCTTTCGCAGCCCTCGGCCCGCCAGCGTTTCAGCACCGTCAGCCCGTCCAGCCGCGGCAGGTTCAGGTCCAGCACGATCAGGTCGTAGCTCTCGGTGCCGCCGCGGAACCAGGCGGTCTCGCCATCGGCGGCGCGCTCGACCAGAAAGCCTGCCGCCTTCAGCGCCCGCTCCAGGTCGGCGGCGATCCGGGGCTCATCCTCGACGATCAGGGCGCGCATCAGTCATCCTCATCCGCATCATCCGCATCGTCTTCGTCCAGCGCCAGGATCCGCCCGGTGCGGGCGTCCAGCTCGACCTCGATCAGCCGGCCGTCGGCGGTGACCAGCCCGATCTCATAGGCGAGGATGCCGTCCTCATCCTCGAACTCCACCTCGACCACCCGGCCCGGATGCGATCCTTGCAGCCGCGCCAGCACCTCGGCAAGGGGCAGGATCTCGCCGCGCTCCACGGCGTCGCGGGCGAATTCGAAATCCGGCGCCGACAGGCCCTGCCCCGTGACCGGCGGCGGGCAGAGCGTCAGGGCCAGGGACAGAAGGACAAGCGGTCTCATGCCGCCGGTCATAGCGGCGGCGGCCTGACAGCCGGCTGACAAGGCGCGGTGCCGGCCCGCGCCGTGACCCCGGCGTGCCGAAACGGCAACAGCCCGCCATGGGCGGCTTTCCGCCCAGGTCGGGGCATTCTGACAGCCCGCTGACAGCCGGGGTCAGAGCACTGTCAGCCGGTCCGTGGCATTCCCGCCATGACCTTCGCGGCAGGGGCGACCCGCCGCCTCAGCACAGGAAAGGATCAGGACATGGTGCGCAAGATCGGAACGAATTTCGCGGATACGCTGAACGGCACGGCATTCGGCGACTGGCTGTCGGGCCTGGGCGGCAATGACCGGCTGTTCGGCCTTGCCGGCGACGACCGGCTTGATGGCGGCGACGGCCGCGATTCGCTCTATGGCGGGGCCGGCCGCGACGCCCTGCGCGGCGGCAACGGCGACGACCTTCTTCATGGCGGCGAGGGCGCGGACGAGCTGGAAGGCGGCGCCGGCAACGATATCCTGCATGGCGGCAACGGCAATGACGAGCTGGAAGGCGATGCCGGGGCCGATACGCTTTACGGCGGGGCCGGCCATGACGAGCTCGAGGGCGGCGGCGGCAATGACCTGCTGTTCGGCGGCATCGGCAATGACGAGCTGGACGGCGATGCCGGCAACGACCGGCTGCACGGAGGCGCGGGCCGCGACCGGCTGGAGGGCGGCCGCGGCAACGACATCCTGACCGGCGGCGCCGGCGCCGATGTCTTCGAGTTCGAGCGCGGCGACGGCCGCGACATCGTCACCGATTTCCAGAACGGCGTGGACCGGCTCGACTTCGACGATTTCAGCCGGGCGCAGGTTCAGGCGGTGATCGACACTGCCCGGCAGGTCGGCGACGACGTCGTGCTGCGGCTGTCGGCCGACAGTTCGGTGACCATCCGCGACATGCAGCTGTCGCAGCTCGACATGAACGACTTCGTCTTCTGATCCGGCCCGCCGGATGCCGGCATGACGCCGCCGCGGCCCGCCCGCGGCGGCGTTTTCGTCGCCTCCGGGCTAGGCCCCGGAAAATTTTCCGGCCAGTGTCGGGACGGCGGACCCCGGTCCGTCCTTGGCGCAAGGAGAACCCGATGCTCTATACCCTGCTCTGCTATAACGACGAGGCGATGACCTCCGCCTGGACAAGCGAGGAAGAGGCGGCCGTGATGGCGCGGCTGGACGGCGTGCACCGCAAATGGGCCGCGCATTTCGGTCCCGTCGCCCGGCTGATGCCGACCAGCGCCGCCACCACCTTCCGCAAGGACGAGCAGGTGGTGCTGGACGGCCCCTATGCCGAGACCAAGGAGCAGCTTCTGGGCTTCTACCTCGTCGAGGTCGAGGGGCTGGACATGGCGCTGCAGATCGCCCGCGACCTGGGCGAGGCCAATCCCGGCGGTGCCTACGAGATCCGGCCGGTCATGCTTTATTCCCCCGGCACGGAGGCGCCCGGATGATCGAAGCCGATCCCGACTGGATCGAGACGCGGCTGGTCGGGGCCCGCCCGCGCGCCATGGCCGCGCTGCTGCGCTATTTCCGCGATCTCGACCTGGCCGAGGAGGCCTATCAGGAAGCCTGCCTGCGCGCCCTGCGGCATTGGCCGCGGAACGGCCCGCCGCGCAATGCCGAGGCCTGGCTGGTCATGGTCGGGCGCAACGCGGCGCTGGACCAGCTTCGTCGCCGGACCCGCCAGACCGAGCTGCCGCCCGGCGACGCGGTTCCCGGCCAGCCCGACGGCCCCGATCTGGCCGAGCGGCTGGACGCGGCGGATTACCGCGACGACATCCTGCGGCTGCTGTTCATCTGCTGCCACCCCGAGCTTCCGGCGACGCAGCAGATCGCGCTGGCGCTGCGCATCGTCTCGGGCCTGCCGGTCGAGCGCATCGCCCGCGCCTTCCTGGTCGCGCCGCGCGCCATGGAGCAGCGCATCACCCGCGCCAAGGCCCGCATCGCACGGGCCGAGATCCCCTTCGACACCCCCGGCCCCGTCGAACGGGCCCAGCGTTTCGCCGCCGTCGCGGCGATGATCTATCTGGTCTTCAACGAGGGCTATACCGACGCGAACCCCGCCAGCGAGCGCGCGGCGCTGTGCGACGAGGCGATCCGGCTGGCGCGGCTGCTGCTGCGCCTTTTCCCCGCCGAGCCCGAGATGATGGGCCTGCTGGCGCTGATGCTCATCCAGCATTCGCGGCAGGCGGCGCGTTTCGATGCCGAGGGCGGGCCGGTGCTGCTGGAGGATCAGGACCGCGGCCGCTGGAACCGCGCCATGATCGCCGAGGCGCTGGCCATGCTGGACAAGGCGATGCTGCACCGCCGGCCCGGCCCCTATCAGATCCAGGCGGCCATCGCGGCGCTGCATGCCCGCGCCGCCCGGCCGGAGGAGACCGACTGGGCCGGCATCGACCGGCTCTATGCCGCGCTGGAGCGGCACGCCCCCTCGCCGGTGGTGACGCTGAACCGCGCCGTGGCGGTGATGAAGCTGCAAGGCGCCGAGGCGGCGCTGGAGATGGTCGAGCCGCTGCGCGAGCGGCTGGACGGCTATTTCTACCTGCACGGGCTGCGCGGCGCCCTGCTGCGCCAGCTGGGCCGGAACGACGCGGCGCGCGAGGCGTTTCCCGGGCCATCGCGCTGGCAGGCACGGCAGCCGAGGCGGCGCATATCCGCCGCCAGCTCGACGGCCTGCGGGCCGGCCCGGAACCGGGTTGAAAATTTTTTCGCGGCCCCTGTCGGGATCGCCGCCCGGCCCGCGTCCTTGAAGCAGACCATCAAGCCCACAAGGAGAAATGCCATGACCACCCCACCTGCCCATGTGCTGACGCTGGACCGCGTGCTGGACGCGCCGGTCGCCGGACTCTGGCGCTGCTGGACCGAGCCGGAGCTGCTGAAACAATGGTTCTGCCCGAAACCCTGGTATGTGTCCGAGGCGCGCATGGACCTGCGTCCGGGCGGCGAATTCTTCTCTGTCATGAACGGGCCCGAGGGCGAGCGGTTCGAGAATATCGGCGTCTTCCTGGAGATCGAGCCGCAGCGCCGGCTGGTCTCGACCGATGCCTTCCGGCCGGGCTGGGTGCCGACCGAGCGGGCCTTCATGGTCTCGCATGTCGAGTTCGAGCCGCAGGGGGAGCGGACGCGCTATCTGGCCCGCGCCATGCATTGGAACGAGGAGACCCTGAAGCAGCACGAGCAGATGGGCTTTCACGACGGCTGGAACATGGCCGCCGACCAGCTGGAGACGCTGGCGAAATCGCTGTGAGCTTGCCTTCCCCCTGCTCGGGGCGCATCAGGTGGCGCAGCGCGGTTTCCAGCTGCGCCGCCAGTTCGGGTCCCAGGCGATCGCGGGGCTGGAGAAGGCCAGCAGGGGCAGCCTGCTGGAGCTGAGCTGGAACGGCGCCGCGCGCAGCTTTGTCGAGGACAACGATACCCTGACCCTGCGCGGCACCGCCCGGGGGGACGGCTACAGCATCGGCTTCGGGGATCGGACCGGCAAGGTTATTGCAGCCTTGCCTGATCCTTACGCGCGATATCTTCTGTCATTTCGACGGAAGGGCCGCCAACGGTCAGGCGATCCTGATCCTGCCGTCTCTTCGATGGATTCGAACAGGGCGCGGAAATTGCCCTCGCCGAAACCGTCATCGCCCTTGCGCTGGATGAACTCGAAGAAGATCGGCCCGATCACCGTCTTCGAGAAGATCTGCAGCAGCACCCGGGTCGTGCCGCCGCCCACGACCCCNTCGCCGTCGATCAGGATGCCGTGCTTCTTCATGCGCTCGATGGGCTCCTGATGGCCTTTCACCCGGCGATGCGACATCTCGTAATAGGTGTCCGGCGGTCCGGGCATGAACGCCATGCCGGCCGCGGCGAT